>NZ_CP022655.2:275000-575000 GCF_002243345.2 Paenibacillus sp. RUD330
ACGGAAAGACCCCATGGAGCTTTACTGCAGCTTGATATTGGACTTTGGTACGATCTGTACAGGATAGGTGGGAGCCTAAGAAGCCGGAGCGCCAGCTTCGGTGGAGGCACCGTTGGGATACCACCCTGATCGTATCGGAGTTCTAACCTGGTACCGTGAAACCGGTACAGGGACCGTGTCAGGCGGGCAGTTTGACTGGGGCGGTCGCCTCCTAAAATGTAACGGAGGCGCCCAAAGGTTCCCTCAGAATGGTTGGAAATCATTCGCAGCGTGCAAAGGCATAAGGGAGCTTGACTGCGAGACCTACAAGTCGAGCAGGGACGAAAGTCGGGCTTAGTGATCCGGTGGTACCGAATGGAAGGGCCATCGCTCAACGGATAAAAGCTACCCTGGGGATAACAGGCTTATCTCCCCCAAGAGTCCACATCGACGGGGAGGTTTGGCACCTCGATGTCGGCTCATCGCATCCTGGGGCTGAAGTAGGTCCCAAGGGTTGGGCTGTTCGCCCATTAAAGCGGTACGCGAGCTGGGTTCAGAACGTCGTGAGACAGTTCGGTCCCTATCTGTCGTGGGCGCAGGAAATTTGAGAGGAGCTGTCCTTAGTACGAGAGGACCGGGATGGACGTACCGCTGGTGTACCAGTTGTTCCGCCAGGAGCACCGCTGGGTAGCTACGTACGGACGGGATAAGCGCTGAAAGCATCTAAGCGCGAAGCCCCCCTCAAGATGAGATTTCCCAGTATGTAAGACCCCTGGTAGACGACCAGGTTGATAGGTTCGGGGTGGAAGCGCAGCAATGCGTGCAGCTGACGAATACTAATCGGTCGAGGGCTTATCCTATGGTAAGAAAAGCAAATGGACTCAGCATCCATCCTATTGGTTCGATCCAGTTTTCAGGGCGCAATTGCCTCGCGCTTCCAGTGTCAAGTACATTGAAGCGGGAAAAATTGTTTGGGCATTTGGCGATGCCTTACCTGAAAAATGTGGCGGTGTAGCTCAGCTGGCTAGAGCGTACGGTTCATACCCGTGAGGTCGGGGGTTCGATTCCCTTCGCCGCTACCACATATGGAAGCTTAGCTCAGCTGGGAGAGCATCTGCCTTACAAGCAGAGGGTCGGGGGTTCGATCCCCTCAGCTTCCACCATATTGTCTTGGAGCTGTGGTGTAGAGGCCTAACATGCCTGCCTGTCACGCAGGAGACCGCGGGTTCGAATCCCGTCAGCTCCGCCATTTTTTTTATGTAAGCAAGGCTTGGTAGCTCAGTTGGTAGAGCAAAGGACTGAAAATCCTTGTGTCGGCGGTTCGATTCCGTCCCAAGCCACCATTGGTTTTCTAAGTGAGCTATAAGGCGCATCTTAGAGCAATTGTGGAGGGCTAGCGAAGTGGCCAAACGCAGCAGACTGTAAATCTGTTCTCTGACGAGTTCGGTGGTTCGAATCCATCGCCCTCCACCACTTCATTTTTTAAGAGCCATTAGCTCAGTTGGTAGAGCACCTGACTTTTAATCAGGGTGTCGAAGGTTCGAGTCCTTCATGGCTCACTTCTTCCCCAATAATTGAACATTCCAAGCACAGACGCTGTCTGTGTTTTTTTGTTTTTCAACCGAAAAATGGAACCGGCATTTCTGGCTGGCTGATGGTATTCGCAAAGCTGCTTGATGCTATAACCAAAGCTGCTTGATGGTAACTGCAAGTCAGCCGAGCTGAACTCAATCTTACGGGTTGGCTGATGTGAACCGAAATCCGGCAATTTCAATATCGCAATCATGCTCCGGCCGGCGCCGAGGTTGGCGGGCAGGAATGCCTTCATGGTAAACTTGCTTATATGGATGCATACGGCTTGCAAGGGCTGGTGCGCAGGAGGCGGGACATACGATGGCATCAGGAGAGTGGCTGGAAGAGCTGCGCGGCATTCTAGGGACGGATCTCGATATTCGCCAGTTCTCCGCGGCGCAGTGGCGGGACATGGCAGGCGGCGGCATCAAGGCGGAGCAGAACGGTAATTGGATTGTAGACAAGGATCGATTATTGGTGAGGCTGGCTGGAGACGGGATGAAGGTCGAATGCCTGGAGATCAACCGCACGGAGCCTCTATCGGAAACCGAGATTCGGCTTCTTCGCTTGACGCTGAAATACGCCAGGCCGGATCGTGCCTGGAACGTCAAGCCGGCGACGGGCATGGAGAAGACCGCAGCCGAACTGGGCCGCTGGATCAATGGGCAGCTGGACAGCTCGAGACATGATCCGCTGCCGGCATCGCTTGCCGAGGGAGGCCGGCTGTATGCCGAGATGATTCCGATTCTGCTCGTGCGGGAGTATCCCGGAGCAGCCGACGATTCCTACAGTGAGCTGGAGAAGCTGCTCTTGTCTTTCTTCCCGGAGGAAGTGCTCCTGATTCCGCTTCAGCGCAACGAATGGCTTATTCTCAGTCCGGTATCCCTGCTCAGGGATTCCCAGCTGGAAGGAACCGAAGAGGACGAATCGGAGGAAGAAAGCCTGAAGTCCATCGGCCTCGGCCTTCATGAGATGCTGGCGAGCGAATGGCTGGGCGAATGCCATCTTGCGCTGTCGCTGCCGATGCAGCCCCTGAAGTCGCTTGTCGACAGCGCGGCTCTGCTGAAGGAGACGGTGGAGCTGGGAAGACGGTTCCATGTCGGCTCGAACCTCCATCTGCCTTGGCAGCTGCATCTCGAGAGCTTACTCAGCTCCATCCCGGAACGGGAGCGCAGCAAGTTCATCGAGCAGACGCTCAGCCGGTCGGATTATTACATGGAGCCGGAAATCCTCACGACGCTGGAGACGTTCTTCGCCTTGGACTGCAATGTAAGCGAGACGGCGAAGAAGCTGTATATCCACCGGAATACCCTTCTTTACCGATTGGACAAGCTGAAGCAGGAAACGGGACTGGACGTCAGGCTCTTCCGGGACGCCGTCATGGTCAAGATCATTCTGCTATTGGATAAAGTCACGAAAAGACCTTAGTTTTTTTGTAGGGTTTGTGCATAGTCATACGCTTACATCTTCGGTTAATATAGATTCATAAGATCATTCAACCGTAGAGGTATCACCTACTCACTCACATAGGGGGAAACAAACATGGCAGGCGTACGTTTAGAACATGTTTACAAGAAATACCCTGGATCCGACAACGCATCGGTAAAAGACATCAACCTGGACATCAAGGATAAGGAATTCCTCGTCCTGGTCGGTCCTTCCGGCTGCGGCAAATCCACGACGCTCCGCATGATCGCTGGTCTGGAGGAAATCTCCGAAGGCAAGCTGTTCATCGGCGATCGCCTTGTGAACGATGTCGCCCCTAAAGACCGCGACATCGCGATGGTATTCCAATCCTACGCCCTGTACCCGCACATGAACGTGTACCAGAACATGGCTTTCGGCCTGAAGCTGCGCAAGTTCAAAAAAGCCGACATCGATAAGCGCGTTCGCGAAGCGGCAAAAATTCTTGATATCGAGCATCTTCTGGAGCGCAAGCCGAAAGCACTCTCCGGCGGCCAACGCCAGCGTGTCGCCCTGGGCCGCGCTATCGTCCGCGAACCGCAAGTGTTCCTGATGGACGAACCGCTTTCCAACCTTGACGCCAAGCTCCGCGGCCAAATGCGCGCTGAGATCAGCAAGCTGACGAAACGTCTGGAAACGACGACGATCTACGTAACGCATGACCAGATCGAAGCCATGACCATGGGCGACCGCATCGTTGTCATGAAGGACGGCCTCATTCAGCAAAACGCAAGCCCGGATGAGCTTTACAACCACCCGCTGAACATCTTCGTTGCCGGATTCATCGGCGCGCCAGCGATGAACTTCATCACCGGTACGCTGAGCGAAGCAGGCGGCGCGATGCGCTTCAAGGCTGCGGGTGTGGATGTTGTCCTTCCAGAAGGCAAAGCCAACGTCCTGCGCGACAAGGGCTTCGTAGGCAAAGAAGTCGTTCTGGGTGTTCGTCCTGAGGACCTGCACGAAGAGCCGGTCTTCCTGGAAGCTTCGCCTAACAGCATCGTCAACGCCAACATCGAAGTGGCGGAGAACCTTGGCCACGAAATGTACCTGTACCTGAACGGAATCGGCAACGATACAGTTATCGCCCGCGTTGACGGACGTTCCGGCATGCGTGACGGCACGAGCGTCAAGCTCGCTCTGGATATGAACAAAGTCCATGTCTTCGACAAAGCGACTGAGCTGAACCTGTTCGAGAACTAATCCTACAATAAAAAAAGGCTGCCGATCATGGGAACATGATCGGCAGCCTTTTTGCCTATGGGGCCAGGCCAGCCGACTTTTGCCGATTGGCCCTGTCCCCGTTGTCATGAAGCTGCTTTCTAAAAGAGCAAACGGACTTACTTCCGATAGGCATCAAGCACCTTGAGTGCATCCCTATTGAGCTGATCGACCGAAATGGAGCTTATCTTGCCGTCTGTCATCTGGTATTGGAGCTTGCGAGCCATAATGCGGTAGACGCTTTCGTTGAGCCGCGAGGCGGTGATCGATCCGTCGGCAGCAGCCTTCCGAAGCTTCTGCAGCACATGGATGATATTGTCGTTGCCATGCGAGACGATGACGATATCTCCGCCGGCCGATATGGTTCGGACGGCCGCATCTCCGACATCATAGTTTTCCAGGATGGCCCCCATGGTCAGATCGTCGCTGAACACAAGGCCGTTGAATTTCATCTTATCCCGCAGCAGTCCGGTAATGACAGGCTTGGACATCGAAGCCGGGTACTCGGCGTCCAGCTTGGGCAGCAGAATATGGGCAACCATCACGGCGTCCGCTCCCTGGTCGATTGCGGCCTGGAACGGAGGAAGCTCCACCTCCTGCAGCCTGCTCAAACCGTTGCCGGTGACAGGAAGCTGCTTGTGGGAATCGACGGAAGTATCTCCATGACCCGGAAAATGCTTGAGGACGCCGAGGATGCCCTCCTTCTTGAATCCCAGCATGGCGGCAGTCCCAAGCTTGGATACAAGCTGAGGGTTGCTGCCGTAAGAGCGGTCGCCGATGACCGGATTGTCGGGATTGCTGTTGACGTCGAGCACGGGAGCAAAGTCCACGGAGAAGCCGAATGCTTTGACTCTCCTTGCCAGCAATTGGCTGACATCGCGTGCGTATGCGGCATTGCCTGACTGGCCGATGATGCCGCTGCTCGGTATTTTCTCTACCGATGCCGGCATCCGGGTTACTTTGCCGCCTTCTTCATCGACTCCGAGCATAAGCGGGAGATTTCCTGCCGCCTTGTTCAGAGCCTTGAGGCTATTGAGAAAATCGACGGTTCCTTGCAGAGTCTTCATATTGTCACGGAAAAGGATGAATCCCCCGACGCGGTAGTCCCGGACCAGCGTTTCGGCTTCTTTGTCCGGCTTGATTCCTTCCACGCCTGCGATGACCAATTGTCCAACCTTTTCCTCTGTGCTCATGGATGCGATCCGTCTGGCGATGTCCTGGCTTTGGGCATTCGTCAAGCCTGCTACGGGCGGCCAGGAAACGGTCGACTCGTCCACAGCCCGGATCTTGGCCGGCGCAGCCGCGGCAGGCTGCAGTCCGGCCGTCGAGGCGAAGCTTGGATGGGAGGGGCTGTACTCGGACCATGCCGAGCCGGCAGCTGCAGCCGCAAGGGCAACGGCAATGAGAGCGGGCCGGACGAAACGGCTCCGGCTTCCGCGTTGATTTCGTTTGGAGCGCATTTTTCCACCTCGCTTGACGGTAGTCTGCTTTATCCATTGTAATAGACGCAATGGATCGCGTAAATGTTGTGGACGCGCGCTACGTTGCGCTGATGCCCGTTTTCCTTTAGGATGGAACTAATAGGCAGAAGGCTCTACGAATCGCCCGCAAGCAACGTACATATGCCCTGGAACAGGGAGACATACAGGAGGGCCCTCATGGCTAAAAAAGTCAAGGTATCCGAATTGGTGCAGCCGTTTCAACTGGAGATTCTGGCAGGAGAGGACGGCATGCAGCGAATCATAACGACCGACGATCTGTACCGGCCTGCGCTGGAGATGGCCGGCTATTTCCATTATTACCCGAAAGAGCGGGTTCAATTGCTCGGCAAGACGGAATTGGCGTTCATCCAGACGCTGGACAGCCGGGAACGCAAGGAAAGACTGGAAAAGCTGTGCAACGATGAGACGCCATGCATCATGCTCACCCGCGGATTGGAACCGCCGCTCGAGCTGATCGAGCAAGCGGCGGAGAAGCATATTCCGGTGCTGCGAAGCCAGATATCAACGACGATCTTCTCCAGCCGCCTGACCAACTTCCTGGAGCGCCGGCTTGCGCCGACAACGACGATCCATGGCGTCCTCGTGGATGTGTACGGCATGGGCATCCTCATTACAGGCGGCAGCGGCATCGGCAAAAGCGAGACGGCGCTCGAGCTCGTGAAGCGCGGCCACCGGCTTGTCGCGGACGATGCCGTCGAGATCAGGCAAACATCGGACGGGCAGCTGCACGGAACGGCTCCGGAGCTGATCCGGCATCTGCTGGAGATTCGGGGTCTCGGCATCATCAATGTGATGACGCTGTTCGGCGCGGGCGCCATCCGCAACAACAAGCGCATCAGCGTGGTCATCAAGCTCGAGAACTGGCAGCCGGAGAAGCAGTACGACCGTCTCGGCCTGGACGAGGAGACGACCCGCATCATCGAGACGGATGTTCCGCTCGTGACGGTTCCCGTCCGCCCTGGACGCAACCTTGCCGTCATCATCGAGGTCGCCGCGATGAACTACCGCTTGAAGCGGATGGGATACAACGCCGCGCTGCAGTTCACGAACAAGCTTACTGAAACGATCGCAGATGACATGGACGACTATGAATAAGGGCAATCTTCCTATGGAAAGAGGTCGGCAACGATGACGGAATATTCTCTTCGTATCAATCCCATAGCCTTCGAGCTTGGACCGATAACGGTCCACTGGTATGGAATCATTCTCGGACTGGGGGCGTTGATGGGACTGGTGCTGGCGATCCGGGAGGGCAAGCGCTTCGGCATCTCGTCCGATTTCTTCATGGACCTGCTGCTGCTCGGGGTCCCATCCGCGATCATAGCGGCCCGCGCCTACTTCGTCCTGTTCAAATGGGATTATTACCGCCAGCATCCAGGCGAGA
Source organism: Paenibacillus sp. RUD330 (assembly GCF_002243345.2). NCBI lineage: Bacteria > Bacillati > Bacillota > Bacilli > Caryophanales > Paenibacillaceae > Paenibacillus > Paenibacillus sp. RUD330. Next base: position 282,120 of record NZ_CP022655.2, read on the forward strand.
TCCTGGCGATCTGGAACGGCGGCATCGCTATCTACGGCGCCTTGATCGGCGCCATTATCTGCGCGATCTTCTATGTGCGCCGCAAAGGCCTCAATTTCTGGCGCATCGTCGATATATGCGCCCCGTCTCTGCTGATCGGCCAGATTATCGGCCGCTGGGGCAACTTCGTCAACCAGGAAGCCTATGGCGGTCCCGTCACGCGCCGGTTCCTGAGCGGCGAGCTGCATCTGCCGGACTGGATCGTGGACCAGATGTATGTGGAAAGCACCGGACAGTTCCATCATCCGACTTTCCTGTACGAATCGGTATGGAACATCATCGGCATCCTGCTTATCTTTGTCCTTCGCCGCCGTCCCTGGGTCCGCGCCGGAGAAATGTTCTTCACCTATCTGATCTGGTACTCGATCGGCCGCTTCTTCATTGAGGGGCTGCGTACGGACAGCCTTGCCTTCGCAGGTCCCGCTTGGCTCGAATCCCTGATGAACGGTCTTTGGTCCCCGATGAAGATCCTGTTCGAACCGGGCTATCTGGATCCGGCCTATGGCAATGTCCGCAGCTCTCAGCTGATCGCCGTTCTCGCCATCCTGTTCTGCATCGTCATGATCATCGTCCGCCGCTCGACAGGACTTGCCGCGGAGCGGTATTCCGACCCGGTCATCAACCGCAAGACCGGACTTCCCGCCGGCGTGGAGCCGCAGGAGGCACAGCCCGTTTCCGAAGCAGCAAAGGAGAATCATCACGATGAAAACGCCCATACAAAACCTACTGTTTGACTTGGACGGCACCATTCTCGACACGAATGAATTGATCATGCGCTCCTTCCTCCACGCGCTGCAGGGAGTTGTCCCCGCAGACTTCGGGAGGGAGCAGATGATTCCATATATGGGCCTTACTCTGGTCGACCAGATGAAGCATTTCTCCGGCCAGGAAGAAACCTCGCATCTCATTTCCCTGTACCGGGAAATGAACATGAAGCTGCATGACGATCTCGTCGTGCCGTTCCCCCATACGGCCGAGGTGCTGGAGCGGCTCAAGGCCGCGGGCTTCAAGCTTGGCGTCGTCACGACGAAGATCCGCATGTCCACGGAAAAAGGGCTTCGCCTGACGGGACTGCTGGACTATATGGATGCCATCGTCACGCTGGATGACGTAGACAACCCGAAGCCGCACCCGGAGCCGGTCCTGCGCGCCATGGAGATGCTGGGAGCGAAGCCGGAGGAGACGATGATGGTCGGCGACAGCACCGTGGACATCCAGTCCGCTCTGGAGGCGGGAGCAGTGCCGGTCGGCGTCGCCTGGTCCCTCAAGGGCGAGGAGCTGCTGCGTCAATACGGCGCCGCCCATGTGCTTCAGGACATGAGGGATCTGTATGCCCTGCTCGGATTGGAGCAGGAGGCCCGGTGAGGAATGTCGAGCGTTATCCGACCGAAGGGCCGAATGCGCTGTGGCAGGTATACCGGACGGTAAGCCGATTCAAGGCGGTTCGCAACTTCGCCGCCATCCAGATCTCCCGCTATTGCCCCTCCCTGCCGGTCAAAAACTGGATCTATCGCCGGATTCTCGGCATGCGGGTCGGCAAGACGACGTCGTTCGCGCTCATGGTCATGGTGGATGTCTTTTTTCCCGAGCGGATCACAGTGGGGGACAACTGCATCATCGGCTACAATACGACCATCCTGACCCACGAATATTTGATCCATGAATACCGGCTGGGAGATGTCGTGATCGGCTCCAACGTCATGATCGGAGCCAATACGACGATCCTCCCCGGAGTGACGATCGGCGACGGCGCTGTCGTCGCCGCCGGTTCCCTGGTCCATCGGGATGTGCCTGCCGGCGCATTCGTTGGGGGGAATCCGTTCCGGATCATCCGCGAACAGGATTGAAGCCGGACATAGACAGGCATAGACCGGGCATAAGCAGGACATATCTAGGATGGAAGACGGGAAGCCGAGGCAACTTTTTGCGGACAGGACTCGTTTACAGGATTGGCCTCTATTGAATATGCCAGTCCAACCTGCAAGGAGAGAACGCGATTGAGTACCGTCAAGCGGTTTTGGCTGCTGTCGGCTGTCCTGGCCTTCGTCCTGTGCCTGACGGCTGCCGGCGCGGCTGCCGTTCGCTACCGGGAACACTTCCCGGCCGTCAAGCGCCTGCTGTCGGAAGCCCCTGCGATGAGCGAGGAGGAAGCCGGAGGGGAATACAAGGATCTGAAGCCCGGAGAACGAACGCCCAAGGGCATCTATTATCGCAATAAAGTCATTGTCCTGATGTACCATGACGTGCAGCCGACCCCTTCCGACACGAAGGCGCTGGCCTTGGACAAGCTGGAGCGGCAGCTCGACCTGATGCGCGAAAACAACTTCCATGTCATCAGCATGGATGAATACAAGGCCTTCATCCTAAAGCGCAAGCCGGTGCCCGACAACGCGGTGCTGCTTACGTTCGATGACGGCTACGAATCCTTTTATCGGTATGCATATCCCGTCCTGCTCAAGAACCGGCTGACCGCGACCAACTTCGTCATCGCCGGCACGATCGGAAACCCCAAGCATGCCGGCGTGCCGAAGCTGACCTGGGAACAGATGAAAGCCATGCGCAAGCATGGAATGGATTTTTACAGCCATACGTACGATTCCCATGCCTATGCGCCGGAGAATGCGAAGGGAAACAAGCTGGTGCCTCTTCTGGCCGGAAGGGTGTACCGGAGCGACCTTGGCCGACGCGAGACCGAGAAAGAATACGAAAGCCGCATCCGCGCCGACCTGGACCACGCCAATCGGAAGCTGCAGAAGGAACTCGGCGTGCGCAACGATGTGCTCGCCTTTCCATACGGAGCTTTCTCGCGGCCGCTGCTCCGCACATGCAAGGAGCTCGGCATCAACGTGACGTTGACGGTGAAGCCGGGCATGAACGGTCCGGGGAGAGGGAACGGATTCCGGCTCAATGCCGGCGGAGCGGAGAACGATCCCGAGCTGCAGATCGAGCTCATGAAGCAGGCTCCCCGTCTGATCGGCCACAATCGCTATCAGCCCCCGGATCGGGCCTACCTGCTGCTCGCGCTTCCTCTGCTTGTCATGTTTGTCGGCGCCCTATGGCTGCGGTCGGCTTGGGAGGTCGTCGTTCTGCGCCGCAAGAAGCTGCCTCAGCTTCCGGCGGAACCATCTTAAGAGCCAATCAACGAGCTGTCGTCATCCCCGGTGAACCGGAGCCAGCCCATGGCGATCTCTGCGGTCCTCCTAAGGACGGCTTCCTTTCACTCTCATACGGTATGGCACGAGCCGCCCGAACCCGCAAGCAAGGCGGTTCTGGCGGCTCGTGTCCGGTTGACGGGAGAGACCGAATCATGATAGGATTACAAATACCTTTACTTTGGCAGTATGGTAACTTGGTAGCACATTAACTTACTAAAGCGAACGCTTGAAGCCGCTCGCTTCAAGCGTCTGTTTATATTAGGAGACCAAACCGATGTCCAAACCAAAAGTTTTTGAAAAGCCGGTAGGCGTCAAGGACTATCTCCCCCATGCCGTATCCAAGCTCAGGCAGATCGAAAGCAGCGTGCTGAGCTGCATGGAACGATGGGGCTACGATCAGATCATGACCCCTACGCTGGAATATTACGATACTGTAGGCGTCGCCAGCTCGACGTCCGATCAGCGGCTGTTCAAGCTGCTGAACAACCGCGGCACGACGCTCGTGCTTCGTTCCGATATGACCGCGCCGATCGCGCGTGTCGTATCCTCTCTGCTGCGGGATCAGCCGTTTCCGCTGCGCCTTTCCTATCATTCCAGCGTATTCCGCGCGTTCGAGAACGAAGCGGGACGGGATGCGGAGTTTTTCCAGACCGGCGTCGAGCTGGTCGGAGACGCGTCGGCAGAAGCGGATGCCGAGGTCATCGCCCTTGCGATCGCCTCCCTACAAGCCGCGGGGGTAGAGAAATTCCGCATCGCGGTCGGCCATGTGGGCTTTCTGAACGGATTGCTGGAAGAGCTGCTGCCGGGACGGACGGAATGCCAGGGCAAGCTCAAGGATTATCTGCTCAACCGGGATCATGTCGGGTATCGGGACCAGCTTGGAAGATTGGGGCTGACCGAGCAGGTCCAGCAGGAGCTGAAGGGGCTGCTCCGCCTTCGCGGCGGCCAGGAAATCTGCACGCAGGCGATGAGCCTGACCCCGAACGCCACGGCCCAAGAGTCGATTCGCCATCTGTGCGAGATATGGGATGTGCTGGAGGCGTACGGCGTAAGCGAGCATGTGCTGATCGATCTGACGATGATCGGAGATTTCTCGTATTATACGGGCATGACCTTCGAGGGTTATGCGGCGGATCTCGGATTTCCCGTCGTCGGAGGCGGGCGGTACGACAACCTCCTCCAGCAGTTCGGGCGCCCGGCGCCGGCAACCGGCTTCGCTGTCAAGACGACCCGGGTGCTGGAGCTGGTCGGCGAGGAGCAGGAGGCTCCGCGCCGGATTCTGATCGGATATGACGGCAAGGGGCGCGAGCGCGCTCTGGCCGAAGCGATCCGGCTGAGAGGGCAAGGAGCGGCAGTCGTGACGGCCTGCATGGAGGCTCCGGGAATCCGCCATGGCGAAGCCCAGGGCAGCGAAGAGCCGGAGCGCAACGCCCTGCGTCTTGCCGACGGCGAGTCCGTGAAATATGGCGGCTTGGTGTATGGGACGTTCCTGCCCTTCTTTGACGGGAACCAAGAGGAGGGAGACGGGCGATGAGGACGGACGGCAGGGCAGATGGCGATATTCTCAAGGTCGCAATGCCGAAAGGACGCATTTACAAGCAAGCCTCCCGGCTGTTCCGGGAAGCGGGCCTCCTTATCAACGAAGAGGTCGACGAATCGAGGAAGCTGATCGTCGAAGTGCCGGAGGCGCGCATGGAATTCATCATGGCCAAGCCGGTCGATGTGCCGACGTATGTGGAATATGGAGTCGCTGATATCGGTGTCGTCGGCAAGGACGTGCTGATGGAGGAAAACAAGGACGTCTACGAGCTGCTCGATCTGGGTATCGCCCGCTGCCGCATGTCGGTCATCGGGCTGCCGGACTGGAAGCCGGTCATCAATCCGCGCGTCGCGACGAAATATCCTGCGGTAGCCTCCCAGTATTTCCGGGAGCGCGGGCAGCAGGTCGAGGTCATCAAGCTGAACGGCTCCATCGAGCTGGCTCCTCTGATCGGCCTTGCCGACCGGATCGTCGACATGGTGGAGACCGGGCAGACGCTGCGCGACAACGGGCTTGTGGAGATGGAAGAAATCTTCAGCATCACGAGCAGGCTGATCGCCAACCGCGTCAGCTACCGCATGAAGAACGATGCGATCCAGAGCCTTTGCGATCGTCTTCAGGCGGCATTGGGCGCAAAGGCGTAGAGATCAGATGAGAATCGGCGGTCCAAGAAGCCTTCACGGGACCGATTCAGACGGAGGAATGGCGATGACGGCGATTAAGGCAGTGGTCTTCGATTTTGACGGGCTGATTCTGGATACGGAGACGCCTTCCTACGAGGCGTTCAATCGGGTATACCGCGAGCATGGAGCAGAGCTTCCGCTGGAAATGTACGCCCGGTGCGTCGGAACGTCCTTTGCGGCTTTCGACCCTTATGCTTATCTGGAAGAGATTCTGGGCAAGCCGCTGGAGAGGGAGCTCATCGAAACCCGGTACAAGGAGATCTATTCGGCCATCGTCCGGGAATCCTCCATCCTGCCGGGAGTCCGGGAGAATTTGGCGCGCGCCCGCGAGCTGGGGCTTGCCGTCGGCCTGGCCTCCAGCTCCTCCTGGGGCTGGATCGAGCCTTTGCTGGCGAGGCATGGACTGTTGGATCGCTTCGACTCTTTCCAGACGAAGGATAAAGTGAAGCAGATCAAGCCGGATCCCGAGCTCTACCTCGCCTCGCTGACGGAGCTTGGCGTCCAGGGGCATGAGGCGGTATCGTTCGAGGATTCGCTCAACGGCTTCACGGCCGCCCGCGCTGCCGGCATGCGGACGGTCGTGATTCCGAACTCCGTCACGCGGCATTTGACGTTCAGCGGAGCCGACCTGCAGCTGGAGTCCATGGCGGATCTGACGCTGGATTTGCTTTTGGAGCGTCTGGAGCCGCAGCGCTAGGAGGAGATCCGCTTCCGGCAGGGCTTGAGGCGCAAAACATCTCGATAATGCGACAACGATCGAAAGGGGGAGGCTGCATGCGCATCATGCGGGCGGAGCAGTTCAAGTTGACCCGGGAAGTGGAATATGGAACCCCGGAACAGAATGAGTCGGTGCGGAGCACGGTGGAAGCCCTCCGGACACGCGGCGACGAGGCGCTGCTGGAGCTGACGGAAAAATACGACGGCGTGTCTCTCTCGGCGTCGGACCTGCGGGTGACGGAGGAGGAGATCCAGTCCGCCTACAGCTGGGTGGAGCCGGATTTCCTGGACGCCATCCGCGGCGCGGCTGCGAATATCCGCCGCTACCATGAGCGCCAGCGGCGCCAGTCCTGGATGGATGTGCAGCCGGACGGCACCGTGCTGGGCCAAGTGCTGCGCCCCTTGAAGCGGGTAGGCGTATACGTGCCGGGAGGCAAAGCCGCCTATCCTTCTTCCGTGCTGATGAACGTCATCCCGGCGCAGGTCGCCGGCGTTCCCGAGATCGTCATGGTCACGCCTCCGGCGACGGGAGGCAAAGCGGGCGTCGACCCGTACATCCTCGTTGCGGCAGCCGAAGCCGGCGTCAAGGAGATGTACCGCGTCGGCGGAGCGCAGGCGATCGCCGCGCTTGCCTACGGAACGGAGAGCATCCCGCCGGTGGACAAAATCTGCGGTCCCGGAAACATCTACGTCGCCCTCGCCAAACGCGCCGTCTATGGCGCCGTCGATATCGACAGCATAGCCGGGCCGAGCGAAATCGCGGTGCTGGCCGACGATACGGCCGAGCCGGCGTATGTCGCAGCCGACCTGCTGTCGCAGGCGGAGCATGACGAGATGGCGTCGAGCATTCTCATCACGCCGTCGAGAGAGCTTGCCGAAGCGACAGCAGCGGAGGTGGAGCGCCAGCTGGCGCTGCTCCCGCGCGCTGCGATCGCGAGGGAGTCGATCGACCGGCATGGAGCCATCCTGCTGGTCGATTCCATCGCAGCCGGCGTGGACATCGTCAACCGGCTCGCGCCTGAGCATTTGGAGGTGCTGACCGCCGACCCGATGGCCCTGCTCGGCTCCATCGAGAATGCCGGAGCGATCTTCCTCGGGCCGTACAGCTCGGAGCCCGTCGGCGATTACTACGCGGGACCGAACCATATCATTCCGACCAACGGCACGGCGAGATTCAGCTCTCCCGTCAATGTGGACGACTTCATCAAAAAATCCAGCCTGATCTCGTACAGCCGCGAGGCGCTGCTGCGGGACGGCCAAGCGATCATGACGCTGGCTCGGCATGAAGGGCTGGAAGGCCACGCCCGCGCGATCGAAGTGCGGTTGGAGCGGGAGGCCGTACCCGCCGCAGGAGCGGCGAACCAAGCTACGGACGGAAAGAGGGAATAAGAGATGGCACAAGACGACAACAAGCCGCAACAAGACCGCCGCGCCGAGGTGGCGCGCAAGACGAACGAAACCGACATCAAGCTCGCGTTCGGCGTGGATGGAAGCGGCCGCTCGGAGATCGAGACGGATGTTCCTTTTCTGAATCATATGCTGGATCTGTTCACGAAGCACGGGCAGTTCGACCTGAAGGTCGAAGCGCGCGGCGACGTCGATATCGACGATCATCACACGGTGGAGGACATCGGCATCTGCCTCGGACAGACGCTGCGGGAGGCGCTTGGGGACAAGCGGGGAATCAAGCGTTATGCGAGCGTGTTCGTCCCGATGGACGAAGCTCTTGCCCAGGTTGTCATTGATCTCAGCAACAGGCCTCATTTCGAGTATCGGGCCGAGTATCCTTCCCAGCAGGTGGGCAGCTTCTCCACGGAGCTCGTGCATGAATTCCTGTGGAAGCTGGCGCTCGAGGGCCGCTTCACCCTTCACGTCATCGTCCATTACGGCAAAAACACGCATCATATGATCGAAGCGGTGTTCAAGGCGCTTGGACGCGCCTTGGACGAGGCGACCTCCATCGACCCGCGCGTGCAGGGAGTGCCTTCGACGAAGGGTGTGCTGTAGATGATCGCGATCATCGATTACGGCCTCGGCAATCTCCATAGCGTCAGCAAAGCGGTGGAGCGGCTTGGTTTCGAAGCCGTCGTGACCGCGGACAGGGCCGAGATTCTTGGAGCGGATGCCGCCATCCTTCCCGGCGTCGGCGCTTTCGGGGATGCGATGGCCTATCTGCGCGAGACGGGCATGGACGAGGCGGCGCGGGCTTACGCGGCTTCGGGCAAGCCGCTGCTCGGCATCTGCCTCGGCATGCAGCTGCTGTTCGCGGAAGGCGAGGAGCATGGCAGCCATGAAGGGCTTGGCTTGCTGCCGGGCCGGGTCGTGCGCTTCGAGGGGGACTACAAGATTCCTCATATGGGCTGGAACCGCCTGGACTTCCTGCAGCCCAGTCCGTTGACGGCGGGCCTGGAGGAGGGTCATGTCTATTTCGTCCATTCCTATCATGTCCAAGTCGGCGAAAAGAGCGATCTGATCGCGACAGCCGACTACCATCAGCCGGTTACGGCTATCGTAGGACGCGGCAACGTATACGGCATGCAGTTCCATCCGGAAAAAAGCGGCGAGCTCGGCATGAGCCTGCTGCGCAATTTTCTCGTCTTGGCTCGCGGATAAGCCGCCGGCCGGAGATGAAGCTGCCGGGCTGCCCGACTGGACCTGCTGCTCGATTATTCTCCGCCCGACTCTTGGAGACAGACTGCCTGGCCGGAATCATCATCCGCGTACCGGCAAGCCTTCGGCTTGCCCATCTCATTTGTGGAGGAATCAACCTAATGTCCAAGTTCACCATCTACCCGGCCATCGATATCCGCGGCGGCCGCGCCGTCCGCCTCGTGCAAGGCGACTACAACCAGGAGACGGTCTACAACGACAGCCCCGTGAACGCGGCGCTGGAATGGCAGGCGCAGGGCGCTGCCTGGATACATCTCGTCGATCTGGACGGAGCCAAGGCGGGACATCCCGTGAATGCGGAGCTGATCGGGCAGATCGCGGCCGCGGTCGACGTTCCGGTGCAGCTTGGCGGCGGCCTTCGCACGGAGGCCGATGTGGAGCGGCTGCTCGGGCTTGGGGTCCAGCGGATCATCCTCGGCACGGCGGCGATTGAGGACCGGGCTTTTGTGGAGAGAGTGCTGGCCTTGCATGGAGACCGGGTAGCGATCGGCATCGATGCCCGCGACGGACTTGTCGCGACGCGCGGATGGCTGGAGACGTCCGAGGTCCGGGCGGAGGAGCTGGCGCGGGATCTGGCGGCGAAAGGCGCGGCGACCTTCATCTTCACGGATATTTCCCGCGATGGAATGATGGAAGGGCCGAATGTCGAGGCCATCCGTTCGCTGGCTGCATATTCCGGAGCCGATGTCATCGCTTCGGGCGGAGTCAGCCGGATCGAGGATCTGCGCGCGCTGGCGGCCTACAAGCAAGAGGGCATCAGCGGAGCCATCGTCGGAAAAGCCCTGTATACCGGGGCGATCGCGCTATCCGGTGCCGTACGCGAGCTGAACTAGCCGAAGAGTTCGATTTTCAGAAAAGAGGTAGCGCCTATGTTAGCCAAACGCATCATCCCCTGCCTGGACGTGAAGGACGGACGCGTCGTCAAGGGCGTCAACTTCGTCAATCTCCGCGACGCGGGCGATCCGGTCGAGCTGGCTGCGCTTTATGACCGTGAAGGCGCCGACGAGCTCGTCTTTCTCGACATATCCGCCTCTGTCGAAGGCAGAGCGACGATGATCGAGGTCGTCCGCCGTACGGCCGGGGAAATTACGATTCCGTTCACGGTGGGCGGGGGAATCTCCCAGGTCGACGACATGAAGCGGATTCTCCGCGCGGGAGCGGACAAGATTGGCATCAATACAGCGGCGGTGCTCAATCCGCAGCTGATCTCGGACGGAGCGCGGCGCTTTGGCTCCCAGTGCATCGTCGTTGCGGTCGACGCCAAGTTCAATCCGGAGTGGGGAGAGTGGGAAGTCTACACACACGGCGGCCGCAAGGCTGCCGGCATCCGTGCGCTGGAATGGGTGCGGCAGGCGGAGTCTCTCGGCGCGGGGGAGCTTCTTTTGACCAGCATGGACGCCGACGGCACGAAGGACGGGTTCGACATCGCGCTGACCCGGGCGGTCTCGGATGCGGCAGGCATTCCGGTCATCGCCTCCGGCGGCGCCGGGAGGACGGAGCATTTCGGCGAGGTGTTCCGCGAAGGACGCGCCGATGCGGGGCTGGCGGCGACGATCTTCCATTATAAGGAGCTGACGGTCGCGGCAGTCAAGGAAGAGCTGCGCCGGGAAGGAGTCGAGGTCCGATGAGCGGCAAGGAAATGGCGCGCGGGACGGCGGGTGCCGCCGATCTCGATGCGATCAAATACGACGCGTCCGGGCTTGTGCCCGCCATCGTGCAGGACGCGGTATCCAAGGAAGTGCTGATGCTCGCCTACATGAACGAGGAATCACTGCGCCTTTCGCTGGAAAGCGGCGAGACCTGGTTCTGGAGCCGCTCCCGCAGCGAGCTGTGGCATAAGGGCGCGACGAGCGGCCATACGCAGCGGATCCGCTCGCTGAGCTACGACTGCGACGGGGACACTCTGCTGGTCCTCGTGGATCAGAAGGGGCCGGCCTGCCATACGGGGAAATACAGCTGCTTCCACAATCCGCTTATGGCGGGCGGCGCTTCGGGAGATTCCGCGCCGGCTGAAGCGGGCCGCTTCGACATGCTGGGCGAATTGGAGCGGACGATCTCGGAGCGGCATGCGGAGCGGCCGGAAGGAGCTTACACGTCCTACCTGTTCGAGAAGGGGCTGGACAAGATCCTCAAGAAGTTCGGCGAGGAGAGCATCGAGGTGGTCATCGCGGCCAAAAACGGCGACAATGCCGAGCTTGGCTCCGAGGCGGGCGACTTGATCTTCCATTTGATGGTTCTGCTCCGCGAGCGCGGGCTTCCGTTGGACTCCGTCATGGACGTTCTGCGCGAGCGGCACGGCAAGCCGACGACAAACAAGATGAACCGCTGACCTCTTCAGCCCGCTCGCTTTTAGCGATGCGGGCTGCTGTTGCAGGTGAAGGCGGCTTCGCGGCTGACCTGGGAGAGCGTCGCACCGTGGGCATGCCGAAGATGATCGCTGCGCGGGATTGCCGTAGAAAACCGCTCGGCAGGAATACCGTAGAATACCGCTCCGCGGGAATACCGTAGAAAACCGCGAATACCGCTCCGCGGGAATACCGTAGAAAACCGCTCCGCGGCTGACCATTCTTCCGATCGCTGTTGAAGCCGTATTCCTCTTATTGGATTATATTTGGTTGGAATACGCCTTCAAAGGCGAACGCTTACGCTTCTACAGAACGGTCAGTCCGCTGCCGCTAAACTACGGGAGCCCGCGTGCGCTCGTCGCGCCGCGGAGCAGGGCCCGCGCGCGCTCGTCGCGCCGCGGAGCAGGGCCCGCGCGCGCTCGGGTTTGGATGCACATATCCGCGAAAGCGGACTGACCGTTCTGAAGAAACGGAAGTGTTCGCATTTGAAGACATATTCTTACCTATAAATACCTTTTAATGAAGAGAATATGGCTTCAACAGCGATCGGAAGAATGGTCAGCCGCGAAGCGCCCCGATTGGGCATGCCGCCAGCCGCGAAGCGTTCCGATTGCGCATGCCCCAGCCGCGAAGCGCCCCGATTGCGCATGCCGCCATCCGCGAAGCGCCCCGATTGCGCATGCCGCCATCCGCGAAGCGCCCCGATTGCGCATGCCCCAGCCGCAAAGCGCCCCGATTGCGCATACCCGGCTGCGAAGCGGCCCACAAGCTCAAGCGAATTCCACCCAAGCGAAGGAGAGAACCCAATGAGCATCCGCATCGACTACCACACCCACCACGAGCGCTGCGGCCATGCCGTCGGCGGCCTGGAGGACTACGTCCGCCAGGCGATCGCGACCGGACTGGACCAGATCGGCCTGTCCGACCACATGCCGCTGCTGCACGTCAAGCCGCATGAGTATTATCCCGGAATGGCGATGGCGATGGACGAGCTTCCCCGTTATGTCGAAGAGGCGCTTGCGCTCAAGGAGAAATACAAGGGCGACATCGACATCCGGGTCGGAATGGAAGGCGATTATATCGAGGGCTGCGAGGAGAAAATAGCGGAGCTGATCGATGCCTATCCATGGGATTACGTCATCGGCTCGGTCCATTTCCTCGGCACATGGGACATTACCGACTTTCGGCAGACGGGCGGCTGGGAGATGCGCGATCCTATGGCCGTCTACGAGCGCTACTACGATGCGGTCGGCAAAGCCGCGCGAAGCGGCTTGTACGATTATATCGGGCATATCGACGTCATCAAGCGGTTCGGCTTCCGTCCGCAAGACGACGTGACCCGTCTGGAGGACGCGGCGCTGGAAGCGGTCCGGGAGGCCGATCTGGCGATCGAGCTGAACGCATCGGGACTGAGAATGCCTTGCGCGGAGATGTTCCCGGGACCCCGGATGCTGAAAAAGGCCTGCGAGCTCGGCATTCCGGTCACGCTCGGCTCCGACTGCCATCAGCCCGAGCGGCTGGAGCAATACTTGCCGGAGGCGCGCATGAGGCTGAAAGAAGCCGGTTACGGGCAGCTTGCCACGTTCCAGAGCCGAAAACGGTTACTTATCGATTTTTGAATTCTGCGGCATACCATGTATAATAGACGTGTCGAACATGCAGGGGTTTAGCAGGATGATGTCAAATTTTTGGTTGGAACGCTCAGGAGGGTATCATGTTTAGCGACAAGTTGCGAATTTTCTCGGGTTCGTCGAATCCGGAACTGGCGAAAAAGATCAGCGGGGAACTGGGACTGCCGCTCGGGGCGATCAAGCTGTCCAAGTTCAAGAGCGGAGAGATTTACTGCCACTACGAGGAGACGATCCGGAACTGCCACGTGTTCCTGGTGCAGTCGTTCTCGTATCCCATCAACGAGCATCTGGTGGAGCTTCTCGTCATGATCGATGCCGCCAAGCGCGCATCGGCCAAGACCGTCAACATCATCATGCCGTACTACGGCTATGCGCGCCAGGAGCGCAAGTCCGCGCCGCGCGAGCCGATCTCGGCCAAGATGCTGGCGGACATCCTGACTACCGTCGGAGCGACGCGCATCATCACCATCGATCTTCATGCTCCGGCTATCCAAGGCTTCTTCAATATTCCGGTGGACCATCTCACGGCTCTTGACCTGATCAGCGATTATCTCAAGAGCAAGAACATCAAGAATCCCGTCGTCGTATCTCCGGATGCAGGCCGGGCATCTACCGCTGAGAAGCTGGCCAACTACCTGGACTCGCCATTCGCAATCATGATCAAAAAACGCCCGGCCCACAACGAGTCGGTCATCACCCACGTCATCGGGGACGTGGAAGGGCAGACGCCGATCATCATCGAGGATCTGATCGATACCGGCACGACGATCGTCAACGTCGTCGAGGGGCTCAAGGAGCGCGGTGCCGAGGACGTGTACGTCTGCGCGACGCATCCGCTCTTCTCCGGCAACGCCATCCAGAAACTGGACCATCCTCTGATCAAGGAGGTTGTCGTGACGGATTCGATTACGCTTCCCGAGATCCGCTCCGACCGCTTCAAGGTTCTCTCCGTCGCGCCGATGCTCGCGGATGCGACCAAGATCATCATGCAGGGCGGCTCCATCAGCACCCTGTTCAAGAACGCCGGCATCTAGCCGCCTCGGAGGCGGACGGGCTCCCTTCCCAATCGGCGAGGGGAGAGCCGGCATCATCAACGCGGAAGGCCGATCCCGGCCTTCCGCTTTTTTTTCCTGGGAAATCGGCGGCTCATTCCACATTTTCTACCGTGTAAGGAAGGAACGGTTATGGTATAATCGGATGCATTCGAGTTTTGGGAGATAGAAGAAGGAGGTGCCTTGACCGGGTGGAAGAGGAGAAAAGAACGGCTGCGGACCAGGCAGCGAAGATTATACCGATCCAGTGGGACGCAACGTTCTTCTTCGAGCGCGCCGTGCGCTCGATGGACCGCTATCACTACGACAAGGCGCTGAAATATTTTCGCCGGGCCGTCGAGTACGAACCGGAGAATCCCGTCAATCACTGCAATCTGGCCGGCATCCTGTCGGAGATGGGCAGCTACGAGGAATCGAACCGGATCCTGATCGAGATTTTGGAGTCCGTCGATTCGGGCATGACGGAATGTTACTTCTATCTGGCCAATAACTACGCCAATATGGAGCAGTACGAAAAAGCGGAGCATGCGCTTGTCCGCTACCTGGAGGAAGACGCGGAAGGGCATTACCTGGAGGATTCCGAGGAAATGATGGAGCTGCTGCAGTACGAGCTGAAGCGTCCGACCCCGGTCGTCACGATCAAAGCCCGCGGCGGAGCCGCCGAGCATGACCAGGCCCGCGCTCTTCTGGAGGAAGGCAAGTTCGCACAGGCCGCCAAGCTGCTGGAATCGATCGTTGCCGGCAATGCCGATTTTCTGGCCGCCCGCAACAATCTGGCGCTGGCTTACTATTATATGGGGCAATTCGAGAGGGCGATGGAAACGATTCTCGAAGTGCTCGAGCTGGAGGAAGGGAATCTCCACGCTCTCTGCAATCTGGCTATCTTCTACCAGCATGCCGGCGATGCGGATAAGCTCGCGCCTTTGGCCGGCTTGCTGAGCCGTACGCTGCCGTTCCATCAGGAGCATGTGTTTAAATTGGCCACTACGATGGGTATTCTAGGGGAGCACGAGTGTGCGCTGCGCCACTTCAAGCGCCTGATCAAGGACGGTTCGGCGGAGAACGACGGCTCCTTGTACCACTATGCAGCCGTTGCCGCGCTCCATGTCGGCCGGCCGGAGGAAGCCCGTCAGCTATGGCGCCAGGCGCTCAAGCGGGACCCGCAGTCCGATGTCGCCCCTTATTACCTGGAGCAACTTCAGCTGGGAGAGCTTTCCGGGGAGCCGATCGCGGCCAGCTACCACTACCACCTTCCGTTCGAGGAGCAGTTCCGGATGTGGGAGAAGCTGCCGGGCGGCATGCCGGACGGGATGAAGACGAATCCTCTCGTGCGGTCCTCCTTCTTCTGGGCGCTGCGCAACGGAGACCGCAAGACGAAGCTTCAGGTGATCCAGGCGCTCGCCTTGATTGCGGACCATGAGGTGAAGGAGGCCCTTCAGGCGCTCCTGCTCGAACCGGAAGAGGATGACGACCTCAAGCGGATGGCGCTGTTCGCTCTTCGTTCCATCGGCGTGGAGGATACCCTTCCCGCGGTGATGGGCGGAGAAGCCAGGCAGCTGGCCCCGGGCTCGGGGCCGTCGAGGCTGCCGGTATGGGAAGAGAAATGGCAGGTCGTGCTGGATGCGGCCTATGAGAAAATGGGCAAGCAGTACGGCTTGATCCAGCAATACGAGCTGATGACGCTCTGGGTCGACTTCCTGACGCGCGTCTATCCCGATGTGCCGAAGCTGGGCAAGGCGGAAGGATGGTCCGCCGCGCTGGAATACTTGACGGCCAAGATGCACCGACGCGCCATCTCTTACCAAGAAGTGGCGCAGCGCTACGGAACATCGGTCGCCACCGTCAGCAAGAACGCGAGGCGCATCGATGAAGTATGCGGCATCAAGGAAAAGGCCAAGAGCATCCGTGCGGTCTTCCTTCCTTGAGGGAAGCCTCGCCTGGCACCATGAACGTTTCATGAAGAAGCGGCGGCGTCTTTGACGGATTGCCCTGCCATGGATTAGAATAAGAATAATTATAATCAAGCAGGCAATTTAGGAGGTAACATCCATGTACAAGTCCATTATCATCGGTACCGGCCCGTCCGGCTTGACCGCTGCGATCTATCTGGCCCGCGCCAACCTCAACCCTCTCGTCATCGAAGGACCGGAGCCGGGCGGCCAGCTGACAACGACGACGGAGGTCGAGAACTTCCCCGGCTTCCCGGATGGAATCATGGGTCCTGAGCTCATGGCCAACATGCGCAAGCAGGCCGAGCGTTTCGGCGCTGAATTCCGCACAGGCTGGGTTAACAGCGTCGATCTGTCGGAGCGTCCGTTCAAGATCCAGGTGGAAGGCCAAGGCGAGCTTGTCGCCGAATCCCTGATCATCTCGACCGGCGCATCCGCGCGTTACCTCGGCATTCCCGGAGAGAAGGAGAACGTCGGCCGCGGAGTCAGCACTTGCGCTACATGCGACGGCTTTTTCTTCCGCGGCAAAAAGATCATCGTGGTCGGCGGCGGCGATTCCGCCATGGAGGAGGCCAACTTCCTCACCCGCTTTGCGACCAACGTCGATCTGGTCCACCGCCGCGACGAGATGCGCGCCTCCAAGATCATGCAGGACCGCGCCCGCGACAACGAGAAGATCAGCTTCGCCCTCAACCGCACGCCGGTTGAAGTCGTTGCAGGCCCGCTCGGCGTGACCGGCCTGAAGGTCCGCAACAACGAGAGCGGACAAGAGGAGATCCTCGAGACGAACGGCATCTTCGTCGCCATCGGCCACACGCCGAACACGAAGTTCCTGGGCGGCCAGATCGACACCGACGACCATGGCTACATCATGGTGAAGCCGGGAACGACGGAAACGAACGTGCCGGGCGTATTCGCTTGCGGAGACGTGCAGGACTTGAAGTACCGCCAGGCCATTACGGCCGCCGGCAGCGGCTGCATGGCGGCGCTGGACTGCGAGAAGTACCTGGAAGGCTCCATGGTGCATGACTGGAGCCAGACGCTTTAATCGAGCTCACCCATAGGGCTGCTACCCGATCGATGCCAGTTGGCCGGGTGGCGGCTTTTTTTTATCCTTGACGGGAACATTCGGCTCCGATAGAGAGAGTTCTAGAGGCTCGGATCCGCGGTTTTCCGGGATTTTCTCCGCTGAGCTCGGAACCGGCGGATGCGGCGGCGGCGCGATTCGCCGGGCCGCGTTGTTACCTTGACCTGGACTATGGCTTGCCTTATAGTAACTTAAAGAAGTTAACTTATAATTGAGGTGGCTAACACATGTCAGAAACAATCTACGTTGGAGCGGATATCGGCGGCACCGCCATCAAAGTTGGAGTTTGCA
The DNA here is from genome assembly GCF_002243345.2 of Paenibacillus sp. RUD330. Lineage (NCBI taxonomy): Bacteria > Bacillati > Bacillota > Bacilli > Caryophanales > Paenibacillaceae > Paenibacillus > Paenibacillus sp. RUD330. The sequence continues at coordinate 299,279 of NZ_CP022655.2, forward strand.
GCGCGGTGGGCGAGCTGCTCCGGACGTATGAGGGCCCGACGGAAGCTTCCCAGGGCGCAGAGCGCATCGTGGACAACATCGTGGCGTACGTGCGCCATGTCGTCGGCGAGGCGGGTTTTGCCTGGGAACAAGTAGGCGGAGTCGGCGTCGGGATCGCAGGTTTCCTGGACATCCCGAATGGCATCGTGAAGTTCTCCAACAATTTGAATATACGCAACGTGCCTCTCAAGCAGCTGCTTGAAGAGAAGCTGAACAAGACCGTCAAGGTCAACAACGACGCCAATGTCGCCGCTCTCGGCGAAGCTTGGGCCGGAGCGGGCCGCGGCATTCCGAACTGCGTCTGCTACACGCTCGGCACCGGCGTGGGAGGCGGAGTCATCATCAACGGCCGCATCTATGAAGGCTTCGGCGGCATGGCCGGAGAGCTCGGCCACATGTCGATCGTGCCCGATCTGGAAGCGATCCAGTGCACCTGCGGCAAAACCGGCTGCCTGGAGACGGTGTCTTCCGCGACCGGCATCATCCGCATGGCCAAGGATGCCGTCGAGCGCGGCGACCGCACGTCGCTGTCTCTGGAGCCCAACATCATGGCCAAGGAAGTCATCGACGCCGCCAAAGCAGGCGACGAAGTGGCATCGCGCATCGTGAACCGCGCCGCCTATTACCTCGGCCGGTCGATGGCGGCCACCGCCGTCACCCTGAATCCGCAGCGCTTCATCATCGGCGGGGGCGTCGCCAAGGCCGGCGATTTCCTGTTCGACCAGATCCGTGAAGTGTTCGCCAAATATACGCAGGACCAAGCCAAGGAAGGCGTGGAGATCGTCGCCGCCACACTCGGCAACGATGCGGGCGTCGTCGGCGCCGCCGGACTCATTCTCCGCTCCTAGCAGGCGAAGCCAACCCGGGGGCTGGATATGGATCGGCGGATTTAGTCCGGCACCCCCCTAGGGAGGAACAGCATATGGAAACGAATACGCCCAAGCTGGTCATCATTACGGGCATGTCCGGCGCAGGCAAGACGATCGCAGTTCAGAGCCTCGAGGATCTCGGGTTCTTCTGCGTCGACAATCTGCCTCCGGTGCTCATCCCGAAGTTTGCCGAGCTGATCGACGGCTCCAACGGCAAAATCGCCAAAGTAGCGCTCGTCATCGATTTGCGCGGCCGCGAGTTTTTCACCGCCCTGTCGGAGTCGCTCGACTACATCAAGAACCACTTTACCTTTCAGCATGAGATTCTGTTCCTGGACGCGACCGACGACGTTCTCGTACGCCGCTACAAGGAAAGCCGGCGGCGGCATCCGCTCGCTCCCAACGGCTTGCCGCTCGAAGGCATCCATCTGGAGAGACAGCTGCTGGAGGAGCTCAAAAATTCGGCGACGCAGACAATCGACACGAGCAAGCTGAAGCCGGCCGAGCTCAAGGAGTCCATCATTTCGCGCTTCACGAATGCCAAGCAGGCGCCGTTCTCGGTCAATGTCACCTCGTTCGGCTTCAAGTACGGCATTCCGATCGACGCCGATCTGATCTACGACGTCCGCTTCCTGCCGAATCCCCATTACGTCGAGCATCTGCGTCCGCGCACCGGACAGGATCAGGATGTATATGATTATGTTATGAAGTGGCCGGATACCCAGGCGTTTCTGACCAAGCTCCTCGACATGCTGCAATTTTTGATTCCTTTATACCGCAAAGAGGGCAAGAGTCAAGTCGTCATCGGAATCGGCTGCACGGGCGGCAAGCACCGTTCCGTCGCCATTTCGGAATATCTCGGGCGCATGCTCGGCAGCAGCGAGACGGAGTCGGTCCGGGTGAGCCATCGCGATGCCGGACGTGACCGTCCATAAGGCGGGGCTTATATGGCAAGCAGCAAAACAAAGACTCCACTTCCGAAAATCGTCGTCATCGGCGGCGGCACGGGGTTGTCCGTCATGCTCCGCGGTCTCAAGGAGAAGCCGCTCGACATCACGGCGATCGTCACCGTCGCCGATGACGGCGGCAGCTCCGGCGTCCTTCGCAGCGAGCTCCAAATTCCTCCTCCGGGCGACATCCGCAACGTGCTCATGGCGCTGGCGGATGTCGAGCCGCTTTTATCGGAGATGCTCCAATACCGGTTCCCGAGCGGCACCGGACTTGCCGGCCACAGCCTCGGCAATCTCATGCTGGCGGCGATGACGGATATATCCGGCGACTTCGTGACCGGGGTCAGGGAGCTGAGCCGGGTGCTCGCCGTGCGCGGCACGGTGCTGCCGGCGTCGGATCAGGCGATCGTGCTCAAGGCCGAGCTGGAGGACGGAACGATCGTCGAGGGCGAGTCCAATATTCCGCTGGCCGGGCAGCCGATCAAGCGGGTGTTCATCGAGCCTCCCGACGTGGAGCCGCTCGAGGAGGCATGCCAGGCGATCCAGGAGGCGGATGCGATCCTGATCGGACCCGGCAGCCTGTACACGAGCATTATTCCCAACCTGCTCGTGCCTAAGCTGGCGGAATGCATCGTCCAGTCGAATGCGATCAAGATTTTCATCTGCAACGTCATGACCCAGCCGGGCGAGACGGACGATTATGCGGTGAGCGATCATCTCGAAGCGGTGCACCGCCATATCGGCCACCAGCTGTTCGATTACGTCATCGTCAACGACGGCGAGATTCCGCCGCAGGTCCAGGACCGTTACGCGGAATTGGGAGCGAAGGCTGTCCAGCTCGATCTGGACGAAGTCACGCGCCGGGGATACAAGGTCATCGCGGACCGCCTCGTGTTGTTCCGCACTTATTTACGGCATGATGCCGTGCGCCTGAGCCATCATATCTATCAGCTTGTAGAGAGCTGGATGCAAAGAAAGGGGTGAAGAGATGAGCTTTGCGGCCCAGACCAAAAAAGAATTGACGCTCGTGGACAACCAGGATGCCTGCTGCGAACGGGCGGAGCTGTCCGCTCTGATCCGGATGAACGGATCGGTCCACTTGGCCAGCCGCAAGATCATCCTCGACATCTCGACGGAGAATGCGGCCATCGCGCGCCGGATCTACAGCCTGATCAAGAAGATTTTCGACGTCCATACCGAACTGCTTGTCCGCAAGAAGATGAGGCTGAAGAAGAACAATGTCTACATTGTCCGGATTCCGGCCAAGGTCCAGGAAATTCTCAAGGATCTGAACATCGTTTCCGAAGGATTCATGTTCAATCAGGGCATAGATAAGGATATGATCAAACGTCCTTGCTGCAAGCGCGCTTACCTGCGCGGCGCTTTTCTGGCCGGCGGCTCCGTCAACAACCCCGAAGGCTCCTCTTATCATTTGGAGATTTCCTGCATGTACGAGGAGCATTGCGGGGCATTGGTGGCGCTGGCCAACAAGTTCGGGCTGAACGCCCGATGCATCGAGCGCAAGAAGGGATTCATCTTCTACATCAAGGAAGGCGAGAAGATCATCGAGCTGCTGAACATCATCGGCGCTCATCAGGCTTTGTTCAAATTCGAGGATGTCCGCATCATGCGCGACATGAGGAACTCCGTCAACCGCATCGTCAACTGCGAGACGGCCAATCTCAACAAGACGATCGGGGCGGCTGTGCGCCAGATCGACAACATCCGTCTGCTGCAGAAGGAAATGGGGCTGGAGAACCTGCCCGAGAAGCTCCGCGAGGTGGCGGAGATCCGGCTTCTGCATCCCGACATGAACCTCAAGGAAGTCGGCGAGATGCTGAAGGGCTCCGTCAGCAAGTCCGGCGTGAACCACAGGCTTCGCAAGATCGACGAGCTGGCCGAAAAATTGCGTGGAAGCTGAACTTTTAACTTACACGGGCCGATGGTATAATGGTAGCAATCGTGGCCAGATTTCCTCATACCTGAAACGGATGATGTTACCGAGCGCGTGAAGCGCCGTTGCAGCAGTGAAAATGAACTAGGGGGTATAGATTTCATGACCAGACAACCCGTTGTCGTCAGACTCAAGACGGGTCTTCACGCAAGACCGGCTGCACTCTTCGTGCAGGAAGCGAACAAGTTCTCTTCCGAGATTTTCGTGGAAAAGGACGAGAAGAAAGTAAACGCCAAGTCCATCATGGGCATCATGAGCCTTGCGATCAGCTCCGGCACGGAAGTTTACGTCAGCGCCGAGGGTTCGGATGCAGAGCAGGCTGTAAACGCTTTAGTCTCCCTGGTAAGCAAGGAAGAGCTCGAGAACCAATAAATCAGCCTCCGGGCGCTGCATGCGCAGCCTCGGACGGTCTTCACGAAAGCTCCCGCAGGGGGCTTTTTTTGATTTCCGCAGGCTGGTATTCGCGGGAGTGTTTTGAGCTGAATGCGGTTTTGGCGGGTTGCGAAACTTTTGATCCGCCATCGTTATGCTCGTTAGGAATGTCGGAAGGGAGCGTGGGGCGGGGTGACAGGGGAGTCGCAGTTTTTCGGGTAGCATCGCTTCTCGCCCTAGGTATGCCACTGCGCTAGTCGGTTGAACTGGCGCATAGTCAGTCAACTGGAGCATGGGGGTTGAACTGGCGCATAGGCGGTTGAACTGGAGCATAGCCGGTTGAACTGGAGCATAGGCGGGTGGTGGTGTCACGGTTTGTTGCCAACGCCTATCCTGGCATGGGCATCCAATCCTGCATAGCCGTTGGAGGCGCAGGATTGGCCTTGGCGAAATTGAATTCGGTATCGGACATAGGATCCGCTATTGGGTTCAATTTTGCCATTACAATAAATTTAACGGACATGAGATCCGTTATTTTCTTTAACAGGGATGGAAGGGACATGTTTGGCCTGAAATAGCGGATCGTATGTCCGATAACAGTCAAAATAGGCTGAAATCATTGAAATAGCGGATCGTATGTCCGATAACATGGAATTGGGCTGGAGCAGGCGGATGTCGAAGGCATGTCCGATGCAATCGCAATGAAGGCTATTGATACGGGCTGTTATGCCCGGCATCGGACTGAACTGGGGCGGCGGATGCGGAAGGTGTGCCCGATGTCAATCGAACCGTGCTGCAGCCGGCGGAAATTGAATGCGGTTCCGACATCAACCCTTGCTGGAGGCGGCGGATGCGGAGGTGTGCCCGATGTCAATCGAACCGTGCTGCAGCCGGCGATACGGCAAGTTATGCCCGGCATGGAACCGGGCTTGAGGCTGAAATCTGCGGCAAGCCGGGCCTTCCCTTCTCAAACTGAGCCGGCTTCAGACTCGGCTCTGTCCGCTTTCGGGTCTCAAAGTAACCCATATCGTCAATCCTTTATGGTAAATGCAACCTTTTGGATCTGCATGCCGTTTCAAGAGGACAACACCTAAGGAGGCGCTGGGAATGGACAAACGAAATGCGGCTGGCGGGCTGATGCATAAGAGCAAGGTGCTGCTTCTTGCAGCGGGAATCACAGCGGGATCTTTGATGGCCTGGAATGCACTGGGCGGTCAGCCGCTCAACAAGCCGGCATTTGCCGCAGGAACGGAGAATGCAGTGTTGAACACAGTCGCGGTAACGGGAACAGGCAAGGTGTCGGTCGCGCCGGATATCGCCTATGTATCGGCTGGCGTGTCGGTGACGGCCAAGACGGCCAAGGAAGCGCAGGCTGGAGCGGCCAAGAAATACGATGCCGTGCGCAAGGCGTTGACAGGCACTTACGGAGTCGCGGAGAAGGATCTGAAGACGACGAATTATTCGGTGCAGCCGCAATACCGCTATACGGATAAGGAAGGCCAAGTGCTGACCGGATACACGGCGGTGCAGGACATCCAGATTTCCTACCGCAACATGGATAAGACAGGCGATCTCGTCGACGGTCTTGCAACGGCGGGCGCCAATCGGATCAACAACATCTCCTTCGGAACGGAAAAAGGAGACGCCTACACGCAGCAGGCGCTGCAGAAGGCGGTCGAGGCCGCCAAGGCCAAAGCGATGGCGCTGGCTCAGGCATCGGGCCGCACGCTCGGCGAGGTCGTCTCGATCTCCGAGAACGGGGCCCAGGTCGTGCAGCCGGTCCTCGAGAGGGCACAGATGAAAGTGGCGGCAGCGTCGGATTCCTCGGCCAACACCGTCGTGGATGCAGGCGAGGTGGACGTCACCTCCGACATTACGGTTTTGTTCTCGCTCAAATAGAAAAAAAGCAGCCCCCAAGAAAATCCGGGGGCTGCTTTTTTTGTCTATTCTGCCGAGCTTACAGCTTCTCGATGACTTTGTCGACGAGGCCGTAAGCCGTCGCCTCTTCCGCGCTCATGAAGTTGTCGCGGTCGGTGTCCTTCTCGATGCGCTCCAGCGGCTGGCCGGTGCGCTCGGACAGGATGGCGTTCAGCTTGTCGCGCATCTTGAGGATGCGGCGGGCACGGATCTCGATGTCGCTCGCCTGGCCTTCGGCTCCGCCGAGCGGCTGATGGATCATGACCTCGCTGTTCGGCAGCGCGTACCGCTTGCCCTTGGCGCCTGCTGTCAGCAGGAACGCGCCCATGGAAGCCGCCATGCCGACGCAGATCGTAGAGACATCCGGCTTGATGAACTGCATCGTGTCGTAGATCGCCATGCCGGCCGTGATGGAGCCGCCGGGGCTGTTGATATAAAGCGAGATGTCCTTCTCCGGATCGTCCGCTGCAAGGAACAGCATTTGGGCGATGATGGAGTTGGCCACCACATCGTTGACGCCGGTGCCGAGGAAGATGATGCGGTCCTTGAGCAGCCGGGAATAAATATCATAGGCGCGCTCACCGCGGTTGCTTTGCTCGATGACCATAGGCACAAAATTCATGTCCAAGTGCGAGTCCCTCCTTATAACCTTCATAAATAGTGGATATGCGGGGTGCTGCTTTCTCATTTTAATGGATTGCGATTTTAAAGTCAAATTTGGTCAAAGAGGTCGAGGCAGCCTTCAATAGCCCATTTTAACCGGCTTCCTTATTCTCTAAACCCGGATCTTCCGCCTCCGGCAGCACGAGCGGCGAGGCGCTCTCCCGATCATAGGCCGATCTCCTCCGGATGCAAAAAAAGGACCGGCACGAATGCCGGTCCTTCTATGTAATGAAGCCATATGTGTAAATTGGCGCGCCCGCTAGGAATCGAACCTAGATCTCAGGCTCCGGAGGCCTACGTCATATCCATTGGACCACGGGCGCTTGTAAAAACGTAACGTCTAAGATTGTATAACAGCTGGCAGGAAAAAGCAACACTAAAGGTTTCCAGGAAAAGAAATCCGAAAATTGGGTGTCGGCAACCGTTTTCATCGGGTATTCCTCACTTGCGGGGGTTATCTAAAAGAGGTAAAATAATGGTGTGGGACGTAAAATGAATGGCCGGGACGAAAAATGTCCCATGACGGCCATGCACGAGTGGAGTGGGGGCGCTCATGCGCAGCATTATTGATTTGCAGCGTCAGCTCGTTCCGGATCTCGTCGATACGCTCCGCCGCCGTTATGCGATCCTGCACCAAGTCATGCTCTCGGATATGATCGGCCGCCGGACGCTGGCTGCCTCCCTGTCGATGACAGAGAGGGTGCTGAGGGCGGAGACGGATTTCCTGAAGGAGCAGGGCTTGCTGGAGATCAAGTCCTCCGGCATGTCCATCAGCCCGGCCGGACGGCGGCTGCTGGAGGAGATGGAGCCCGAGCTCGGAGGGCTGCTCGGCCTCAGCGACCTGGAGGAGAAGCTCAAGCAGCGCTTCGGCCTGCAGAAGGTCATCATCGTGCCCGGCGATTCCGAGAAGTCGGACAGCTCCAAGCGGGAGCTTGGCCGTGCCGGAGCCGCGGCGCTCCTGCAGGTGCTGGGCGAGCGGGATGTCGTGGCGGTGACCGGGGGCACGACGCTTGCGGGCGTCGCCTCGCAGCTCGCCTCGAGCTCGCCGCGCCGGAGCAACCTGTTCGTGCCGGCGCGAGGAGGGCTCGGAGAGAGCCTGGAATACCAGGCGAGCACGATCGTCTCGACGATGGCCAAGCGGACGGGTGCGCAGTACCGGATGCTCCACGTCCCGGACCATCTCAGCGAAGAGGCCTACACAAGCCTCATGCAGGAGCCCGGAGTGAAGGAGATCGTCGAGGTCATCCGCAGCGCCCGCATCGTCATCCACGGCATCGGAGACGCCATGGTGATGGCCCGGCGCAGACGGATCGACGGCGGATTGGTCGACTCGCTCAAGGCCGACGGCGCGCTTGCCGAAGCCTGGGGCTACTATTTCGACCGCAGCGGCAACGTCGTGCACAAGATGCAGACCGCCGGCATCCGGCTCGAAGACATCGTGACGACCGAGGTCGTCATCGGGGTGGCCGGCGGCCGCTCCAAGGCGGAGGCCATCTCGGCGGTGCTGAGATTCGGCCACGAGGACATCCTCGTCACCGACGAGGCGGCCGCCCTCGAAATCGCGGCGCTGACGGAATAAGAGCCATGCCGCAAGGCGATAATGGTTCTTGTCCTTCCAGGCGCCGCGGGGACAGACTTGTTTTCATGGCAATCCGCGGGCTCTGCGCCTGCCAGGGGCAGGGCATGCGAATTGCTTTGAGATAGATGCATCATCAAACTTCATTTAACAGGAGGAATATCAACCATGGTTAAAGTTGGTATTAACGGATTTGGCCGTATCGGACGCAACGTCTTCCGCGCAGCACTGAACAACAGCGAGGTTCAAATCGTCGCTGTGAACGACCTGACGGACACGAAAACGCTGGCCCACCTGCTGAAATATGACACCACCCACGGCGTCCTGGACGCTACGGTAGAAGCTAAAGAAGGCGCGCTTGTCGTCAACGGCCGCGAGATCAAAGTCTTTGCCGAGCGCAACCCGGAAAACCTGCCTTGGGGCTCCGTAGGCGCCGAGATCGTCGTTGAGTCGACGGGCATCTTCACGGCTAAAGAAAAAGCCGAGCTTCACCTTAAAGGCGGAGCGAAAAAAGTCATCATCTCCGCTCCGGCAACAAACGAAGACATCACGATCGTCATGGGCGTCAACGAAGACCAATACGACGCTTCCGCTCACACGGTCATCTCCAACGCTTCCTGTACGACGAACTGCCTGGCTCCTTTCGCCAAAGTTCTGAACGACAAGTTCGGCATCGTAAAAGGCATGATGACGACGATCCACTCCTACACGAACGACCAATCCGTACTGGACGTTCCTCACAAGGACCTGCGCCGCGCACGCGCTGCCGCAGAAAACATCATTCCTTCCTCCACGGGCGCTGCCAAAGCCGTATCCCTCGTTCTGCCTGAGCTCAAAGGCAAGCTGAACGGCATGGCTATGCGCGTTCCTACGAAAAACGTTTCCGTAACGGACCTCGTAGCCGAAGTGAAATCGAATGTGACGGTTGAAGAAGTGAACGCTGCCCTGAAGGAAGCTTCCGAAGGCTCCATGAAAGGCATCCTGTTCTACTCCGAAGAGCCGCTCGTATCGAGCGACTACAACGGCAATGCCGCTTCCTCCACGATCGACGCCCTGTCGACGATGGTTGTCGAAGGCAACATGGTCAAAGTCATCTCCTGGTACGACAACGAGTGGGGCTACTCCAACCGTGTCGTCGACCTGGCTGCTTACATCGCTTCCAAAGGCCTGTAAGAAGTCCCTAATCGCATAGACGATTCCACAGCTAAAGAGGAGAGACGATTGATCGTTCTCCTCTTTAGCAATGTTTTATCCATAGAAATCACTACCGGGAGGGCGAGCAGCTGTGAACAAGAAGAGCGTTCGTGATGTGGAAGTAGCGGGCAAGCGCGTATTCGTACGCGTCGATTTCAACGTGCCGATGGAAAATGGATCGATTACCGACGACACCCGGATCCGGGAAACGCTGCCTACGATCCAGTACCTGATCGAGAAGGGCGCCCGCGTCATTCTGGCCGCTCACTTCGGCCGTCCTGGCGGCGAATTGAAGGAGGAGCTGCGCCTGACTCCGGTCGCTGCGCGCCTCGCCGAGCTGATCGGCAAGCCGGTCGCCAAAGCCGACGATACCGCCGGTCCCGATGCGCAGGCGAAAGCCGCCGCGCTGCAGGACGGCGACGTGCTGCTGCTTGAGAACACCCGCTTCAACCCGGGCGAGGAAAAGAACGATCCGGAGTTCGCCAAGCAGCTCGCTTCGCTGGCCGACCTGTTCGTGAATGACGCCTTCGGCGCCGCTCACCGCGCCCATGCCTCTACGGAAGGCATCGCCCATCTGCTTCCGGCCGTATCCGGCCTTCTGATGGAGAAAGAGCTGGATGTGCTCGGCAAGGCGCTGAACAATCCGGAGCGTCCGTTCACGGCTATCGTCGGCGGCTCCAAGGTCAAGGACAAAATCGACGTCATCAACAAGATGATCGAGATCGCCGACAACATCATCATCGGCGGCGGCCTGTCCTACACGTTCTTCAAGGCTCAAGGCCATGAAATCGGACAATCCCTCGTGGACAACTCCAAGCTGGACCTTGCTCTGGAATTCATCGAGAAAGCCAAGAAGCTTGGTAAGAACTTCCTGATTCCGGTCGATATCGTCGTATCCGACGACTTCAGCAAGGACGCCAACACGAAGATCGTCGACGTGGACGGCATTCCGGCCGACTGGGAAGGCATCGACATCGGGCCGAAAACCCGCGAGCTGTATGCCAAAGTCATCAAGGAATCCAAGCTGGTCGTCTGGAACGGCCCGATGGGCGTATTCGAGATCGAGCCGTTCTCGCACGGCACCCGCGCCGTTGCGCAAGCTTGCGCCGAGACGGAAGGCTACACGGTCATCGGCGGCGGCGATTCCGCTGCGGCAGCCGAGAAGTTCCATCTGGCCGACAAGATGGACCATATCTCCACGGGCGGCGGCGCTTCCCTGGAGTTCATGGAAGGCAAGGTTCTTCCGGGCGTAGTCGCCCTGAACGATAAGTAACATCTCTTTCTCCCGAGTGGAGCGAGGGAAAAGCTTTAGGCGATGCTCCGGAGGCGCAGAGGGCAGGATGGTCCTGTAGAAGCTCATCCCGTTTCTTTTCATCGGCAATGCCCGATGGAAGCTGGAACGGGGTGGGCGTTCGCCTTTGAAGATGGATTCCGACCGCTGAGCGGATCGAATCAGGGAATCCTTCTTCAACAGCGATCGGAGGGACTTCCTGCACGCGGAGCCGGATATGGAGCACGCCCGGAGACTTTCAGGAGAGGAATGATCGTCATGGCAAGAACTCCAATCATCGCAGGCAACTGGAAGATGTTCAAAACGGTATCCGAGGCCGTATCCTTCTTCAGCGAAGTGAAAGGCGGAGCCGAGGTCGACGGCGTCGAGAGCGTCATCTGCGCTCCGTACACGACGCTGCCTGCCCTCGTCGAGGCGGCAAAAGGAACGAAAATCGCCATCGGCGCGCAAAACCTTCATTTCGAAGACAACGGCGCGTTCACGGGTGAGATCTCCGGTCTCATGCTGGCCGATCTGGGCGTGAAATACGTCATCGTCGGCCACTCCGAGCGCCGCGCGTACTTCGGCGAGACGGACGAGATCGTGAACAAGAAAGTCGCGGCCGCGTTCAAGCACGGCCTGACCCCGATTCTCTGCGTCGGCGAGAAGCTCGAAGAGCGCGAAGCCGGCGAGACCAAAAACGTATGCAAAGTGCAGACGGAAGGCGCGTTCCAAGGCCTCTCCGCCGAGCAAGCTGCGGAAGTCGTCATCGCCTACGAGCCGATCTGGGCGATCGGAACCGGCAAATCCTCCACGGCCGAAGACGCCGAGGATGTCATTGCCTACATCCGTGAAGTCGTTGCCGGACTGTACGGCCAAGCGACGGCAGATGCGGTCCGCATCCAATACGGCGGCAGCGTGAAGCCCGCCAACGTGAAGGAATACATGGGCCAGGCGAACATCGACGGCGCTCTCGTGGGCGGCGCAAGTCTGGAACCGGCTTCCTATATCGCTCTGGTCGAGGGGGCGAAGTAACATGGCTCCCAAACCGGTCGCACTGATCATCATGGACGGCTTCGGCCTCCGCAATGATGTCGTGGGCAATGCGGTCGCTCAGGCCAATAAGCCGAACTACGACCGCTTCATGGCCCAGTTCCCCCATACGACGCTGACCGCCTGCGGCGAAGCTGTCGGCCTTCCCGAAGGCCAGATGGGCAACTCCGAGGTCGGCCATCTCAATATCGGCGCGGGACGCATCGTCTATCAGGACCTCACCCGGATCACGAAGTCGATCCGCGACGGCGAGTTTTTCGACAACGATACGCTGCTCGGCGCCGTGCGCCATGCCAAGCTGAACGGCAAGAAGCTGCATCTGTACGGCCTGCTCAGCGACGGCGGCGTGCACAGCCATATCCAGCATCTGTTCGCGCTGCTCGAGCTGGCCAAGAAGGAAGGGCTGGATCAGGTTTACATCCATGCCTTTCTCGACGGACGCGACGTCGCTCCGGACAGCGCCGTCGGCTATCTGACCGAGCTGCAGGCGAAGATCGAGGAGCTCGGAATCGGCCGCATCGCGACCGTACAAGGCCGCTACTATGCGATGGACCGCGACAAGCGCTGGGAGCGCGTGGAGAAGTCCTACCGCGCGATGGTGTACGGAGACGGTCCGAAATACACCGATCCGATCCGCGCCGTGCGGGAATCGTACGAGAAATCGGTCATGGATGAATTCGTCATGCCGACGGTCATCACGGAAGGAGACGGCTCGCCGGTCTCGCTCGTGGAGTCCGAGGACGCGGTCGTGTTCTTCAACTTCCGCCCGGACCGCGCCATCCAGCTGTCCCAAGTGTTCATGAACGAAGACTTCCGCGGCTTCGACCGCGGCGACAAGGCTCCGAAGGATCTGTACTTCGTCTGCCTGACGCTGTTCAGCGAGTCGGTCGGGGGCTTTGTCGCCTACAAGCCGAAGAACCTCGACAACACGTTCGGCGAGGTGCTCGTGCAGCAGGGCAAAACGCAGCTGAGGATCGCCGAGACGGAGAAATACCCGCATGTGACGTTCTTCTTCAGCGGCGGACGCGACCAGGAGCTGCCGGGCGAGACCCGCGTCCTGATCAACTCCCCTAAGGTCGCGACCTACGACCTGCAGCCGGAGATGAGCGCCTACGAGGTGGCGGACGCCGCCGTGCGCGAGATCAACTCCGACAAGCATGACGCGATCATCCTGAACTTCGCGAACCCCGACATGGTCGGCCACTCCGGCATGCTGGAGCCGACGATCAAGGCGGTCGAGGCGACGGACGAGTGCATGGGCCGCGTCGTCGACGCCGTGCTCGCCAAGGGCGGCGTCGTGCTCATCACGGCCGACCACGGCAACGCGGACATGGTCATCGGACCGGACGGACGCCCGTTCACGGCGCATACAACCAACCCAGTGCCGCTGATCGTCACCAAGCAGGGCGTCACGCTTCGCGAGAACGGCATTCTGGCCGACATCGCGCCGACGCTGCTCGATCTGCTCGAGCTGCCGCAGCCGGTTGAAATGACCGGCCAAAGCCTGATCAACAAGACTTAAGCCGCCTTCAAGCGGGGCCAAGCCGCCAGGCGGTTTTATGGCGGATGGACGGTTATAGCCTGACCAACAAGGGATAGGCCGCCAGGCGGCTTATGCTCAAGAGAGTGCAAAGGGAGCCGGAGCGAACCGGCCCGATCGGATATTCCGCGCTCCTTTTGCCAAAAATCAAAGGCGGAAACTCGTCCCGAAGCGCTGTGGCTGGTATACTGTATTCAGTGCCAGCCATGCGGACGGATCTGTCTGCAACCCCACATTCGATAAGGAGTGTTCAAACATTATGTCTATCATCGTTGACGTATACGCACGCGAAGTGCTCGACTCCCGCGGCAACCCTACGGTTGAAGTGGAAGTATCCCTGGAATCCGGCGGCAAGGGCCGCGCCATCGTACCGTCCGGCGCATCCACCGGCGCTTACGAGGCTGTAGAGCTTCGCGACGGCGACAAAGGCCGCTACCTCGGCAAGGGCGTTCTGAAAGCCGTTGAAAATGTAAACACGCTGATCGCTCCGGAAATCATCGGCCTCGACGCTCTCGATCAAGTGCTGATCGACCGCAAGATGATCGAGCTCGACGGCACGCACAACAAAGGCAAGCTGGGCGCGAACGCGATCCTGGCCGTGTCCATGGCTGTAGCCCGCGCGGCTGCGGACGCTCTGGACATCCCGCTCTACACGTACCTCGGCGGATTCAACGCCAAAGTACTGCCGGTTCCGATGATGAACATCATCAACGGCGGCGAGCATGCCGACAACAACGTCGACGTGCAGGAGTTCATGGTTCTTCCTGTCGGTGCTGAAAGCTTCAAGGAAGCTCTGCGCATCGGCGCAGAAATCTTCCACAACCTGAAGTCCGTCCTCAAGGACAAAGGCCTGAACACGGCTGTAGGCGACGAAGGCGGCTTCGCTCCGAACCTCGGCTCCAACGAAGAGGCGATCACGACGATCATCTCCGCAATCGAGCGCGCGGGCTACAAGCCGGGCGTCGACGTCTTCCTCGGCATGGACGTTGCTTCCACCGAGTTCTACAAAGACGGCAAGTACCACCTCGAAGGCGAAGGCAAATCCTACACTTCGGCTGAATTCGTGGACCTGCTCGCAAGCTGGGCGGACAAGTACCCGATCCTCACGATCGAAGACGGCTGCTCCGAAGACGACTGGGAAGGCTGGAAGCTGCTGACCGATAAGCTCGGCGGCAAAGTCCAGCTCGTCGGCGACGACCTGTTCGTCACCAACACCGAGCGTCTCTCCGACGGCATCGACAAAGGCGTGGGCAACTCGATCCTCGTCAAAGTCAACCAGATCGGTTCCCTGACCGAGACTTTCGACGCGATCGAAATGGCGAAACGCGCCGGCTACACGGCTGTCATCTCCCACCGTTCCGGCGAGAGCGAAGACAGCACGATCGCCGACATCGCCGTTGCGACGAACGCCGGCCAGATCAAAACGGGCGCTCCTTCCCGTACGGACCGCGTAGCGAAGTACAACCAACTGCTCCGCATCGAGGACCAGCTCGGCTCTACGGCTCAATACGCCGGCCGCAGCGCGTTCTACAACCTCAAGAACCTCAAGAAATAAGAACATTTCGGGCTGGCTTGATGCCGGCCGGTCAGGTTCATCGGAATCCCCTGCGTGGAAGCGCGGGGGATTTTTTGCATTTGGCTGGGTTTTTGCCATTTTAAGCGGCCGGGGAGTGAAGGGTTTGGATTAGGGAATGACGGCAAGGGCGGTCATGGGGCGCAATAGCCTTTTAGTGGCTTGAGCGAGCCGAGAAAGAGGCGGAACCATTCTTTTGGACCGGTGGAGCAAGGGGGGGGGATTGGTCAAGGCCGGGAAACGGCAAGAGGATCGGGAAGGCAGCGGCAAGGAACCGGAAAGGTAACGGCAATGGTAACGACAAGGGCGAGGCAATGACAATGGCAAGATAGCGGCAACGGCAAGGTAACTGCAACGGCAATGGTAACGGGGCAAGATAGCGGGCAATGGCAAGGTAACAGCGACGGCAATGGTAACGACAATGGCAAGGTTAGCGGCAACGGCAAGGCAGCGGTAACCAAGATAGCGACAAGGTAACGGCAATGGCAAGATAGCGGGCAACGGCAAGGTAACAGCGACGGCAATGGTAACGACAATGGCAAGGCTAGCGGCATCGGCAAGGCAGCGGTAACCAAGGTAGCGGCAAGGGTAGGAATTGGGCTAGACAACGGAGTAGAATGAAGGGCGGAATGAATCAGGCATAGAATGAGAATGAGGACATAGACGCAGAGTAGCTTCAACGCGGATAAGCTGAAAAATCGAGGCTGGATCAAGCTATCGGACATAGGATCCGTTATTTTCGAGGATATCCCGGAATTTCATTTTTATCGGACATACGTTCCGTTATTTCCTCATCTTTAATCGGGAAAGGGATAATTGTTCACAAATAACGGATCGTATGTCCGATACGATCTGAAAAGAGCTGAATCGAAACAAATAACGGATCGTATGTCCGATAAGTTTTGAAAAGAGCTAAACCGGGACAAATGAAGGAGGTCATGTCCTCAAACGTGTCTTTGATGCTCGGGACGAAGACTATGCGGCGGGGCGAAAAAAGGAACGACATCAATGGCTCCAAACAGCGCCGAACCCCATTGAATAGCGGCGATCCTGAATGGAGGCTCGGGACAATCGTGCCGGAATCGCAGCCATACCGTGAGTATAGGCTCAGGACGCTCGTGCCAAAATCACAAACAAACGGCACAAAAACGGGCATAGCTGCCCCTTGTTGAAAGCGCTATACTGTACCTATCCCAATTGAACAGGCGGTGTTAGGAACGATGGCAAAACCTCAAGTCGGATTGCAGCTGTACACGCTCCGCGACCAGACGGAAAAGGACTTCCTCGGAACGATTCGCAAGGTAGCTGAAATGGGCTATGCGTACGTGGAATTCGCCGGATATTTCAACACGAGCGCGTCAGACCTGAAGAAGGTGATGGAGGAAACCGGCATCAAGGCGGTGTCCGCCCACGTCGGCCTGAGCTTCAACGAACCGGACAAGATCGAAGCCGATCTCGCCAAGCAGATTGAATTCGCCAAGGAAATCGGACTCAAGTATATGATTACTCCGTGGGCTCCGCTGCCTGAAAGCCCTACAATGGCCGATGTAGAAAGCCTCGCGCTGACTCTCGAGCGGGCGGCTCGCCAGGTGAAGGAAGCGGGCTTGACGTACGGCTACCACAACCATGACTTTGAATTCAAGCTGGTGGACGGCAAGCCGCTCATCGACATTCTGCTGGACAAGATTCCCGCCGATCTGATGATCATGGAATTCGACCTCGGCTGGGTGCATATGGGCGGCCAATCGCCTGCGGAATACGTCAAGAGATATGCCGGGCGCACTCCGGTCATCCATCTGAAGGACTTCGGGGACGGCCGCCGCGATACGGAAGTGGGCAGCGGAGTCGTTGATTTCGAGAGCGTCTTCGCCATTGCCGAGAAAGCCGGCGTCGAGTATTTCATCGTGGAGCAGGAGGAGTTCGCCAGCTCGTCGCTCGAGAGCGCGAAGCTCAGCCTCGACTACCTGCGCAGCAAAGGCTACTAAGAGAAGCGCCGATAGCCGCCCGACCTTCCGGCCCGGAAGCGTCCAGCGGCTTTCTCTTGTTCTCGGGCGGATGCCTATGGTACAATCAGAGTGCTGTTCATGAACGGTTTTGCCCATGCAAACCGTTTTCCGCGGCGTGGAAGGCGATCTGCATGTGCAAAACTTCAGCTATTCATTAGCGGCAGGCAGCCGGGAGGCTGTACGAAAGCTGGGAGGTAACAAACGCATGGATACATTTCTGAAAATTCTGCTCGTGATTTTTTCCCTTGGTTTGATTGCGGTCGTATTGCTGCAAAAGGGCAAGAGCGCAGGCCTCTCCGGAGCGATCTCCGGCGGAGCGGAGCACCTGTTCGGCAAGCAGAAAGCTCGCGGACTGGATCTGTTCCTGCAGCGCCTGACGATTGGACTGGCAGCCGGATTTTTCATCCTGGCGCTTCTGGTCGCTTACCTGAAATAGCAAGCCGAATGCATCGATAAAGCGGGGGAGATCCCCGCTTTTTCTTTTTATTGTCGCGCAGGTGGGTTGATGAAGCCGTATTTCGTGTATACTACATGGTATAGAGAAAGTGGTTGGATCTGCCAGCACCTACGGGCGCCCGACGGCAAGAGGTGAGAAGGAGAACGATGACAACGAAACAAGACTTGCTGGACTTGATGAACCAGCCGGCGTACAAGCCGATGACGTATCAAGAGCTCGAAAGACAGCTGGGCATCGACAATGCCTCCGATTTCAAAGCTTTTCTCAAGCTTCTCAATGAGCTGGAAGACGAAGGCACCTTGCTTCGCACCGACAGCGGGGCTTATGGATTGCCTCAGCATCTGAATTTGTTGAAAGGACGTCTGCAGGCGCATGCCAAGGGCTTTGGTTTCCTCATTCCGGAGGACAAGACCCATGCAGACGTGTATATCGGCGCGAATGACCTCGGCACCGCCATGAACGGCGATATTCTGCTCGTCAAAGTGACGGAGCGGACTCCTGGCGGAGGCCGCATGGAAGGCGAAGTCGTCCAGATCGTGGAACGCGCCGTATCCCAGATCGTCGGAACGTTCGAGAGCCATGAGACGTTCGGTTTTGTCACGCCGGACGACAAGCGCATCAACCGCGACATATTCGTGCCCCAGGGATCCTTCGGCGGCGCTGTGACCGGCATGAAGGTCGTAGCCCGCATTACGAATTATCCGGAAGGCCGGGCGGCAGCTCAAGGCGAGATCGTTGAGGTGCTCGGGCACAAGAACGATCCCGGCGTCGACATCCTCTCCATCATCCGCAAGCACCAGCTGCCGGAGAGCTTCCCCGATGACGTCATGGAGGAAGCCGAGGCGGCTCCGGACGCCATTACCGAGGAAGAGATCGTCAGCCAGGGCCGCCGCGATCTGCGCGGCAAGACGATCGTCACGATCGACGGCGAGGACGCCAAGGACCTCGACGATGCCGTTCAAGTCGAGCGGCTGCCCAACGGCAATTATTTGCTCGGCGTTCATATTGCCGATGTCAGTTACTATGTCCGGGACAAGTCCGCCCTGGATCAGGAAGCTTACCGCCGCGGGACAAGCGTCTATTTGACCGACAGGGTCATTCCGATGCTGCCGCACCGTCTGTCCAACGGCATCTGTTCCCTGCATCCGCAGGTGGACCGTCTGACGATGTCCTGCGAGATGGAGTTCGACGCCAGCACGCTGAAGCGGGTCCGCCATGACATCTTCACGAGCGTCATCCGGACCACGGAGCGCATGTCCTATACGAACGTGCGCAAGATTCTGGCTCCGGACGAGGCGGAGGAGGATGTCGTCAGCACGAACGCGCTGATGGAGGAATCCCATCGCCGCGCCCAAGAAGATGAGGGCGAGGACTTCCGCCATGCCGGTTCCGATGAGGAATCGGAAGTGGACGAGAGCCTGCGCGGCCATGCCGAGCGGTTGCCTGATGGCGGAATGGGTCTCATCGTCGAAGGCGGAGACGCCGGCATTCCCGAAGAAGAGGAGACGGACGAGCATTCGGCCGACTACCTGGAGGACGAAGAGGATGCGGCCGAGCTGCTGCAGGCCGAGAAGCTGCCTCCGGGCGGCATGGGCCTCATCATCGAGACCAGCGATGCCGGTCCTCTGCCGGAGGATTCGGAGTTCGCCTCCGACGAGGACGGCCATGCCCAGGACGAAGGCCAGGCTGCTGCAGGTGATTCCGCCGCGCTGGACAAGTCCGGTCCCGGACCGCAAAATCCTTGGCTGTCGGAAACGCCGGAGCCTACCCGCAACCGGAACCGCAACCGCAAGGGTGAGGTTGTCCGGAGCAGTCCGGAGGACTTCGACCAGCTGGATGCTTTTGCAGCCGGAGAAGCCTCCGTTCCTCAAGAAAGCGAGGAGGACCGGGCCGCTCGGGAAGCTGCCGAACGTCAGGAGCGCGCCGAGCGCCGCGAGGAGAAGGTCCGTCTGACGGAGCGTTATGCCGATCTCGTGCCGATGTTCCACCTCATGGAGGAGCTGGCGATGAAGCTTCGCAGCCAGCGCATGAAGCGCGGCGCGGTCGATTTCGACTTCCAGGAGTCCAAGATTATCGTGGACGACGAGGGCAAGCCGATCGACATCGTGAAGCGCGAGCGTTCCGTCGCCGAGATGATCATCGAGGAATTCATGCTGGCGGCCAACGAGACGGTAGCGGAGCATTTCTACTGGCTCAAGGTTCCGTTCCTGTACCGGGTCCATGAGAACCCGGACAACGAGAAGCTGATGACCTTCATCACGATCGCTTCCAACTTCGGCTACGCCGTCAAGGGCAAAGGCAACGCGGTCCATCCCAAGGCGCTTCAATCGCTGCTGGAAGAGATCAAGGGAACGAAGGAACAGACCATCCTCTCGACGATGATGCTCCGTTCCATGAAGCAGGCGCGCTACGACGCCCAGAGCCTTGGCCATTACGGCCTTGCCGCGGAGTTCTACAGCCACTTTACGTCGCCGATCCGGCGTTATCCCGACCTGGTCATCCACCGGGTGATCCGAGAGGTGCTGGAGAGCGGCGGTACGCTATCCGAGTCGCGTCTGGAGACGCTGACCGCCCGGATGCCGGAGATTGCGCAGCAATCGTCCGAGCGCGAGCGGGCCGCCGTAGACGCGGAGCGGGATACCGATCAGCTCAAGAAATGTGAATTTATGCTTGATAAAGTAGGAGAAGAGTTCACGGGCATCATCAGCAGCGTGACCGGCTTCGGAATTTTCGTGGAGCTGCCGAACACGGTAGAAGGTCTGATTCGACTCAGCGATCTGAGCGACGACTATTACCACTTTGACGATCAGAGAATGGTCCTCATCGGTGAGCGCACCTCCAACATGTATCGCATCGGGGACGAGGTGAAAGTGCGCGTGGAGCGTGTAAATATGGATGACCATACGATCGATTTCGCCATGGTCGAGAGCGGCAATCGCGCAGGAGCCCAGCAGGGCGGAGCGCGGGGCAACCGCAATCGCGGCGGCAGAGGCCGCCGCGACAGCGGGTTCGGGCCGAATGGCTGGCGGGGCAGCATGCCGGAAGACATCCCGAATGTACGGGATGACAATCCGTGGAGCGTGCGCGAGGGCGGCAAGACAGAGAGCTCGAAGCGCACCGATATGTGGGGCCTTCCGGTTCCGCCGAGCAGCATGGGCAACCGTGCCGCCGGACGTCCGGGCGCAGGCGCTCCGGGCGGCGGCAAAGGCCGCGGTCCGGCAGCCGGCGGAGAGGCTCCTCGCGGCGGCTCCCGTCCTCCTAAGAGCGGACGCGGACCTAGCATTTCCGCCGTTCCTCAGGAGACGGCGGCAGCGCCGCAGGACAGCACGTCCGCAGGCAGCCGCCAGCGCCGCAAGAAGCGCAAGGGCGGCAGCACGGCGCCTTCCATCCGCCAAGTGACGGATGTCGATATCCAAGAGATCTTCGCGGACTTCGACCGCAATGAAGGCGACTCCGCGGCGGCTCCGGCCGCTGCCGAGGGCGGCCCTTCCAAGCGCAGCCGTTCTCGCCGCAAGAAGAACAAAGGCGGCGCGGGAGCTCCTCCTGTGAGCGGCGGCGATGCCGGCGCGAACGAGGGCGGCAGCACGCCGGAAGCTTAAGGTATCGCTTATGGCGCAGGACAAGCCTTATCCGTCAGGTGAATGATTCGATACCCCGCGATGGCGGGTATGAACACGGGGATTGCCGATGCGGCAATCCCCGGTTTTTCATCTCGGAAGAAGATGGCGGCAGCCGCGCATAAACAGCTCGGCCTTCTCGAGCGATGTCATTCGCATCCGCCGAGTAGCCGTTGCCTGAGCCATCGGCATCAAGAAGAACGCTCCTGCACAAGTCATAGCGATTGCTGAGCGGCGATTTCCTTTGCTACAATAAGATCCGATAGAACTTAAAGCAGTGAATCAACCCATTCCGACGACAGAAGGGAGCGAAGCACCATGGCTCCGAAGAAGGACCAGTCCCAGAAGCCGCTGGCTCAGAACAAAAAGGCCTCCCACGATTATTTCATCGAGGAAACCTACGAAGCCGGCATGGTGCTCATGGGTACGGAAATCAAATCCCTGCGGACCGGACGCGCCAATCTCAACGATGCGTTCGCCACGATCCGCAATGGCGAGATGTTCCTGAACAACATGCATATCAGTCCGTTCGAGCAGGGCAACCGGCACAATCCGACCGATCCGACGCGTGCCCGCAAGCTGCTGCTGCACAAGTCGCAGATCGCGAAGCTTTACGGGCAGTCCAAGCAGGAAGGCTACTCCATCGTGCCGCTTAAAATTTATGTGCGCAACGGTTACGCCAAGATTCTGATCGGGCTCGGCAAGGGCAAGAAGCAGTACGACAAGCGTGATACGGCTGCGAAGAGGGATGCCCAGCGCGATATCCAGCGGGCTCTGCGCGAGAAGCAGAAGGTGGCCAGGTAGCAGCCGGTTGTCCAGGGCGCTGCGCCCATTCGTTGGATTGCCTTCTGCGGACTGCTCTCAGGAAGCTCACGCAAGGAGCAATGAGACTCGCTTGCCAATGACCATGATCAGCCCATCAGGCTGAGAAGGCGGTCGTCTCATGACCGGCTGGATCGTGGATTGGCTCCATCACCAGATATCAGTCTTGTTCCCAGCACTTCCTTCGCAATTGCGGCGTCATCTGTGTTATACTAAGTCCATAGCAATACGTTGGTCTTTGATTATTGTTGCAATGCTGTGCCGTTTGTCTCGTCACAGTCCTTGCGCTTCGGACCGCCGCGCTTACCCTGCAGCTTAGGTGCAGGATAAGGCTGGACGGATCTGTTCGGGGGCGTTTATGGATTCGACGGGGGTAGTTCGAGCATGGGTTGCGGGTAGTGGGGACGCGTCCGCTTTATCAACGCTAAAGCCTATTAAATGGCAACCAACGTACTTCTTTAGCAGCAGCCTAAGAAACTGCACGCTAAGCTCCTCTCCAGCATCGCCTATGTGCCGGATGTAGGGGCTCACCCTTAGTAGGCTACGCTGTCACATCTCCGCCTGGGGTGTGCTGAAGAAGACAATCAGGCTGACCCAGATCGCAGCCGGTTACGGGGCGTCGGCCTGGGTGACATCAAATCCGTGACTACACCCGTAGATGCCTGTGTGCCGTTGCCTTCGGACAGGGGTTCAAATCCCCTCGCCTCCATTTCATTCGTTTAACTTAGAAAGCAGTTGTGGCAGAGTATCCTCTGCCACAACTGCTTTTTTTGCTGCCGCTTCGCCTTCAAGCACTTTCTGGTGGAGTGCCAGTGTCTGTCGTTTGAACGTATCATTTTTCTATGAAGAACGACGATAAAGACCATTGTATTGCCGAGGATAGGATTGATTCAATCGTCTTTACTTCAGCTTGGCTACGCTCGCGGCCACTTGTTCGATTTGAGCCTGGCTCAAGGCATGATCCTCGGAGCTGATCGTCACGTAACGATCGTCAAGCTTGAAGCCGAGCAGGGGAGTCTTGTCTGGCGTATACCACTTGGCCTGAATGCCGTTGGACAGCTTCACAGGTTTGCTCGTATATCCATCGGAGTAATCTTTTGGCGAGATGCCGACACGCATATGCTTGAACATGAGGTATACGCTGTCATCCGAAGCTCCGGCTTTTTGGTAAGCATCGCCTTTTGTCATGAGTTGAGGAGCATACGCGGTCTCAAATGATTTGAACTTGGCAAATTCCTTGCGAATGTCTGCAACCTGAGCGCTGCTGTAAGTTACTTTGGACAACGTGGCGGACGAGCCGCTGCCGATGTTCACCTGGTGAGAGGCGGCGTCGTAGGATACGGGAACATTAAGCGCATCCGCTACGGCACGCACAGGCAAGTACGTGGTGTCCTTATACGTAATCGGGACGAGCTTGTTGCCTTTTCCATCGGTAGGGGTGTAGGCTGACCCGTTGACCTGAATGCCGATATTATGATTCAGAGATGCGGTTATTTTCTGCATATTGGTTCCGGCGTACACTCCGCCTACACCTGTTACGGTCATGCCTAATACCATCATGGATACCATTGTCTTTTTCATCGTTAGCTCTCCATTCTTATTTGAAATCCAGGATTTGAGTCACAATGCCACTGCTCTCATTCTGCATGGTTACGCCGAGACGCTTGCCCGTAGGACTCCAGCTCAGAGGGGACACCGGGTAATACGTTGGGCCAAGAGGGGAGACACTGCCCGTATTGGAATCAAAGATATACAGTCCGTTCATTCCACTCTTCTCTTCGCTGTAGAGGGCAAAAGCCAATTTTGCCGAGTTTGGAGACCAGGCCAGATAGAGCATCATATCTCCTTTGCCAATCATGGAACCTTGCACCTGCCCGGAGGGGGCATAGATTAGAATCTGCGTATTTCCTTGATCATTAGCGGCAGCAGTCGCCGCGGCAATTCGCTGTCCATCAGGCGAGATCTGGAAATCCCCTACGTTTTTGGCGATGAGAGTCGGCATGCTGTTTCCCGGCTCGAAGGCCTTGAGTTGATGATGGACATCCGTGTAATAAATACGGCCTCCGCTGGTTCCTATTTGGGATAACAACTCCGTGTCGGGATCATTCAGTTCAAGCGGAGTATACGTTCCATCCGACGAGATGCGGCGAATTTCCCCTCTGCCTTGGGTAGAACCTGCTGCCAGCACATAGGTCCTGTTATCCAGCCAGTCGCCCACTTCCATGTAGTTATCCCCCGGAACCTCACTTAGCGACCCCGTGCTGACTTGTTTGATAAAATTAGAGGCGGTGTATTTGTCCTTCCACTTCTGAATGAAGATGAGCTTGCCGTCAGGTGAAGGCTGTTCCTTTACCGTGGGTTGTCCCTTGTTTTCTCCCGCAGAAATAGTCCGAAATTGATCCTGCGCCAAATCCACGATCGCGGAGGTATACGAATACTCGGCTTCCTCAGTTCGGGTCGCAGGCTTCGTGACCTTCACTACCTCCACTTGAATCTCATTATCGGATATCCATTTCTCGATGTGTGCATCATCTAGACGATGGATTCGGTCTACAATGGCCTCGGGATTGGCGCTTTGTACGGCTCCATCCACAACCGTAAGCGTACGGTCTCCTTTATTCGAGGAGGGATGGGAGGGGTTCACTGAGCTTGAGGGTGCCTGGTCAGACGGCGGCTTCACCAAAGTAATCCGGTCTTGGCCCGACTGGCATCCGGAGAGGGCTGCGGCGAGAGTCAAGGTAATGGTTAGAGCGCTCAACATACGATACTCTTTTCTCATGCAGCTCCCTTAATTTCCTTTCCTGTTAGATTTCTTTGGTATGAACTCAGTATAGGATGAAAATATTTCGAAACTTTCTCCATCCTGTATCCAAGTTGTAAACAATCAAGATCCTTCCACAGCGGAATCTTGAAGGGGCAGACGCAAAACGAATCTTGATCCTTCAGGACCAGACTCTATGAGATGGACGGAGCCTCGTTGTTTCTCCGCCAAGCTTCGTACAAGCGATAACCCTAGACCCGTACCCCCATATGCTCGGGAACGATCTCCACTGACCGTATAAAAGGGATCAAAGATCCTGTCGGCGGACTCTGCCGGGATCCCCTTGCCAGTATCAGCCACCTCAATCACCATCCATCCGGATTGGCCGGAGTCATCTTTCTCCACATAATTGGAGACCGTCACGGTACCGCCGGGCTTATTGTATTTGACGGCATTATCGACTAAATTGACGATCATATGCATGATATTCTCGGGATCTGCCCAGGCATAACCTGCAGCGGCGCGGACTTCCAAGGCGACATCGCTCAGCTGTGCTTTGACCTGCAGGCGATTCACGGCTTCCTCCATAAAGGCCGATATCGGAACAGACTCTGCACGGGTCTCGAAATCGTAGATGTCCATAGCCGACAGTTGAATGGCTTTCTCTATTAGAGCGTAGAGACGCTCGGACTCGATTCCGATGTGCGTGCGTGCTTCTTCCAGCAGAAGAGGGTCGTCTTGATACATATGCAATAATTCGGTGTAGGCCCGAATTGAGGTCAGTGGTGTTTTCAGCTCGTGACTGATATTGCCAATGAACTGTTTTTGCTGTTGTTCTAACTCCTGCAGCCTTGCAATGGCTTCCAGCAGTTTGAGTTTCTCTTCGGTCAGCTGGGCCACAGAGGAAGAAATGCTGCTGCTCATTTCATAAATTCCATCGGATAATTGTCCAAGCTCATCAGACCTGCGGACAAGAGGGGAGGCCAAGTAATGTCCTCTGCCGATTTGCTGCGCAGCTATGTTGAGCTTCGAAATCACGTTCACCTGACGCCATACGTACCCATAGCCGATCAGAAAACCCGCTATCAGCACCAAAGCGCCTGTACCGAGGAATAACGATTGGATATGGTCATAAAAAGCATGCTGCTCGGCAAGCGACGAATGAAATTGAATGGTTCCTGCGCGTGTTCCATCCAAATAAAGCGGTGCTAAATACAAGACGCGATCTCCTTGCGTAATGTAGGCCGCCTGTCCTTTGGCGGTATAGGTCAAGGCATCCTCGGCGTCCCATTTGGATTCAGCGGGCAGGGAGCTGCCTGCAAATCCGCCATCTGCTTGATAAAGTGTGACGGCCATTCCAGCATCTGCCCCTAGATCTACAGCTAGCCGCTGTCCGCTGCGTTCCATGAACGCATTCACAGGGATTTTCTGCCCCGTCAAGTATTCTTGCTGCACTTTGAGGCTAGCCATTTCCGTCTGCTGAGCGAACGACTGTTCCAGCCGTCTTCGTTGATCTTCCTTGATCCCTGTCAGCACCAAAAAGCTGAGCACAGCCAGTACGGAGGCTAGCAGCAACGCTAGAAGAATAGCCACTTTCCCCTTGAGGCCCAGACGAATAGGTTTGTTCATCTCAGAATTTCCCCGTGCTTTTGTACCCAATCCCATACACGGTCTGAATAAATCCCTGTAAGTCGCCTAACTTCTTCCGAAGTCTCTGTACATGAATGTCTACGGTGCGTGTGCCGCCGGCAAAGTCCATTTCCCATACTTGGGACAGCAATGCCTCACGCGAATAGACTCGTTCTGGATTGCGTGCAAGCAAGGCGAGCAGATCGAATTCTTTCGGCGTTAAATCGAGCGTCTGATCCCCTATGCGAGCAGTGCGGCTGAACATCTCTACCGTAAGTCCTGCTAATTGGAGTACTTCCGGATCGAAGGCGGCAGGGGGGGAAGTCTCTGTTCCGGATCTACGTGCCAATGCCTTCACCCTTGCCAGAAGCTCACGGATATCAAAGGGTTTCGTCATATAGTCATCCGCTCCCAGCTCCAGACCGAGCACCTTGTCGACAATATCGTTCTTGACGGTTAATAGAAGAATGGCGGGGCGCTGTCGTTCAGCCAGTCTGCGGCAGACTTCATAGCCATTTTGCCGAGGCATCATGACATCGAGGACCATGACATCCGGATCAAAGGTCTCTACACGCTCAAGCGCTTGTTCTCCGTCGCTGGCGGTCTCCACAGCATATCCTTCTCTACGCAACGCGTAAGCCACAGCGCTGGCAATGCTTCCTTCATCATCCACTACGAGCACCTTGGTCATGGTTGTCCAGCTCCTCTAGTTAGGCTGCTTAGAATGATTGAATAGATAAATTCAGAATGGAGTGGATGGTACAGCTTGTATTCTAATGTAAATTCACTTCATATGTAATTGTCCCCAGGCACAAATTGAACCTCCGGGAAGCAGCCCTCGTTTACTTGCGAAGAGTCTTCTTATATTCATTCCGCTCGGCTAAGACATTTATTCCACAACTAACCATTATTAAAGGCGATCCTATGAAGAGTAAACTCAAAAGGGACGAAGTCTGTTAAACAAAACCGTTGGAGGGGAAGGTTCGCTATATCGAAGGAATACGTTCATGTTGTTCAATTGCGAGCCGTGTTAAGGTACAATTCATTCATACGGCTTGGAATGTAAAGGAGTTATGTAATGGATTTGGATTTGGAAAAAGAAATGCAGCAGCTGAACATCAACCATGCGATCAAAGGTTCAGTCGAGACTAGGTTGAAGGATATTCTTGCACGGCTGAACAAAGATCGATTGAATTTCATTGCTGCGAATTGCGCGCTGACGGGGCGCTCCAAGCTGAAGAAGCAGGAGCTCGCGGATGCGCTTTGCGAGCGGATTGCGGATGGGAATCAAGTGCGTATGGCTTTCCTTACAGCGGAAGAACAGGAGTGGGAGCTTGTGTGCCGGCTTCTGGAAGCCCCGTATATTCAGGATAATGCTGTTTTTGCGGATGCTTATTTGTTTTTGATGGATAAAGGCTTGGTGTTCAGCTTCATGGAGCGGGACCGGCTGTTCTTTGTCATGCCGGAGGAGGTCAAGGCCGCATACAAGGGGCTTGATCCGAAATCATTCCGGGAAGAACGCAGCAGAACCCAACTAGTGCTTCGGTATATTGAAGCTGCGGCCAATCTGTACGGCATCTGTCCCGTTTCGAAAGTAATCGAGATCATCAATGACCAAAACGGAGGCGGCTTGACGGAGGAGCAATTCAATAGGATCCGATCCTCCGTCTCGGATAAACGGTTGACCTGGGACATTCAGCAAGGATTTCTATACAGCGAGGGGCTGGATGGAGAAAGCCTGGGCGATTATGAAGCATTC
Organism: Paenibacillus sp. RUD330; assembly: GCF_002243345.2. Taxonomy (NCBI): domain Bacteria; kingdom Bacillati; phylum Bacillota; class Bacilli; order Caryophanales; family Paenibacillaceae; genus Paenibacillus; species Paenibacillus sp. RUD330. The sequence continues at coordinate 327,300 of NZ_CP022655.2, forward strand.
CTGGAGAGTGTGTCCGACAAGCCGTACTACATCCCTCCCAAGGAAGAGCTGCTTCGTTACGCGGAAATGGATTATTTCGAGATGACGCCTCAGCTGAAAGCATTGAAGAGCTATATCATGGGGCAGCTGGGCGAAGGAGAACGGATGGCTGACGCGATCGTGGATGATATCCAGCTCGCATGCTCGACGGAAGAGCCGCTTGACGTCATCATGGAAGCGTTCGAGGACCGCAAGATTCGCTTGAGCAAAAAGCAGCTGACCGATATGATGCCGCTCATGGTTGATGTTCGCCATACGACGAGAATGTGGTCCAATCGCGGCTTTACTCCTGCTGAGCTGAGCCCGAAGCCGAGCCGGAGCGGGAATGCCGGCAACGGGGTTCAATTTCGATCGGCCTCCTCGAAAATCGGGCGAAACGAACCCTGTCCATGCGGCAGCGGGAAAAAACATAAGAAATGCTGCCTGCAGCAATAAAAGCTCCACTAATGAAGACGTATCCTGAACATCCACAGCCTCGATCGGCTGTGGGTGTTTGCTTTTCCCCGGATCGTCCATGATGCGCCCATACTCCTTTCCTTGCTGCTGAGAAGAAGGATGATCATGCCGAACAGCGAATATTGATCCCATACTTGCCGGGAGGAGCTGGAGATGCGGTGATGATTGGATGAAGCCTGCTCGTAGGAAGACAAGGTTCTTGCGCATGCTGCGCAGCCGGTTCATGTTCTCCTCTCTTCGCAAGCGGATTATGATGCTTCTGACCGTCGGCCTTGTGGGATGCGCCGTCTTGATGGCGTCTGTGTCCTATAATGCGATCTACACGATGCAGCGCGATAAAATCAAGACCTCCATGGCTTTTGATCTGCACCAGCAAACGTCGAAGGTGAACCAGATGTACAGCAGCCTGCTTCAGGTCACGCAGCAGATGACGCCGGAAGGCACGGTCGGCAACCTGATGGAGACGTATATCTCCGCCACGGATACGTACAGCCAGCGTCTTCTCTCGCGGGATATTTCGTACAATATCGGCTTGATCACGTTTTCGAACCCGGCCATGGAACTGGTGATGTATTACGACCCTGCAAGCGGGAATGCTTCTTATTCGAATCTGCCGCTGCGCGGAGGCTTCACGCGGGAATCCTTGCCTGATGTCGCCGGCATGGGGGAGTTGAGATACCAGTCCCCGCATAAATCCCTATGCCGATTCAGCGATGATCAGGTTGTGTCGGTGACACGGGAAATTCGGTTTTCAGACGGAACGCAGCTGGTCGTTTATGTCGAAGCCAGATCGGATATGATCACCGATATGAATTCGCTGGCGGAAAGCTTGAATATCCCCTACACGCTTATATTCACCGACAGGACGGGTTCGGTGACCTACAGCAGCAATTCAACGGCTTATGCGGTTGGGCAGCAGCTCCGCCTAAGCGGCCCATCCGGGATGTCGGACGGGTATGTGTGGAACCGGATGCAAGGAGAATACGGCTACGACATCACGCTGCTGCTTCCCGTCTCCAGCTACAACCACGAGCTCTATACATGGAAAAACCATATGTATTGGATTCTCGCGGTTGCTCTCCTCATGATGTTCATGCTCACCCTGCTGTTGCGGCGCCTCATCAACAGACCGTTTCTATTGATCGAGAAGGAAATGAGGACGTTGGGCAAGGGATACATGGGCACCAGCCACTATCATACGGGAATCGATGAATTTGACCGAATATTCGATCAGTTCAATGTCATGAAACGGCAAATTCAACAGCTGCTCCTGGATGTCGAGCAGAAGGAGAAGCGCCGCCATCAGCTGGAAATCGAAAAGCTCGCCTATCAGATCAATCCGCATTTTCTGATGAATACGCTCAATTCGGTCCGCTGGCTGGCGGTCATGCATAAGCAGGCGGAGATCGAGAGATTTGTTTCCTCGCTCATTTTTTTATTGAGCTACAACCTGGGCAAGTCGGAGGAGAGGGCTACGTTCCGGTCGGAAATAGAGGTCATGCGGACCTATCTGGAGCTGCAGCAGATGCGGCATGATTTCGAGGTCGAGCTGGCTGTTGCGGAAGGTCCCTACCTCGACAGCCCTGTGGCGAGATTCATTCTGCAGCCCATCGTGGAAAATGCCGTCTGCCACGGCCTTGACGACCACGGCAAGCTGGAAATCGGCATATGGCCGGATGAAACGGCGCAGATGGTGCGCATCGTCATCCGCGACGACGGCAAAGGCCTGAGCCAGGAGACGCTGGCCTTGCTGCAGCGCGACACGCCGGATCAGCAGCAGACGGGCTGGGGGATCGGGCTTCGTTATGTTCGGTCCATGCTGGAATCCTTTTATGGCTATAAAGCCCGCATGGCGATAGAAAGCACGCCGAACCAAGGCACGACGGTCACTTTGGAGCTTCCTTTTCTCCATCCCAGAAAGGAGAGTGCGGTTTGATCCGTGTATTGATTGTCGACGATGACAAGCTTGCCCGCAAAGGCCTGATCTCAATCATGCCTTGGTCCGATCACGATATGATTGTTGTTGGAGAAGCGGCGAACGGCGCGAAGGCGCTGGAGTTCATGGACAGGCATGAGGTGGATCTCATGTTCGTGGATCTCTCGATGCCGGTCATGTCGGGAATGGAGCTGCTTCAAGTAACGAGACAAAGATTCCCGGGGCTGCGCTCCGTGATTTTATCCTTTCATGAAGAGTTTGAGAATGTGCAGACGGCCTACCGCATGGGCGTGCTCGATTATATATCCAAGGTGCGTCTGGAATCGGAGGACGACGAGCAGATATTGAAGCGGATCCGGCTGCAAATGGCGGGAGAAATGCCGCATCGTTCATCCAAGCCTTCGGCGTCAGCCTCGCCAGCGCCTGCCCCCGAGCAAAACAACGGCTCACAGGAGGAGGAAGCATGGAGCGCATTGGAGCAGGAATGGCGCTCTCTCTACTGGCTCTATAACGAATCGGTCTTCCAGCGCCTATGCAAGCAGACCGCAGAAGCCAAGGTTTCCTTTCGCCGTCTGGAAGGGCTGTGGATGCGCGTGCTGTCGCAGCTGGAGTCTGCTTTCGCCTTGAGTGCCGAGCTTCGGTCGGATGTCAACGATGTCCGGTCGGCGATTGAATGGCTGCGCGATTTCAGGAAACGTGTCCATGAGCAGGTCGCGGCTTCCGCCGATCTTGCCAATACGACCATCAGCATTCTGAAGGCGGCGCTGTTCATCCGCGAGCAGGCTTCGAGTACGCTGCATGCCGAGGACGTAGCCGATCATGTCCACATGAGCCGAAGCTATTTCAGCCAATGCTTCAAGAAGCTGACCGGGTCGACGTTCAACGAATACTTGAGACAAGAGCGGATAAGAGCGGCGGAACGGCTGCTCTGCGAGACCAACCAATCGATCGCTTGGGTCGCTCATGCCGTAGGCTACAACGACTCCAAGTATTTCTCCCAGCTCTTCTATGAACAGACCCGTCTTCTGCCTTCCGAATTCCGGGCCCAATTCCATAAGGGGGATGAATGATGGCAATCTATCGCACAAATGCCTGCCTCATCCCCGTATCCGCCGCAAAACACGGCACATCCGTCCGACTTTTTTTCCCCGCTTCACAGGTACAATGAGAGGGCAAGGAACCACGGGGAGGGACCAGGATGAAAAGGAATATGGCAAAGCTGCTTTCCGTCGCAATGCTTGGCCTAAGCGTAGCCGCATGTAGCTCCAATTCTTCGTCGGATGATTTGAAAGCGTCTTCAGATCCGGGAACAAATTCTGCAGCCCCGGCACTTTCCGGAGACGACCTCGCCTTCTCCAAATTCCCCAAGCCTGTTGACGTCCACATCGGCATGATGGTGGATCCGACAGACAAAACGCTGCCTGAAGGCGACAGTGTGAGCAACAACCAGTACACGCGCTACCTCAAGGACAAGTACAACATCAACGTGATTGTGGATTGGACCGCGGCTACCGGCAATGATTTCAAGCAGAAGGTCAGCTTGACGATCGCATCCGGCAAGCTGCCGGACGGCATGGTCGTCGACGACCGCTCCTTCATGACGAAGGCGGCCAGCTCGGGGCTGCTGTATGATATCACCGATCTGTTCCAGCAGTACCAGTCCTCGCAGGTGAAGGACATTATGGCAAGCACCGACGGCCGCGCATTGGAGAACGCCAGCTATAAAGGCAAGATGGTTTCGATTCCGAATATTACGGTGGATACGGACGGCGTCCACGTCCTATGGATCCGCAAGGATTGGCTCGACAAGCTGCAGCTGCCTGTGCCGAAGACGGTGGCGGATATCGAAAAGACGGCAAAGGCTTTCATGGACAGCAAGCTTGGCGGCAACAAAACGATCGGCATTGCCGGTCCTTCCAAAAACACCTACCCGTATTCCACCTTCCTCGTATCCTCCAACAATATGGGAGGTTTTGATCCTATCTTTGGCGCAATGGATGCGTACCCGGGATACTGGCTCGACAATGGCGACGGCTCGGTCACGTACGGAACGACGACGGATACGACGAAAAAAACGTTGGCATTGCTGGCGGACTGGTACAAAAAAGGGCTTATCGATCCCGAGGTGGGCACCCGCGACAACGTAGGAGATCCCATCAACGCGAACCAGACGGGAATATTCTTCGGTCCATGGTGGAACGGCGGTTACGGCAACGGGGACTCCTTCAAGAACGATCCGACTGCGAACTGGCAGGCCTATCCGGTCTACACCGACGACAGCAAGTGGAATGCGCATATGAAAACGACGGGAAGCACCTACACCGTAATCAGCAAAAACGCCAAGCCGGATGTCGTCAAGGCCATCCTCATCATGAACAATGCCCTCGTGCGCGACGAAGCGACATTTGACTTGTCGGTCAGCGTGGGCTGGTATCCGCTTCGCAACGTGCTGGCTGCGGCCAACGAGACGGAGTACGAGTATGCCGAGCTTCTGAAAGTGCTGAAGGGCGAGACCAAGCCCGAGGATTACAATAAGCCCAACAGCCTGTACAAATTGATGTATGCGGATGCGAAAAAGGTGCAGAGCGTCATCAAGCCTCCGTATGAGGAGCTGAATGTCGGGAACTTCAACACATCCAACTTCGGCGACTTCCAGCGCTTGTATTCCATCCTGATCGGCGATCGACCGTTCACGACGATTCCCATCGATAAGAAGGTTTTCAGCGTCACCTACAACCAGACCCCTACCATGGAAACGAAGTGGGCCAACCTCAAGAAAATGGAGGATGAGACGGTGCTGAAAATCATCCTTGGCCAGGCGCCTATCGATTCCTTCGACAAATTCGTGAAGGACTGGAAGGCTCAAGGCGGGGATGAGATCACGGCGGAAGTCGCAGGGCTCTTGAAGAAGTGATCAGGCGGAAGCTTGCGGTTGGCGTCGGGCATTCCGGCGCAACCGCAAGCTTCATGATCCTGTTAGGGAGACGGGAGGTTGGCCATGATGAGGAAATTAGGCCATCAGAAACACTATTATCTGATGCTGCTGCCGGGTATGGTCTGGCTCGTGATGTTCAGCATTGTGCCTATGTTCGGAATTCTGATGGCATTCCAGAACTATAATCCGGGAGCGGGGCTGCTCCAATCTCAGTGGGTCGGACTGGAAAACTTCAAGTATATGTTTCAGCTCAACGACAGCAAGACGGTTATCGTCAATACCTTTATTATCGCCGTCGGCAAAATCGTGCTCAATCTGCTTATTCCGCTTATCTTTGCCATCCTGTTGAACGAAATCCGCAGCCTGCGCTACAAAAAGCTGGTCCAGACCGTCGTTTACCTGCCGCATTTCCTGTCGTGGGTCATCCTGTCGACGATTGTGATCGGGATATTCGGCTATTATGGCGTCGTGAATACGGTCGCCGGGATGTTCGGCTTCGATCCGAAGCTGTTCATGGCCGATTCCGGCATCTTCCGGCAGCTGCTCATCGGCACCGACGTGTGGAAGGAATTCGGCTACAACTCCATTATCTATCTCGCGGCGCTGACAGGCATCAACCTCAATCTGTATGAGGCCGCAGCCATTGACGGCGCCAACCGCTGGCAGTTGATCCGGCATGTCACGCTGCCTGCGCTGACGACCACGGTCGTGCTGCTGGGCGTCTTGAGTCTCGGCAACGTGCTGAACGCCGGATTCGATCAAGTGTACAACCTTTATAATCCGCTCGTGTATTCGACCGGAGATATTCTGGATACATGGGTGTACAGGCTGGGCCTGCAAAATCTTCAGTACTCGCTGGCGACGGCGGCTGGATTGTTCAAGTCGGTCATCAGCTTCGTGCTGATTTTCATCTCCTATCGCCTGGCGTATCGCTATGCCGACTACACGGTATTCTGAGGGAGGAGGGCGCTGCAGTGGTCCGAAATACAACGTTAGGCTCGCGGACGTTCGACATGGCGAATATCGTCATTCTCGGCCTCCTGCTCATCAGCTGCATATACCCGCTGTGGTATACCTTCTGTGTATCGATCTCCGACAAGTCCGCCGCGAATGCAGGCTTGGTTACGATTTATCCGATCGGGTTCTCCTTGACGCCGTATAAGGAGATCATCAACGACAGATTGTTCTTCAACGCGTTCTGGATTTCCATCCAGCGCACCGTGCTCGGCACGTCGTTCTCCTTGCTGATGACCGTACTGATGGCCTACCCGCTGGCCAGGCCGAAGAAGGATTTCAAGATGCGCAATACGTTCATGTGGATTCTGGTCTTCTGCATGCTGTTCAACGGGGGGCTGATCCCATGGTATCTGACGATTCAGAACTATCACTTGATCAATACGATCTGGGCGCTGGTGCTGGGCGGAGGCGTGCCGGTGTTCGACGTGATCCTGATCATGAACTTCTTCCGCAATCTGCCGAAGGAGCTGAGCGAGGCGGCCGTAGTCGACGGCGCCGGTCCGTGGTCGATCCTCTTCCGGGTGTATATCCCATGCTCCATCCCTGTGCTGGCCGCAGTGGCGCTGTTCCTGAGCGTCTATCACTGGAATGAGTTCTTCAACGGCTTGGTGCTGATGAACACTTCCGATAAATACCCGCTCCAAACGTATATCCAGCAGCTTGTCGTCAACATTCCGGTCGGCACCAATCTGACCCCCGAGCAATACAAGAAGCTGTCCGAGCTGTCCAACCGGACGCTGAATTCGGCCAAGGTATTTATCGCTATGGTGCCGATGCTGATCGTATATCCGTTCCTGCAAAGGTACTTCGTATCCGGCATCATGCTGGGTGCTGTGAAGGAATAAGGAGTCTTGCAGGGAGGAGGCCATGGGATTAACATCATCGCGGCTCGTCTCCATGGTGGACATCCACAGCCTTGAGGCTGTGGATGTTCGCTTTTGAATCCCTTTGCGTCAAGGGAGAGCCGGGTTGTGGAACCGCAGCCGAATGATCTATGGAGCGTCCTCCCAATCCGATGTGGATGGCTGGGATAGAGGAGGGCCGGCGAATGGTTTAGGAGAAAGCCCGAACTTCTGTTATAATGAGCATAGTGAAGCCAATCAAGCTGCTTGGCTCTGAATAGGGAAGGATGCGCTGAAATGAATGCATTCGAAGACTGGAATTTGAAGGTCAAAAAAACCTTCAACGCCACAAGCAATGAAATTGTGCTGACGGTTACGGAAGCAGGTCATTTATTGGGTCTTTCCAAGGATCAAATGAAAGCCTATGCGGATAAGAACAGGCTGACCAAAGTGCCCATCATGAGAAGTGTCCATAGATACCTGTTGTTGAAAAGCGAAGTGGATGAGCTCGTAAAGAGATAGGAACAGGCTCCAACTAACACCAATGTGGTGTTTTTTTTTATATTGGGAGCCTTTATCCGGACCCATCAGAATGGCGTGGCGGCGCCACGGATGGTTGTTCCGCTGCTTTAGAAGGAGGCCGGAATTTGCTCCTCTGCCTCCATTCATTTGAGTCAGACACCTGGGAAGGGTGTCTTTTTTCTGTTTTCCAACCAAGGCTGTTTTTTAGAGGGTGGAGAGAAAAGGGGGATCTCCTCTCAGAGAGGAAGGAAAGAGGGGGCTTCGGGGATGTGAATGAAATAAGGGAATAAAGGCGGACTATGTAAAAGAAGGGGGCGATGCGTCGAGGGGACGGCTGGTGCAAATAAATCTCCGCCATGCGGAACCAGCCTTAGAGCTCCAATGCCTCCTTCGTGATCTTCCGGATATCGAAGGGACAATCCGAGCTTTCCTTCACGATGTCGGGCAGGATGTTCTCCAGGAAGTAGTCCACGCAATGAAGCTTGATTTTCTTGATCTTGACGAGCGCTTCCCGGTACATCGTGACGAATTCCTTTTCCCGGTTGCCTCTCTGCAGCTCCGTGAGCGCTTCGTACACCTGATCGAGCTTGTCGGCCACCTCGAGAATGAGCCCTTCGACGGAATCGTCCTTGCCTTCGCGCAGCTGCCTGCGGAATATAGGCTTCAATTCCTCGGGAATATTCTCTTCGATGAACAGGGCGATCATGCCTTCCTCCACCTGCTGCAGCATGCCGCGCAGCTCCATGGAGTGATGCTTGACGGGCGTTTTGATGTCGCCGATGAAGATCTCGCCGTAATCATGGCTGCTCGTAATTTCGTACAGCTTCTTCCAGTCGATGGCGACGCCGTTGCTTTCCTCGATATCTGCCAGCGTTTTGGCGTATTGGACGACTTTCCAGGAATGCGCCGACACGCTGTGCTCTTCGAACTTGAACTTGCCGGGACAGCGGATGATGCGTTCGAGATCGTTCAACGATTGAAAATACGCATGAATTCCCATGGGATGGCGGTCCTTTCTTTCGTGCGAGTAGGAGTGAGAGGCTGTACAATCAGTTTATGGCCGAATTGTTAATGGACGATAAATGAAATCAGGAAATAAATGGATAAACCAACGAAAACACCGTCCGGCAGGGGCGGTGTTCGTTGCCGTTGTGCAGGTATCTGCGAGCCTACTTGCCGGAATCGAGATAAGGAATCAATCCCGAAGCGATGACTTGATGTCCTCGATCATTGGGGTGGATCGGCATGAAACCGCTCAAGGCGTCTTCGACCTTGCCTTCCCGGTAGCCGTAGATCAAGCTTGCTTGCCGGCCTTCAAACCACTTATGCGCGGGCGCGATCGAGACGCGGTGGCGGCGGGCGACTTCCATTGTCGTCTGATTGAGCGCGCGGATTCCGGCAACCGCGATCGAGCTGTTCGGGAAAGGATTGTACTGCGTGAAGCAGATGATGCGAGCGCGGCTTGTTTTTTCCAGATGGCCTAGAATCTGGCTCAAATTTTGCCGATAGTTGGAGAGAGCTTGTTGAATGGCGGGCGGATTGCGGGTCGCGACCGAAGCCAAGGCGGCATCCGCCATATCGACCCCTCCGATCCATACCGAGACGATGCCGGAGCGGCTGATGCCCGGATTGCCTTTCACGGCACGCCATAAATCCTCGCTGGTCCAGCCGGGCCTGGCAACGACATTCCCGACGACCTTGCGGGTGCGCGAGCTCAAGGATGCGACGGCCAGTCGAGGATAGGACCTCGCGAATGAAGAGGCGTTTTCCCCGAATGTAATGGAGTCGCCGAGAGCGGTATACAGCATAGTTTCCATCACCTTACCTGTTCATATTCGTATGCTTGCCAAACGGCTATGCGGCTCGAATAAATCTGTGCGTCCATAGGATAGGATATTTTGTTGCCGCATAGGTTGCTTGGACATTGCGGCCGAATTGTTCCGGAGGCTCCATGGAATCTAGCTGAGGATAAAAAAAATCCATTCATTGCCGCGGGGGGCCGTCGAAGTTGTCTAAGGAACCGTTTGCAGAGCTTGTGAAGCAGTTGGAAGTAAAATCGCGTTCCATTCCAAAAGGGTACCGGCTCAAGGTGCTGGGGATGGTAGGAGTCGGATTCGCGCCCATGTCTATAGAGGCATCGCGGCCAAATTCCTGATGCGGGCCATCGCCAGCAAGAGCGCCGGCAAGATCCGGCTCCGGCTCGCTCTGTGTCCGGCAGATCGGTTCTGTCGCCGGTGTGCATGATGGGTGACGGAAGACCCGGCTGTCGGCCGAGCCGTCCTCTCAAGTAAAAGTCCCCGCTGCCTTTGGCAGCAGGGGCTTTTCTTTTTGGCAACCGAGGTCAGGATCCACCGGACGAGGAAGCATCGGGAGAAGCCGCCTGAGCGCCGTCAGCACCGCGGGGAAACCGCCAGGCCACCGGCAGCGCCAGCAGGACAACGGCGATCAGCAGTCCGATCGCAGCCAGCCGGCGGCCCAGCAGCAGCTGCGCGGCGACGGTCAGCACAACGCCGCCGAGATTGCCGAACAGGAGCAGCAGGCCGGCGATGGTGCCGGCTTCGTTCAGCGGAGCGCGGCTCTCCGCGGAGGAGAGGATGACGGGCAGGCTGGCCAGCAGCAGGAAGCCGGCCGCCGCGAACAAGACGATGAACAGCCACAGCGGAGGACCCCAGGCGAGCGCGGCAAGCGCCGCCGCGCTCATGAGCAGGGACGCCAGCAGCGTCAGCCGCGCCCTGCTGCCGGAAGAGGCCCATCCCGGAAGGAGAGCGGCACCCAGGATGCCGGCCAGCGTCATCGCGCCGATGCCGATGCCGACCTCCTTGGAGCCGATGCCGACCGGAAGGGACAGAACCTCCAGCCAGGTCGTGATGGTGACGAACATGCCGAATCCGGCAAAAAGAATGAGGCCGTAGAGCCGAACCCATGGCTGCGACCAGACGGAGCGGACTGCGGCGAAGGCGCTGGCGGGCACGGCCGTCTCGCTGTAGAGCGCAGGAATCCGGAGCGCCCAGAGCATGGCTCCTCCCGCGGCGACCGCGATGGCCGCCTGGACCCGATGCACGGAGGAGAGGCCTCCCCACTCCAGCAGCCAGGGGGCGCTCACGGTCGAGACCAGGATGCCGACGAAGAGGCTGGCCGTGCCGGCTGCGATTGCGGCGGACCTTTTGGACGGCTCCGCGTACAGCCCGGCCAGCTTGTTGACAGCATTCAGGACGAGCGGCTGGCCGATCGATACGACGATCTGGCCGGCCAGCGCCCAGCTGTAGCCGGGAACCAGCCGGAGCAGGGCGCCGGCCGCCGTGGCCAAAGCCCCGGCAGCAAGCGAGTGCTTGAAGCGCCGATCCGCCCAATAGCCGAACGGCAGGGCCAGGACAATATAGAGAAGAGGGAATACCTGGGCCAGCCAGCCTACGGCGTCGACGGAGACGCCCCAGGCTGCGGCCGAAGCTGTCGTGATCGGCGTATAGGTCACCCACAGGAGCTGAGTGGCTGCAGCCAGCAAGGAATACGCGGCGATGACGGACCAGCGGCTTTTGCCCTTCCATCCGGCCTTGTCAGAGACGGATGCCGTTGCGGCAACGGAAGCGGCCGAATCCGTTCCCTTCGGCCGGGCAGAGGAGGAATCCGGATTTTTCACGGGCTGCACCGTCCTTTTCGATCCATGCCTATCTGGAAAGCTATTCGCTCGCGAGCGGCTTTATCCTTTAGTGGTGAGGAAATAGATCCTCTTTTTGGAAACGTTCCCGTTCGGACCCTTCTAAGGCCGCTCGGCCGCTCCGGAAGCGCCGGAAAGGGAGGGAGGCTGAGCCGGATAGAGCCGCTTCCGTTTCGACTGCTGCTCCAGCACCTGCATCATCCCCCGCATGATGCTTGGCGTCTCCTGGCAGGCATGCGGAGGATGGGCTAGATTGCATGTTTCCAGCGGATCGCTGGTCAAGTTGTACAGCTCGAATTCGTCCGGGACCGGCTTGGTTTTGATCTGCTTGACCCATGCGGAATACGTTCCGCCGCAAGCCCTGTCACCGACGGGCTGCATCGTTTCGTCCTGTATCCCGGGCTCGCTCCAGAATTGAGTGTTGTCGAAATACCGGGAGAGCTTCCATATTTCCTTGGCGTTCTGTCCTTGCACTGCCGCGAGCACGGTCTCGATATGGTTGGGCTGGACAACGGACGGATAGGGCACTCCGAGCGGATTGACTTGATGCTGGCCTCGGGTCGCATCGTCATCAGTCATGAAATAGATCGGCTCATCCCCTGCCGCGCCTTCATCCTGCCCACGGATCAAGGGAGCGAGGTCGCGTCCGACGAGCGGCCGCGCCTCGCTGAATCTCGTCTGCAGCCGCTGCCGGATCGCGGCCATATCCGCATTCGCGAGTCCCAGCATCGTCGGCAGGAGATCGACATGGCTGGTCAGGGCATGGATATCCCGATGCTCGGGAATGAGCCGTTTATGATGAATGACCAAGGGAACGTGAAGCATCTCTTCATAGGCGCAGTAGAATTTCTGATGGAGGTTGCCGTGCGCGCCGAGCAGATCCCCATGATCGGACGTGAAAATGACGATGGTATTGTCATCGAACGATGAACGGACGAGGGCGTCCATCACTTTGGCCATCTGGAGGTCGGCGTTTTTTTGGAGCTGGTAATACAGCTGTCGATAGAAGGGATTGTCGATGATGGGCTGCAAGGCTCGAGGGTAGATATCCCGATAGCTGGCCTGACAGCGCGGCTTGGCGGCCAGAGACTCGTTCAGGGTCGGAGGAGGGGCGACCGGCGGCATCGGCTCCACCTTGAAGCTGAAGTCAGGCAGCTGCGCGGCTAGAGCGCCATACAAGACGATATCATGGGGATTCACGAAGGAGGCGACGATCAGCCAGGGCTCCATCTCCTCCTTGCCGTCCTTGCAGCGGTCGAGCGCTTCGATGAGCTCGGCGGCCTCCGTACCGTATACCTCGTCGCGGCCGCTCAACCCGAATGCGGCGGAAGAAGCGGAATTCCGGGGATTCTTCCCGTGCGGCTCCGGCCCGATCCAGCTGGAGAAGCCGTAGCTCTCCAAGCGGCGGGCATCGGCGTACAGCTGCTCCTGCTCCGGATCCGGCACTCCTGTCGACGGATCATAGCTGGGGAGGCTTTTATGGGTGCCGGGAATGGTGATGTCGGCGTTTGAAATATGCCACTTTCCCTTGTAATAGGTCTGGTAGCCGGCTTCGCGGAAGTAATTGCCCATCGTAGGCACCGTATTGCTGTTCAGCCAATACATATCGGAGTCGAACGCGCTCTTCGCGATGCCGTCCGTCTGGCTGACTCCGTGGAGGGACGGATAATGGCCGGTAAACAAGGTGGCGCGGCTGGGACAGCATGCCGTGCTTCCGATATAATGCCGGTGGAATTCCAGCCCGTTGGCCTTCAAAGACTCCTGGACCACGAGATTTTGCTTGCGCCAGGCTTTGATTTCCTCTTTTTCATAAATCGGAGGGTACCGCTCCTCGTCGACGAGAAGGACGAGGAAATTGGGTCTGTCGGTGGAACGGGAAGGCAAGGGAGCTTCTTTCATCGCATCCACATCCTAGGTTGGGTTTTGTCATTCAGACTATGCCGGAAGGCCGGGAAACAGTCGCGGGCCGGCATTCTGTGCGCAGGGCGGAAACCCGGGTTAGGCCGCTTCCTCCAACCGCATCCTGTACAACCGGCTTCAGCCGCCGTTCGGCGCGGTCTTATTTCTCCTCCATCCGCCATATACATGTTCCATGGGTACTTGTACATCGGATCGGGGGAGGAAGGGAATGGGAATCGCGATCATCGCCGCGCTTGCGGCTGCATGGGCGGCCGGCTTTGTATTGTTCCGCAGGAACAGGGTTCCGGGCGCGGCTCGCTCTTTCCTTTTCGAGGGGAAGCTCTCGGTCATCATTCCGGCCCGGAACGAAGAAACCAATCTGCCGCATCTGCTCCAATCTCTCCGGCATCAGAGCTGCCTCCCCTTCGAGGTCATCGTCGTGGACGACGGGTCGGAGGACGGGACGCGGGCCATTGCGGAGAGCTTCGGAGCGAAGGTCGTTGTCAACGAGCCTTTGCCGCCCGGCTGGACGGGCAAGAACTGGGCGGTATGGAACGGATACCGGCATTGCGAGGGCGACCATATCGCCTTTCTCGATGCGGATGTCCGGCTCTCCCCCCATGCGCTGGAAGACCTGCTGGCCGCCAGGGAGCGGGAAGGAGGGGCCGTATCGGTCGTGCCTTACCATGAGACGGGCAAAACCTACGAGAGGCTGGCGCTGATTCCCAATCTGCTGGGCCTGTTCGCGTTTACTTCTCCCATGGAAAGGGGCAACCCGGACAAGGGCTTTTATGGCTCGTGCATTCTGGTCAAGCGGGAGGAATACGAACGGGCGAAAGGCCATGAGGGCGTGCGTTCCGAGGTGATGGACGATCTGAGGCTGGGCGCGAAGTTCGTTCAGGCCGGCATCCCGGTCACGAATTACATCGGCAAGGGAGCCGTATCGTTCCGCATGTATCCGGACGGCATCCGCAGCCAGCTGCAGGGCTTCGCCAAAGGAGCGATTCTCGGCACGAGCAAGCTGAGCCCTTGGACGACGCTGCTTGTCGCGCTCTGGCTCATCGGCCTGCTGGCATCGGAGGCGGCTCCATTTCTGCTCGGAACGTCTCTGGCGCTGCCCTTGGCGATCGGGTATGTGATGTACACGGCGCAGCTGTTCGCTTTCCTCCGCTGCACGGGAAGGTTCGGCGTGTGGATGCCGGCGGTTCATATGCTGAGCACGGTCTTTTTCGTCTTTGTCATGCTGTACTCGGTGTACCAGGTGGCGTTCTTCGGAAGCGTAGCCTGGAAGGGCCGGCAGGTTGCGGTAAGGAGGCGCGGCGAGCGATGATGCGGCTGCTGATATGGACGGCGGGCTCATTCCTCTCCGGCTCGCTGATGTTCTCCTATTGGCTCGGATTGCTGGCGAAGCATGACCTGAAGGAAAAGGGAGACGGAAACCCGGGCGCATTGAACTTGTGGAGAGCGGCCGGATATGGATACGGACTGGCGGGAATCGCGCTGGATTTCCTCAAAGGTTACCTGCCGGTATTCGCTCTGCTTCGTTGGGGAGGCCTGACCGGCTACGGCCTTGTTTATCCGGCGGCGGCCGCCGTGCTCGGCCATATGTTTTCGCCCTTTGCCGGCTGGCGGGGAGGCAAGGCGATCGCGGTCACGTTCGGGGTGTGGAGCGCGCTGACGGGCTTTCAGGCTTCGCTTGCTTATGCCGTCATTCTGGCTTTGCTGCTGGCCGGTTTCCGGCGGATCGGCAAAGGCAAGCCATCCTCGTCTTCCTCGGACGGCTTTCAGGTGGTGGCGGGGATGCTTCTGCTTTTGCTTTTTTTGCTTCTCTGCCGCTACTCCGCGGAGCTGGTCGTGTTCTCGGGCGTGAATTTCCTGCTGCTGGCCTATGCGCATCGGAAGGAGCTGCGGCGGTATTTAAGACGATTCGAGAGGGCGCAGAAATAATCGGAAATGAGGATATATGGCTAGAACTTATCGGGCGGAAGGGCGTCAGCTTGCCAACTTGTTGAGAGGGATTTTCGTGCTTGGAGGACTGATGCTGTATTTCAGCATTCCCGGTCTTCATTGGGGTTTCTTCTTTGGAATCGTCCTTGCTTCCGTACTCTTCGCAGAAATTATCGGGACCGTGTGGACATCCAAGCGCCGTTCAGCGAAGCGGACCCATCGGAAGGACGCGGTCAGCAGCCCCAGAGCCGACGTCTCCTCCAAGAAGCTTTCCGATCATGAGCTTATTCGGGCGGACATGGAGAGTCTTTCGGGGACTGATTTCGAACGGCTTATGGAACTCTACTATACAGCTCAGGGCTACACGGTCCAAAGAGTGGGAGGATCCGGCGATCATGAGGTTGATTTGATTCTGAAAGGCAAGGAAGGATACAAAATCGCGGTGCAGTGCAAACGGTGGAAGCGCGACGTCGGGAACGACATCGTCCTGCGGCTCAAAGCGGGGAAGCAGGTTCATGGATGCTATGATGCCTGGATCGTAACGACCAGCAACTTTACGAGAGCGGCAAAGGAAGCGGCCGAAAGGCTAAATATCAAACTGATCAACGGATTGATCTTGCAGGACAAGCTGACGAAATGGAAGAAGAGTCTCCGGTAATGGTCTTGTACTAAATCTCAGCCTGGAAGCTTCGAGGCAACCATTTTGTATTCTCCATTATTGGCCAACAAAGCTGGCCCCGCAGTCTTGCGACTGCGGGGCCAGCTTTGTTAGGGCTTCAAATAACCCAGGAAAATATGCTTCAGGATCTGAAGCTGCTCGGCGGGATCCAGGTCCTGCTCGACGACCAGGATGTTCTTCTGCAGGGAAAGCTTGCGGGCGAGCAGAGCGAAAGTGTTCATGACCGTACTCAAGGTTTCGGGAATCGGCAAGTCTGTGCGCATCGATCCATCCTGCTTGCCCTGCTCGACGATGATGGCGAACACACCGGAGATCTGCCGGTAGACGGCGTTGAACACGCCGATATCGTCCAGCGGCTCAGTGAACTGGGCCGCGTAGCTCTCGAAGTTCTCCAGCAGCTTGACGCTGGAGCTGTCCTTGCGCTCCAGCAGCTTGATGGAGCTGTCGAAGAGGATTTCGAGCTTGCGCAGGCTTGTCTCCTGCATGGCCGCAACGGCAATGAACTCTTGCAGCACCTCCTCCAGCATTTTGGTGGCGACTGCGACAACGAGCTTCTCTTTTTTCGGAAAAAAACGGAATACGGTTGCAACGCCTATACACGCCTCGGTGGCGACATCCTGCATGGTGGACTTGTCGATTCCTTTTCTCGTAAACACTTGCTCCGCTGCATCGATGACGGCTTGGAGGCGCCGCTGCCTCGTTTCTGGGTTCATGTTTTCGGTCTGCCGCTCCCGTCGTCCTTTTATTCTCGTATTATAGCGCTCCGCCATTTTTGCGACAACGTTGTCAAGGAAGGCGGGATATGCTACGATGATTCCGGAAATGATAGTTATGCTATCATTTTTGTCCGAAGGGAGGACGGCATGCGGAAAGCTCGCTCTCCTTTCTTTATGACAGCGCTTACTTTTTTTTGGCGATGCCTCCTGCCCTTTCGGACCTGTCGCCCATTATCCAATTGAACGGAGAGAGATGAGCCATGCCAGCGAAGAAACCAGCTCAGTGGGATCACGAGGTCGATGTTGTCGTCATGGGAACGGGGGGAGCGGCGCTAACGGCCGCGCTTGCGGCTGCCGATCAAGGCGCCGAGGTGCTCATTCTCGAGAAAACGCATCAGATTGGAGGCACGACCGCTTTTTCCGGCGGCATCCCATGGATTCCGCTCAACCGCTACATGATGGAGGCAGGCGCCGGCGATACCCGCGAGGACGCGCTGACGTATATCCGCCGCCTGACCGGAGGCAAGGAGCCGGATGCGGATCTGCTCGAGGTGTATGTGGACAACGGCTGCAAAATGATCGACTACATGCACGAGAACACACCGCTGCGATTCGCGGTTCCGATGTCCTATCCTTCCTATTACGGGCATCTGCCCGGAGCCAAGAGCGGACGTTCGCTCGATCCGCTTCCATTCGATCTGAACGAGATCGGCGAGTGGGGCGCGCTGATCCGCCAGAATCCGATCTTCCCGCCGCTTACGCTGGAGGAAGGCGGAGCCATCGGAGGCGTCGACTTCGGCAAAATCGCCGAACGGATGGAAAACAACATCGTGACGATGGGCCGCTCCCTGATCGCTTCGATGTTCAAGGGCGTCCTGGACCGCGGCATCGAAACCTGGCTGGAGACGCCGGGCAAGGAGCTGGTGCTGGACGATGCGGGCGAGGTCATCGGCATCGTTGCAGAGCGGGAGGGCAAGCCTTGCTTGATCGGAACGCGCAAAGGCGTCGTGATCGCATCGGGAGGCTTCGAATGGAACAAGGAGCTCGTCAAGACGTTCCTGAAAGGCGACATCACGCATCCGCTCTCTCCGGCAGGCAACGATGGAGACGGCCTTGTCATGGCGATGGAGGCTGGAGCCGCTCTCGGCAACATGAGCGAGGCCTGGTGGTACCCGGCCATGCAAGATCCTACCTTCGAATACGAGGACCGCGTGATGAATCAGCTGGGAGGCGGCCGGTTCGGCCCGAACAGCATCATCGTCAACCGCCGCGGCAAGCGGTTTGTCCATGAGGGAACGGCCTACAACGACATGCCGAAGTCGTTCTACGAGTATGATCCGGTCGCTCTCGAATGGCCGAATGAAGCCCCTGTGTGGATGATCTTCGACCAGCAGCTCAAGGACAGCACGATGATCATCACGATGATGCCGGGCGAGGACACCCCGGAGTGGGTGAACCAGGCGGGCAGCATCCGCGAGCTGGCGGAGCAGATCGGCGTGGACGCGGAGGCTCTGGAGGCTACGGTCAGCCGCTACAACGAGAACGCGAAGCAGGGAGTAGATCCCGACTTCCACCGCGGAACGACCTTCTTCGAAAACTTCGGCGCCGGCGGCGGCACGCCCGAGGCCAATCTCGGCCCGATCGAGAAGGCTCCGTTCTACGCGCTGCCGATCTATGCCGGATCGCTCGGCACGAACGGCGGTCCAAAAATCAACGCGGACGGCCAGGTCATCAGCCTGCGAGGCAAGCCGATCCCGGGCTTGTACGCTGCCGGCAATGCGGCCATGGGCGTCATGGGACAAGCCTATCTCAGCGCCGGGGGCACGATCGGCCCGGCTATGACCTTCGGCTACCTGGCCGGCATCGCCGTCGGCAATTCCCAACCAAGGAACATCTAGAGCGCCGCACTATTTATTCAGAAAGCAGAGGAATCTCATATGCCAAACGGTACTCATCAGGTAATCATTCCCGTCTCCATCGACGTGATCTGGACATTCGTCAGCGACATGGACAAGTGGGCTCCGCTCGTGCCCGGCTATATCGGTCATGAGATTCTGAACGACCGCCAGTCCACCTGGTCGTTCAAGGGCGATCTCGGCTTCATGAAGAAGACCGTCAAGCTGAGGATCGACATCAAGGAATGGATCGAGCCGACCAAGGTCACCTTCGACCTCACCGGCTTGTCCGATAATTTCTCCGGCAACGGCTACTTCGAGGCGGAGGAGCAAGGCGCCGCCGGCACCCGGATGACCGGATATCTGGATATTACGGCCAAGGGAGCCATGGGGCCGATGATCAACAGCATCATGAAGAGCTTCGTGCCGAAGACGGCCCAAGAGCTGACATCCGCGATCGCGGTCAGGATTGCGGAACTCAACAACGTCCGGGCGTAAGGGATCCAACGAACCATAGGGGCTGTTCCGTTCGTCGCGAAAGCGGCTAAGGACAGCCCGTTTGATTTCCTGATCATGAACCGGCTGAGATAGGCATCAATAGGGAAATTTGCTATGATGGACCCGAGCGTCTGAACTTTGAGACCGGACAACTCCCGCCGGGAGGAAGCTGTTTTTCCTATTTGAGAGCGCTTACTAATCCAACGAGAAGGAAGAGTGATAGCCTTGCCAGACGCGTCGCATTCAGTTGAAGTGCCGGTATCCATTCAAGACGCATGGAGCTTTGCCAGCGATATGGACAAGTGGATGCCGCTGATGCCCGGTTATATCGAGCATGAGCTGCTCAGCGGCAGCGAAGCGCTCTGGACGTTCAAGGGCGATCTCGGCTTCACGAAAAAAATCATCAAGCTGAAGATCGACATCACCGGCCGGACCGAGCCGTCCAGGCTGTCCTTTCAGATCGACGGCGTCTCCGACAGCGTCGGCGGCGAAGGATATTTCGAAGCCTCGGCGCTTGGCGACGGGCTTACCCGGCTGACGGGCCATCTGGACATCTCCGGCAAGGGAGCGATGGGGTTCATGATGAACGGAGTCATGAAGACGTTTGTGCCCCAGACCGTCGAGGAGCTGACGCAGGCTGTCGCCGCCAAGCTTGTGGAATCTCCGCCTATCCCGTCCTGAAAAACGCTGCGCCACGTTCACGCTTCGTTACTTGCACGTCTCAAGAGTCCAATCGGCGCTCTATTCATCTGTTCATAGACAACCGCAGGATCCTCCGGCGCCCTTTCAGGGCGCTTTTTTGGCTTTGCCGCAGACGAGGCTGTAGCGGCGGCCGTAAGCGGAGGCATAACGGACGATGCGGCGGATGGCTGTCTGATCGTCCAGCTTGGTGAACGGGCATGGATCCGGCCGCGTGTTGACCTCGAGAATCCACGGCTTCAGCTTGCGGTCGACAGCGATGTCGAGGCCGAGCTCGTTCATGGCCGGGTAGGCGCGGCCGAATTCGGCCGCCGTCAGCAGCGCCAGCCGGTTCATCCGCCGCAGCAGCCGGATCGTGCCGGACTTGCCGGCAGCGGGATGAAGCACAGCCTGCGGCGTGTAGATCGTTCCGCCCTGGCTGCCGTTGGAGACGATTTTGCCCGGGCTGGCGACGCGGGCGGCCGTGCCGGTGCATTGCCAGCGGCCGGCAGGATTCCGCTGGATCATGATGCGGAAGTCGAACGGCCGTCCGTCATGCTTGAGCATGCGGATGCCCTTCTGAACGAGATAACGTCTGGAACCGGCTTGCCGCCTCAGCGACGGGAACAAGGAGGATACGGACTTGAAGGCGAAGATGCTCTGGCCGCTTTGGTAACGGCAGCCTTCGCCGCTTTTCTCTACGCGCATGACCCCGATTCCCATCGAGCCGGTATCGGGTTTCACATAGACCATCCCGTAGCGGCCCAGCATCGAGGCGAGCGTGGCGCGGCTCAGCCGGCGGGTAGCCGGAATATGCTTCCTCAGCTCGGCGCTGCGCAGCAGGAGGACGGTTTTGGCCATTTTGCTGGACACGGCTTGAACGCCGCTCCTGTTTCGCTTGCTCCCCGGAGCGGATCTCCTGCTCTTCCGTTTGGCTTTGCTGCTGATTTGTGTTGCATCGCGGTTTCTGGCTGTCTTCATTCCGGCTTTCCCCCTCAGGCAGAGGCTCTATTCTTCTATTCTATGTAGGCGCCGTCAGCCGGGTATGGGCATCTGCCTCTTTGCGGCCAGCGAGCGGCGGCCCCGATGAGCGGCGGCCCCGATGAGCGGCAAACCCGGACAGCCGGTTAACCCGGACTGTCGGCCATAACCCGGCACTTGAAGGCAGCCCGCAAGCCGAATCACCCCAGCGGAGGAATGGGCATACGATATAGCGGCAATGTGGGCACATGGATGAGGCGGGAGGATATGCATATGGACACTTCGGGCGGCAGGCGGGAAATCGCCGAAAGGATGAGGCGGCGTTTTCCCTGGCTAGACGGACTTATCGTCTCCGGCTCAGGGAGGCGGGCAGGAATATCGGACGGGGCGGAGCTTCCGCTTGTGACGTCGTCCGTTCTCGAGCGGTTTTATTACACAGACGGCAATCCTCTGGCCTTGCAGCCGGAGCTTCGCCGCTACCGGACGTCGGGAACGAGCTCGGGCCGCCGCAAGACGATCTATTACTCGGAGCAGGACGAAGCCGGCTATCTGCGGGTGAAGCTGGACGTCTTCCGGGACATTCTGGAGCCGTACGGGTACAAGACGGCCGTATCGGACATGGGGACCGGCCATGCGGAAGCGACGGCGGCCGAGGTGTTCCGGCAGCTGGGCATGACGGCGGAGTCCCTGTCCTTCCGGCTGCCGATCCGGCAGCAGATCGAGTCGCTGGAGCGGCTGCGGCCGGAGGTGCTGTATACGATGCCCTCCATCCTGGATCGGCTGCTGGCTGCGGCCGGCGAGCCGGCGGCGCTCGGCATCCGCCATGTCGTCCTTGTCGGCGAGACGGCGTCGCCGGGATGGCGGAGCCAGGCCGCGCAGCGGCTTGGAATCGGCGAAGACAGAATCACGGATACGTACGGATCGATCGAGATCGGCACGATCGCCTCGTATTCGCATCGGTGCGGCCGTTATCTCCTGGCGGATGGAATCATCGCCGAAGGGGTAAGCGCCGAAGAGCTTGGCGAGGGACTCCCGCCGCTATCCGACGGGGAGCAGGTGCTCGTGCTGACCTCGTCCATCCGCGACGCCTTTCCTGCGCTTCGCTATGTGACGTATGACGTCGTGCGCGATCTCAGGACGATCGACGTGGAGGGCGTGCCCCGGCAGAGCTTCCACAGCCTCGTGAAGCGGATCGGACCGGATCTCAAGCATGGAGAGAAGATCAGCATCTACGACATCGAGGATACGGTCTGCCGGCATCTCGGCAGCGCCAGCGTCCGCGTCCAGGTCCAAGGGAACTCGCTGCGGATCGCGGTCGACAGCGGTCAGGGAAGCGATGCCGCGCTTGAGCTTATCCGGCAGGAGCTGGAGGAGCGCAATCCCGACATCGGGACGATGATCCGCAGCGGCATCCTGGGCGGAATTCAGGTCGTCCGGGAGTCCTTGGACGACGCCGGAGAGCAGGGCTCGGTCAAGAACAAAAAAATCCATTATGGGCAAGGAGAATCCGGATGAAGCTGGATGGAGGCATTGCGGACATCATCGGATCAACGCCGCTCGTCCGGCTGGACCGGCTGTTCCGGGGCGAGCCGTTCGCAGTATTCGGCAAGCTGGAGGGCATGAACCCCGGCGGCAGCTCCAAGGACCGTCCGGCTCTCCATATGCTCCGGGAAGCCATCCGGCGCGGCGACGTGACCGAGAGGAGCACGGTCATCGAATCGAGCTCAGGCAATCTGGCGATCAGCCTGGCCCAGCTGTGCCGTTACTTGGGCATACGCTTCATCTGCGTCGTCGATCCTCGGACGACCGACGCGCACAAGGAGATCATCCGGAGCTTCGGGGGAGAGATCGAGCTGGTCGCGCGTCCCGATGCAGCGACGGGGGAATTCCTGCCGGCGCGGATCGCCAGGGTCAAGGAACTGCTCGCGCAGCTTCCGGAAGCCTACTGGACGAACCAGTACGGAAATCCCGACAACGCCCGTTCGCATCAGGAGACGACGATGAAGGAGATCGGGGACGCGCTCGGGAAGGTCGACTATCTGTTTTGCGGGGTCAGCTCCTGCGGAACGATCCGCGGCTGCGCCGATCATATCCGCAGCAGAGGCTGGACGACGAAGGTCGTCGCGGTAGACGCGGAGGGCAGCATCCTGTTCGGGGGCACGGGAGGGCCGCGCAAGCTCCCCGGCCTCGGAGCGGCTGTCGTGCCGGAGCTGCACGGCGGCGAGCTGGCGGATATCGTCGTCAAGGTAACGGATGCCGACTGCGTCGGGGGCTGCCGGGAGCTGGTCCGGGCGGAGGCGATTTTGGCGGGAGCGTCCTCCGGGGGCGTCGTGGCGGCGGTGCGGCGCCTCGCCCGCAGCATTCCGGCCGGCTCCATATGCGCGGCCATCCTGCCGGACAGAGGCGAACGGTATATGAGCTCGGTATATGACGACGAGTGGGTGAGGCGGGAGCTCGGCATCGATCCGGATGCCTGGAACAGGGGGGATTAGGCATGCTCTATCTCAATGACAGCCACATCCGCGAAGCCGGGGTGGATTGGGAGAAGCTGACCGGCATCGCGGAGGATGCCGTGCGGGCGATGGATCACGGGGAATACGCCGCTCCGCTCAAGACTTATCTCCGGTTTCCCGAACCGGGCAACCGGATCATCGCGACGCCGGCCTATCTGGGCGGACCTCATCCGCTGGCAGGCATCAAATGGATCGCCGGATTTCCCGGCAACATCAAGAACGGCCAGCCGCGGGCGCATAATGCGATCGTTCTGAACGATTCGGAGAACGGCCTGCCGCTCGCCTTCCTCCGGTGCAATCTGCTCAACGGCCTGCGCGCGGCCGCAGTGAGCGGCATCATGCTCCGGGCTTATGCCGGCTCGAGGCCGGATCGGGACATCCGGCTCGGCATCATCGGCTGGGGCCCGATCGGCCGCCTGCATCTCGACATGTGCGCCGCCTTGCTCGGGAGCCGCCTGAAGGAAGTCATGCTGTACGATCTGCGGGACATCGATATGCAGACCGTGCCGGATAATGCGCGCGGAATGACAGCGGTCGCGGCGGATTGGCGGGAGCTTTGCCGCCGGTCCAACGTGATCGCCACATGCACGGTATCGGCGGAGCGGTACATCGACGAGCCGCCTGCTCCGGGCTCGCTGCTGCTGAACGTATCGCTGCGGGATTTCAGGCCGGAGGGCGTCGCCGGCATCCGCGCCGTCTTCGTGGACGACTGGCGGGAGGTATGCCGCGAGAACACGGACATCGAGCGGCTTCATCTCCGGCACGGACTCCAGGAAGAGGATGTCCGGACGCTTGCGGATCTCGTCTGCCGGGACGCCTTGGCCGAATTTCCGGGAGAGACCGTATTTTTCAACCCGATGGGCCTGGGCATATTCGATATCGCGATCGCCGGGCATTATTACAGGGAAGCAATGAAGCTGGGACTGGGCATCGAATTGCCGTGAAGGCTGGGGATGGCCGTTGGCGGTGGGGCCGTACGGCAGGGGAACAGGCCGGCAACGGCGAGCATCGGCCCTAGAAGAGCAGCCAGGGCTTCGCGGATCCATTTCAAAATCGGGGTGCTGGTATAGGTGGGGGGGCTATGGTAAACTGGAAATCAAAAAGGGCGTGATGCCATGGATGAGCTCCAGCAGGATACGAACAAGCATGAATCATGCGAGGCGGACGGACGCAAAAGCCATCACTCCGAGAAAACCAAAAGCAATCTCATCAGCCGCCTCAACCGGATCGAGGGCCAGGTCCGCGGTCTCAAGGGCTTGATCGAGAAGGATGTCTATTGCGACGATGTCCTCAATCAGATCTCTTCGGTCCAGTCCGCCCTGAATGGCGTGGGCAGGCTGCTTCTGGAGCATCATATGAAGAGCTGCGTCATCGAGCGCATCCAGGACGGCGAGAGCGAGGTCATCGACGAGCTTCTGGTCACCATCAACAAATTGATGAAATAACCGGGATTCGAGAGAATCCTTTTCTATGGCCTTCAATATAGGGGTGGGGGGTATAAGTTTTGATTGACTGAATATAGGGTAGAGGGGTATAGTAAGCGTAAGAATAAGGCCGCTGAATGATGGCAATAAAGGAACTAAGCGAGGTGTCCGCAAGTGGAAGCATCCAAACAGGCTAAGGAGCAAACGTCGCTGCAGCTGACCGGCATGACCTGCGCGGCTTGCGCGAACCGGATCGAGAAAGGCCTGAACAGGCTGGAGGGCGTCGCGGAAGCGAACGTGAACTTCGCTCTGGAAAGAGCGACGGTGACCTACGATCCCGATCAGGTGACCGTGCCGCAGCTGCAGCAGACGATCCGCAAGCTCGGATACGATACCGCCATGCAGACAGCGGATCTCCAGCTCGTCGGCATGTACTGCGCGGCCTGCGCCGTGCGCATCGAGAAGACGCTGAACAAAACGCCGGGCGTGACCGGGGCGGCCGTGAACTTCGCTCTCGAGAGCGCAAGGGTGGAATACAATCCGGCGGCCGTATCGGTCGCGGACCTCCAAGCGAGAGTAGCCAAGCTGGGCTATGAGGCCATCCCGAGGCAGGAGGTCGCCGATCCATCTCAGCTCCGGCAGCAAGCCGTCGCCCGCCAGAAGCGCAAGCTGCTCCTGTCGGCGATTCTCTCGCTCCCGCTGCTGTGGTCGATGGCGGCACACTTCTCCTTCCTGTCCTGGATCCCGATGCCGGAGCTGTTCATGAATCCGTGGTTCCAGCTTGCGCTGGCGACGCCGGTCCAATTCTACATCGGCAGGCAGTTTTACGCGGGGGCCTTCAAAGCCCTTCGCAACCGGAGCGCCAATATGGACGTTCTGGTGTCCCTCGGCACTTCGGCGGCTTACTTCTACAGCGTTTATTTGACCGTCGAATGGGCGCGGATGGGCGGCATGGCTCATCATGGTCCGCAGATGTATTACGAGACAAGCGCCGTGCTCATCACGCTCGTCCTTCTCGGCAAGCTGTTCGAGTCGCTGGCCAAGGGCCGCACTTCCGAAGCGATCAAGACGCTGATGGGGCTGCAAGCCAAGACGGCGCTGGTCATCCGGGACGGAGCCGAGACGACGGTCGCGTTCGAGGAAGTGCTCGCTGGCGACATCGTCGTCGTGAAGCCGGGCGAGAAGGTTCCGGTCGACGGCGAAGT
Source organism: Paenibacillus sp. RUD330 (assembly GCF_002243345.2). NCBI lineage: Bacteria > Bacillati > Bacillota > Bacilli > Caryophanales > Paenibacillaceae > Paenibacillus > Paenibacillus sp. RUD330. Next base: position 353,137 of record NZ_CP022655.2, read on the forward strand.
GCTGGAAGGCAGCTCCTCCATCGACGAATCGATGCTGACGGGAGAGAGCATTCCGGTGGAGAAGAGGGCCGGAGACCTCGTCATCGGCGCGACGATCAACAAGAACGGACGGCTGAAGATCAGGGCGACCAAGGTCGGCAAAGAAACGGCGCTGGCCCGGATCATCAAGGTCGTCGAGGAAGCGCAAGGCTCCAAAGCCCCGATCCAGCGGGTTGCGGACGTCATTTCCGGCATTTTCGTGCCGATTGTCGTCGGCATCGCCGTCATGGCATTCCTGGTATGGTATGTCTGGGCAACACCCGGCAATTTCGCCGAAGCGCTGGAGAAGGCTATCGCCATCCTCGTCATCGCCTGCCCCTGCGCCCTCGGCCTGGCGACGCCTACGTCCATCATGGCGGGCTCCGGCCGCGCCGCAGAGCTGGGCGTCCTGTTCAAGGGCGGCGAGCATTTGGAGTCCACCCATAAGATCGACGCCGTCATCCTCGACAAGACGGGCACCGTGACGAAGGGCATGCCGGAGCTGACGGATGTCGTCGTCGCCGGCCACATGGAGGAGCGGGAGTTCCTCCGTCTCGTCGGAGCCGCGGAGAAGAGCTCGGAGCATCCGCTTGCGGAAGCGATCGTCTCGGGGATCGAGGCGCGCGGAATTCCCATCCCGGCCGCCGTCGAGTTCGAGGCGATCCCGGGCTACGGCATCCGGGCGGTCGTGGAAGGGCATGAGATTCTGGCCGGAACGCGCAGGCTTATGGAGAGGCGCGGCATCTCCGCCGATGAGGCCATGGCCTCGATGGAGAGGCTGGAGGAAGAGGGCAAGACGGCGATGCTGATCGCGGCGGACGGGCGGTATGCGGGCCTGGTCGCGGCGGCGGATACGATCAAGGAAACGTCGGCTGCGGCGGTGGCGCGGCTGAAGGCGATGGGCATCGAGGTCATCATGATGACCGGCGACAACGAGCGCACGGCCCTAGCCGTCGCCAGGCAGGCGGGAATCGACCAGGTCCGGGCCGAGGTGCTGCCGGAGGGCAAGGCCGAGGAAGTGAAAAGGCTGCAGGCCGATGGCAAAAAGGTCGCGATGGTCGGAGACGGCATCAACGACGCCCCCGCGCTTGCCGCGGCGGATATCGGAATGGCCATCGGCACCGGAACGGATGTGGCGATGGAAGCCGCCGACGTCACGCTCATGCGCGGCGATCTGAACAGCATCGCCGACGCGATCGCCATGAGCCGCCGGACGATGGGCAACATCCGCCAGAATCTGTTCTGGGCGCTCGGCTACAATACGCTCGGCATCCCGGTGGCCGCTCTTGGCCTGCTGGCTCCATGGATCGCCGGAGCGGCGATGGCGCTCAGCTCCGTCTCGGTCGTGCTGAACGCCCTTCGCCTGCAGCGGATGAAGGTGTAGAGCCGGCGGCGCGACGGGACGAATGCAAGGACGCAGCCAATTCGGATGAATGGAACTTTCGCAGAAAGGATTGAATCGATGATGAAACGGTTGAAGCTGGCAGCCATGCTGGTCGTCGCGGCCGCCTTTCTGTCCGCTTGCGGCTCCAAGACGGTCCACCAAGAGGGAGGCCATGGCTCGATGAATATGGAGCCCGAGCAGAACGCCCACGGCTCGATGAATATGAATATGAATATGGGGCAGGAGCACAATGCTCATGGCTCGTCCGACGCTTCCGCCGGACATGCCCATGAAGGCGGCGAAGGGGAAGGGGCGGCCGCCGAGGCCTCCGATGTGAAGGCCGAGTGGACGCTGGCGGGCGGCGGCCAGCCGGAGGCGAGGCGGGAGACGCTCATCCGGGTCGCCATCACAAGCGGCGGCAAGCCGGTCGAGCAGTTCGACACCGCCCATGAGCAGAAGCAGCATATGATCATCGTGAGCAAGGATCTGTCTTACTTCAGCCATATCCATCCGGAGTACAAGGGCGGAGGCGTCTTTGAGATCGCGACGGAATTTCCGGCCGGCGGAGAGTACAAGCTGATCGCGGACTTCGTGCCGGCGGGCGGCAGCGCGATGAGCAGGATGCAGGGGGTGTCCATAGGCGGAGCGGCGGATAAGGCCAAGCCGATCGAGCCGGACGGCGATCTGACCCAGGTCGTCGACGGCAACGAGATCGCCCTCTCCATCGAAGGCCTGGCCGCCGGGAAGGAAGCCATGCTTACGTATACGATTGCGGACGCCCGGACCGAAAAGCCGGTCACGGACCTGCAGCCCTATCTGGGCGCGGTCGGCCATGTCGTCATCCTGACTGCCGACGCGGAGAGCTACCTGCATGTGCATCCGATGGACGAGAAGGCATCCGGGCCTGAAGCCCGGTTCATGACGACGTTCCCGAAAAGCGGGATCTACAAAATATGGGGCCAGTTCAAGCGCGGCGGCGAAGTGTTCACCGTGCCGTTCGTCATCAAGGTTCCTTGACGCCGGAGATTTTTGACTCCGAGCCCGGATTCCACTTGAGGAATTCCGGGCTTTTTTGCATGCAGGGGCGGTCGTTCGGCCATCCGGACTCTATTATCATGTATAATAGGCGGATACATACTGCCTGACAGGGGGACCTTGCTTCCTATGCCATCTTCCACCCGAGCCCCGATCCGCAACGTCGGCATCTTCGCCCATGTCGACGCGGGCAAAACGACGACAACGGAACACATCTTATACGAAAGCGGACGGATCCGCGCCCTCGGAAGCGTGGATGCGGGCACCGCGCAGACCGATTCGCTCGACGTGGAGCGGGAGCGGGGAATATCGGTGCGCGCGGCGTCGACGCGGTTCGTCCACCGGGGCGTGCAGGTCAACCTCGTCGACACTCCGGGCCATGTCGATTTCCTCTCGGAGGTGGAGCGCTCGCTGCGCGTGATGGACGGCGCCGTGCTGGTCGTGTCCGCGGTGGAAGGCGTGCAGTCGCAGACCGAGGTTATCTGGCAGGCTCTGCGCAGCCTGAAGATTCCGACCGTATTCTTCATCAACAAGCTGGATCGCATTGGAGCGAATCCGCTGGAGGCTCTTGCGGGCATCCGCAGGCTGCTGACCGCCGGAGCGGTCCCTGTCCAGGCGCCGCATGGGCTGGAGGAGCATTTTACCGGCAGCGCCGAGCTGCTGCCGGAGCCGGGCGGCCTTGCAGGAGGCGGAGCGGGCGACTTGTCCGACGATCAGCGGCGGTATTGGGAGCTGCTGACGGAAACGGTCGCCGAGAGCCGCGAGGACCTGCTGGAGCGCTATTTGGAGCAGGGCGGGCTGCAAGCCGGAGAACTGGCCGAACGGCTTGCAGCCGGCGCCGCCGGGGCAGAGCTGTTCCCCGTGCTGTTCGGGGCGGCGAGCCGCGGCATCGGCATCGCGGCCCTTATGGACGCCATCGTCAGATGGCTGCCCGAGGCCGGCGGAGACAGCGGCGGAGCGGTATCCGGCCTCGTGTTCAAGCTGGAGAAGGATGCCGCGATGGGACGGATCGCCTACGTGCGTCTCTATGGCGGCACGCTGCGCAACCGTGATTCCGTCTACAACATGACCCAGGACATCCAGGAGAAGATTACCCAGATCCGGATCGTCGACATGCGCAAGTCCGAGGACGCCGGCATTCTGGAGGCGGGCGACGTGGCGGCGGTATACGGCCTCAGCCGGGCGCGCATCGGGGATATTCTGGGCACGGACGCGGAAGTTCCGGGGAGCCTGCGGATGGCCGTGCCGCTGCTGACGGTGCAGGCGCGCTGGAAGAACGAGGCCGAGTATCCGAAGGTGGTGGCCGCTTTCCAGGAGCTGGCCGACGAGGACCCGCTGCTCGATCTCCAGTGGATTCCGGAGGATCGGGAGCTGCATCTGAAGGTCATGGGTCCGATCCAGATCGAAGTGCTGGCTTCCGTCGCCAGAAGCCGGTTCGGGCTCGATGTCTCCTTCGACCCGCCATCGGTCATCTACAAGGAGACGCCGGCGTCAGCCGGAGAAGGCTTCGTCGCTTATACGATGCCCAAGCCCTGCTGGGCGATACTCCGGTTCCGCATCGAGCCGGCCCCGCGCGGCAGCGGCTTGCAGTATCGTTCCCTGGCCAAGCCGGAGCGGCTGCTCGGCAGCTATCAGAACGAGGTCGAGCGGCGCGTTCCCGAGGCGCTCCAGCAAGGGCTGCGCGGCTGGGAAGTCACCGACCTCGGCGTGACGCTGCTGGAAGGGGAGCATCATGTATGGCATACGCATCCGCTGGACTTCGTGGTCGCCACCCCTATGGGAATCATGGACGGCCTTGCGAATGTCGGGACCAGGCTGCTGGAGCCGCTGCTGAGCTTCCGCTTGTCCGTGCCGGAGGAGTTCGGCGGCAAGCTGATGAACGAGCTCATCGCGATGCGCGGGGAGTTCGAGCCGCCTGTGCTGAGCGGCGGGCGCATGGAGCTGGAAGGCTTGCTGCCGGTCGCCACCTCCCTGGACTTCCCGGCCCGGCTCGGGTCGCTGACCAAAGGCCGCGGCACGCTGTCCGCCGCCTTTTCGGGATACCGGGAGGCGCCGGCCGACGTTCAGGCGGAGCGCAAGCGCCGCGGCGCGAATCCGCTGGATCAGTCCCGGTACATCCTCGCCGTCCGCAATGCGCTGACGCAGCAGGGCTGACGGCAGCAGCCCGCGGTCACGGACCGGAGAAGGCGGTTTCGGCAGGCGGCAAGGCCCGGCCGCCCGGCTTTGCCTACGGCCCAAGCCCGCGGCAGCCTGGGAAGAAGCGCGCAGGAAAGCCGGCCCAAGCCGATTTCTTCATTTTCCGCAAATTTACAAATCAAAGCTTTGCTATCTGCGATTAGGTGTGTTATACTTAACAAATCGTATATGAGACGTTAAGGGTCACGTATTTGAAGGGGCCGCTTTCGCTGCCTTTTCCGATGGGTGATCTTTTTAAGATCATACATGCAAATAAACATTTTGGAGGTAACACAAATGCAAACAGGTACAGTTAAATGGTTCAACGCAGAAAAAGGTTTCGGTTTCATCGAAGTTGAGGGCGGCGAAGACGTATTCGTACACTTCAGCGCTATCACGGGCGAAGGCTTCAAAACTCTTGACGAAGGCCAACGCGTTGAATTCAACGTTGTTCAAGGCCAACGCGGTCTGCAAGCTGCAGACGTAGTAAAAGTATACTAATCATCGCCAGCGCCCTGCTAGATGCAGGGCCTTTTTGTTAGATTCATAGAGGAGGAGGTAGTGTTTCCATGTACTATTCCCGAAAGAAGACGCAAGAAGAACTGCCCACCGAGATGACCCCCGTCTGGACTTGTTCCAAAGACGGCTGCAATGGATGGATGCGGAAGGATTACGCTTTCGAGCAAGAGCCGGTCTGCTCCATCTGTTCTTCTCCGATGACCTCGGGCATGCGAGACCTACCCGTCCTTATGGAATCGACCAGCGCCCTGCAGGCGGCCAAGAAAAAAGCGGCTGCCAGCCAGCAGGAAACATAGGGATTCGGCAGCGATGCCGCAATGAGGAGACCCGATATCCGTCGGGTCTTTTTTTGCATGCAGGACTAAGAGCTTCTGGAGGGACGGCCATGGACTTTCGATTGGCGGAAGAGAAGGATTATGCGGCGGTGGCCGCATTGAACAAGCAAGTATTCGAATTTCACGCGGATGCCAGACCGGACCTGCATCGCAAGGTGGAAGGCCAGTTCACCCGGGCCGTCTACGAAGGATGGCTGAACGACGGGGCGATGGACGTCATGGTCCTGGAAGGCGACGGCGGGAGCCTGCTTGGATATGCCGCCCTCGAGTGGCAGGAAGCCCCGGACAGACCGGTGTTCCAGCCGAGGAAAACGGTGTTCATCCGGGATCTGGTCGTGAACGAGGAGCATCGCGGACTCGGTCTCGGCTCCAGGCTGATGGAGCAGGTCATCCTCTACGCCCGCGGCAGGGGCGCCGATGCGGTCGATCTCAACGTTTTCGAGTGCAACCCTTCGGCTATCCGCTTCTATGAACGGCAGGGGTTCCGGACCAAGACCCGGATCATGGAGTTCATTCTGGAGCAGCGGGACAAATGAATGAAGGCGAGACAGCCTCCGAATTTTTTTCGGAGGCTGTCTTTTTTTGTTCCGCTCGCTCCTTGCGATAGGCAGCAGGCGCAGGCGCCAGGCTTCGGGCAAGCCATCGGGCTAGCCATCACAATCCGCGATTGACACTGATCCCCATCTGGGCGTACGATACCAGAAAACTAATTCCAACTAAGCGCATGCGGAATGTGAGGAAAAGGGGCCGGTCAAATGAACATCGAGAATATCGAGGCGTTTGTTTATGTCCATCACTACGGCAGCTTCAACAAGGCTGCCGAGGCCTTGTATTTGTCGCAGCCCTCGGTGACGGCCCGCATCCAGACGCTTGAACGCGAGCTGGACAGCCGTCTCTTCGACCGCCAAGCCAAGCAGATCGCGCTGACCGAGAAGGGGAAGCAGTTCCTTCCTTACGCGCAGCAGATTCTCCAGACGTTCCGCAAGGGCAAGCTCCATATCCAGCAGAGGCGGACGCTGCCGGGAGAGCTGCGGATCGGAAGCACGGTGTCCGTATCGAATTATTTGATTCCCGACTTGCTGCCGCTCCTGCAGGAACGTTTCCCCCGGCTGACATTCAAGCTGACGACGGGAACATCCGACGAGCTGGCGGCCAAGCTGCTGGACAAGGAGCTGGATCTCGCCTTTGTCCGCAGGCTCGCCCATCCCTCCCTGCAATCCTTTCCCCTTTACGAGGATCCCATCAAGCTGTACGTGCATGAAGACCACCCTTTCGCCGGCAGAGGCGTCATTCCGATCGAGGAGATCGGCTCGCAGAAGCTGATCTTCTTTGAATGCGGCTCCCTGGACTGGCAGCGGGTCCATCGCGTCTTCGAAAGCCTGGAGCATCCCCCCGACATCGTATTCCAAGCCGATAATTCCGAGACAGCCAAAAAGCTGGTCATGCACCGTGCCGGCATCTGTTTCCTGCCGGGCATCTGCGTCCGCCGCGAAGTCGGCGAAGGCCGCCTGATTCCCGTCGATGTCAAGGAAATCGCGGGCATCTCCCTTCATACAAGCCTCATCGCGCCCAGCGGAGAGAACATCGAGATCGTGGAAGCGATCCGGGGGTTCCGTCCGCTGCTGGAGCTGTAGCCGCCGTTCCCATCGCCGGAGGAAGAGGCGGCTCCAGACGCTGGAGCAAGAGACGGCTCCAGACCGCTGACATGCTGTCCCTACGCCGGAGCAAAAGCCGTCTCCGTCGCCGAAGCAAAAGCCGTCTCCGTCGCCGAAGCAAAAGCCGTCTCCAGACGTCTTCGGCCTTCCTTTCCTGGCACCGCAGAATCCATGGGTTCCTTCAAGCGCGCCCACCCCTCCGTCAACGGGGCCACAGCATTCGTCTGGACCTTGCTCCTGGCGCCGAGGCCTGTCCTTCGGCGAGCCAGCTGCTGCTTCGGCACTTTCTATCGACGAATAGATCTTCTCTATTAGCCGTCGCGGGCAGACGATGGTACAGTGGAACAAACACAATCCTTACTAAATGCATGGGAATTATCAATTATCAATTTGCCGGCAGGAGGAGAAGTCCATGGGGGAAATATACCGCAAAGCCGTCAAGCGGGACGCTCAGCGTCTCCAGGAGGTCGTTTATGGAGCTTATGCGCAGATCCGCGAGCTCGAGCTCCGCTGGCCGGCTGCGCATGCGGATCTGAAGCTGATCGAAGCCAACATCGAGGCCAATGACTGTTACGTGCTGGAGCTGGACGGAGTGATCGCCGCGACGATCACGCTGAACAGAGAGCCTTTGCCGGAATCGTTCGGGAGGCTTCCATTCCTGAAATGGTTCGCGGCGGCCCCAGAATTCCAGGGTACGGGGCTGGGAGGCAGGCTGCTGGATTGGGTGGAGAAGCAGATCATACGCGATGGGCTGCACGAGCCTGCCGTGACGCTGGCGACCGCCGAGAAGCATCCATGGCTGCTCTCCATGTATGAGCGCCGCGGCTACAAGCGGTTCCAGGCGTTCGATTCCGGCAACGGCGACGGCACGATGCATCTGCTGCGCAAGGAAGTCGGGTCCGCCTTCGAGCCTGTCTGAGCTGCAAGCTGAGCGCCGCTCGATGACAGACGTGGAGACCGGCACGGTCAGCTTGATTCGCCTTCAAGCCGATTCGCCCGATAGCCATTCCGATTTCGACTGTCCATAAGGGGGAGGGGGATTTTATCATGAAAAAGAAAACGGCCGGCGTAGCCGCCGCCATCCTGCTGACGCTGCTGCTGGCGGCTTGCGGAGCCAAAGAAAACGGTGCGGAGGGGGCCAAGGCCGCATCCGCAGGCCAGGAGACCTCCGCGCCGGTGAAGAAGATCGTCGTCGGCACGGGAACCCAATTTCCGAAAGTATGCTTTATCGATGAGAACGGCAAGCTGACCGGCTTCGACGTGGAGCTGGTGCGCGAGATCGACAAGCGGCTGCCCCAGTATGAGTTCGAGTTCCAGACGATGGAGTTCAAGAGCATTCTGCTGAGCCTGGACGCGAGGAAAATCGATTTTGCCGCCCATGAGTTCGAGAAGAATCCGGAGCGGGAAGAAAAATATCTGTTCAACAAGGTTCCTTACGCCCACTGGCGCAACAAGATCATCGTCGCCAAGGACAACAACGACCCCATTGAGTCGCTCGACGACCTGAAGGGCAAGAAGTTCATTGCCGGGGCGACAAGCGCGGAAGCCCAGATCCTGCTCAACTACAACAAGGAGCATGGCGATGCGCTCAAGATCGTCTACTCCAGCGGCGCAGCCAACGATACCGTGAGCCAGATTACGACGGGCCGCGTGGACGCGGCTGTCGGAGCGGACTTCTCCCTGTCGCTCATCGATCCGCAGCGCAAGCTCAAGACGGTAGGCAAGCCGCTCAGCGAAGCGGATATCCTGTTCGTCTTCCGCAAGGGCGAGCCGGAGTCGCAGAAGCTGTCCGACGACATCGACAAGGCGCTGGAGGAAGTGAAGGCCGACGGAACGCTGGCCAAGCTCAGCGAGCAATGGCTTGGTGGCGACTTTACGGAGGACAGCGCGAGCAAGTAAGCCGTCGCGCGGAGAGGAGGGGATGGGAATGGGCGGCTTGCCGTTTGATTTCGCCTACGTGCTGAAATTCATTCCGAAGCTGGCATCTACGCTGAACTTGACTCTGCTCATCGTGGGCTGCTCGCTCCTGGCGGGCCTGCTGGCAGGCCTGCTCGCCGCGCTGCCACGGCTGTACCGGATTCCGGTGCTGGAGCAGCTGTCCATGGCGTACGCCTCGTTCTTCCGGGGGACGCCGATTCTCATCCAGCTGTTCCTCTTCTACTATGGCTTGCCGGAGGTGCTGAAGTGGATCGGCATCGACGTCTCGAAGACGCCTGTGCTCGTCTTTGTCATCCTGACCTACGGCCTCCATACCGGGGCTTACGTCTCGGAGACGATCCGGGCTTCCATCCTGGCGGTGGATCGGGGGCAGGTCGAGGCGGCGTACTCGATCGGCATGCGGGGCCCTCAGGCGTTCGCGAGAATCGTGGCGCCGCAGGCGCTCGCCATCGCCGTGCCGGTGTTTTCCAATATGATTCTGGCGCTGCTCAAGGACACGTCGCTCGCCTTCACGCTCGGCGTCATGGAGATGACCGGCAAGGCGCAGACGCTGGCTTCGCTCACGCAGCATTTTTTCGAGGCGTATCTGGCGCTGGCCTTCGTTTACTTCGTCATTGCTTTCGTGCTGGAAAAGCTGCTGCTGCTCGGCGAGAAGAGGCTGCTCCGGCATGAGCGCGGCTCCGAAGCGGCCGCAAGCAAATTCCGCCTGCGGCGGGTCTCGATGAGGCAGCTGGCGGCGGAGCTGAAGGGAGGCACGCCCTCATGAATCTGGATCCATCCTTTATCTGGACCGCTTTTCTCGAGCTGCTGCCGGCCGTGCCGACAACGCTCATCCTGACGCTCGTATCCGTCGTCTGCGGGCTGTCGGCAGGAACCGCGCTCGCCCTGCTCCGCTATTTCCGCGTTCCGGTTCTGGGCAGGCTTGCGGCAGGCTGCGTGACGGTGATCCGCGGCACGCCGATGCTGACGCATCTGCTGCTCATCTACGCGGGGCTGCCGCTGCTGATCGACGGGCTGTCGCAGCAATACGGCTGGGGATGGAATTCGGCCCGAATACCGATGATCGGCTTCGCGTTCCTGTCCTTCTCGGTGACGGCTTCCGCCTACGGCTCCGAAGTCATCCGCTCCGGCCTGCTGTCCGTGAGCCGCGGCCAGCTGGAAGCGGCGCTGTCGGTCGGCATGACGACGGCGCAGGCGCTGCGGCGGATCGTATTCCCCCAAGCGCTGGCGGCAAGCGTGCCGAATCTGTCCAACTTCGTCATCGGCATGATGCATGCCTCGACGCTCGCGTTTGTCGTGTCGGTCGTCGACATCAACGCGCAGGCGGAAATCGTCGCCTCGACCAACTGGAAGTTCTTCGAGGCCTTCCTCGCGGCGGCGGCCATCTTCTGGGGGCTGACCATCGTGCTGGAGAGGATATCCGCGCTGGTCGAGCGGCGGATCAGTCTGTACAACCGGGGAGGCGTGACATGATCAAGCTGAAGGGAATCAAGCTGTCGTTCGGCCGGCATGAGGTGCTGAAGGGCATCGACCTGCAGGTGGAGAAGGGCGAGGTGGTCGCGATACTGGGGCCGAGCGGATCGGGCAAGACGACGCTGCTCCGCTGCCTGAACTATCTGGAGAAACCGAGCGAGGGGAGCATCCATATCGCCGGCTTCTCGACCGACTTCCGGTCGATCAGCCGCAAGGATGTTCACGAGCTGCGCCGGAAGACAGCCATGGTATTTCAGCAATACAATCTGTTCCGGCATAAGACCGCGCTGGAGAACGTGATGGAAGGACTCCTGGTCGCCCGCAAGCTCCCGAAGGCGGAAGCCCGCGAGCGCAGCGTCCGGCTGCTGGAGAAGGTCGGTCTCGGCGAGAAGCTGGACGCCTATCCGAGCCAGCTGTCCGGAGGCCAGCAGCAGCGGGTCGGAATTGCCCGGGCGCTGGCGCTGGAGCCGGAGGTCATCCTGTTCGACGAGCCGACGTCGGCGCTCGATCCCGAGCTGGTCGGGGAAGTGCTGGCGGTCATCCGCCGCATCGCCAAGGAAGGCATCACGATGATCGTCGTGACGCATGAGATGGGCTTCGCCCAGGACGTGGCGAACCATGTCGTGTTCATGGACGGCGGCGTCATCGTCGAGGAAGGACCTCCGGTCGAGCTGTTCCGGAATCCGAAGGAAGAGCGCACGCGCCAGTTCCTGAAGCGGATCACGCCGGAGGCCAGCTATACGATTTGATTTTGATTAGAGAGAGCAGGAGGGAGCAGCATGTCCTTTGCCGTAAGCGTTTTGGACCAGAGTCCGATCTATCCCGGCGATACGCCGGAGCAAGCGCTGGCCCGTACGGTCCGGCTCGCGCAGAAGGCGGAGCAACTCGGCTTCCGCAGGTTCTGGGTATCCGAGCATCATGACACCGAGCATTTGGCGGGCTCCTCGCCCGAGGTGCTGATCTCGCATCTGCTGGCCCGGACGGAGTCGATCCGGATCGGATCGGGAGGCATCATGATCCAGCATTACAGCCCGTACAAGGTGGCGGAAAATTTCCATGTGCTGGCCGCGCTGGCGCCGGGCCGCGTCGACCTTGGAGTCGGCAGGGCGCCCGGCGGCCTGCCCCGCAGCACGCAGGCTCTGCAGAAGCATGCGGCGGCGGAGCAGCCGTCGCTGACGGAGAAGATCGAGGAGCTGACGGCTTACGTCGGAGGAACGCCGCTTCCTGAGGAGCATGCCCAGGCGGGCCTGCGGGCGACTCCCGTCCCGGCCGTGGCGCCGAAGGTGTACGTGCTCGGCGCGACCGTTGCGAGCGCCCGCTCTGCGGCGCTGCTCGGCCTGCCGTACGTCTTCTCGCTGTTCATCGGCGCCGATGAGGAAGCAGCCGTTCAAGCGCTGAGGGAATATGTGGAGAACTTCGACGCTTCCGGCGGCGCCGTCCCGGAGGGCCTGCTCGCTGTAGCCGCCATCGCGGCGGAGACGGACGAGGAGGCGCTGGCGCAGCTGCCGCCGCAGAAGGTGGTGAAGGTGCATCTGGCGAGCGGCAAGTCCGTTACGCTCGGCACGCTGGAGCAGGCCGAGGAATACGGCCGCACTTCGGGCGAGTCCTACCGGATCGAGGAGAAGGAGCCCGTCATTATTGCCGGATCCAAGGAAACGGTGCGGGCCAGGCTGGATGCGCTCCGGGACGCGGCAGGCATCGAGGAATTCATCGTGACGACGAACGTGCCGGATTTTGACAAAAGGCTCCGCTCGTACGAGCTGCTGGCCGAGCTCGCAGCGGAAGCCGCCGCCCAGGATGAGGAAGCGGGCGAAGCCGGGAGGCTGCCTGCCGGCAAGCTTGCGTGAGAGCGGGCGGATGGCTCGATCGCAGCAGCTGGCTGGATATCTAGAGGAAAGCGGATGCCGGCCGCTGGCCTGATGGGCGGCCGGCAGTCCGCTAAGATAGGGCAGGGATCGAGAGGCATACAGGCCGATAAGGCTCTTGGATCCGTGGAAAGGAGGAGCCGATCGTGATACAAGCTGCTGCCGACAAGCTGAAGGACAGGGCGGCGGAGCTGGCGGATAGGCTCGTTGAAATTCGCCGGGAGCTGCACCGCCATCCCGAGCTGTCGCATGAGGAAGTCGAGACGACCCGCCGCATCCGGGAATGGCTGCAGGCCGCGGGCATCCGGATCGCAGACGAATATCCGCTGCGCACCGGCCTCGTCGCGGAGATCGGCGGCCTGCGGGAGGGGCCGGTCGTGGCCGTGCGGGCCGATATCGACGCGCTGCCGATTCAGGAGGAGACGGGACTGCCGTTCGCTTCCGAGCATGCAGGCAAAATGCATGCTTGCGGGCATGATTTCCATACGGCGGCAGCCATCGGCGCGGCGCTTCTGCTCAAGGAGCGGGAGGCGGATATCCCGGGTACCGTGCGGCTGCTGTTCCAGCCGGCGGAGGAGAAGGCGACCGGAGCCCGCAAGGTCATTGCGAGCGGAGCGCTCGCGGATGTATCTGCCGTGCTCGGCCTGCACAACAAGCCCGATCTGCCCGTCGGCACTGTGGGCATCAAGAACGGGCCGCTTATGGCGGCGGCTGACGGCTTCGTCGTCGAGGTGGAGGGCCGCGGCTCGCACGCCGCCGTGCCCGAGGCCGGGATCGATCCCATCGTAGCCGCTGCCCACATCGTGACGGCGCTTCAGACCGTCGCCAGCCGCAACGTAGGAGCGCTGCAGAGCGCCGTCGTCAGTGTGACGAAGCTGCACAGCGGAACGTCTTGGAACATCATTCCCGACAAGGCGGTGCTCGACGGCACGGTCCGCACCTTCGACGAGGCGGTGCGGGAGCGGGTGCTGCGCCGGTTCCGGGAAGTGGCGGAGGGCGTGGCGTCGGCGCTCGGAGCCGAGGCGTCGGTCCGCTGGGTCGAGGGGCCGCCTCCGGTGAACAACGACGCGGAGCTGGCGAAGCTGGCGGCAGCGTCGGCCCGGGCTTTGGGGCTGGAGGCGGTCGAGCCGAGTCCATCTCCGGCCGGCGAGGATTTCGCTTTTTATCAGAAGGAAGCGCCCGGCCTGTTCGCCTTCTTCGGCACCTCCGGACCGCAGGAATGGCATCATCCGGCCTTCGACCTCGATGAGTCGGCGCTGCCTCTGGCGGCGTCCTTCCTCGCGGAGCTGGCAGAACGGGTGCTGCGGCACAAAGGGCAGGAGCGGCGGGATAAGCGGGACCATCCATGTTCAGAGGAGGAATCGTCTTGAGCGATAGTCGAGTCGATCTGCAGGCATTCCTGCAGACGCATGAACAGCTGCAGCGAGCCATTGAAGGATTGAGCGAAGAGCAGCTCCAGCTTCGGGAAGCTCCGGGCAAATGGAGCATCACCGAGGTATTGGCGCATCTGGCGGATCACAGCATCGTCGTCTCCTTCCGGATCCGGGATATTCTCGCGGATACGGAGGCGAGACTGCCGGCCTTCGATCAGGACCGCTGGGTATCCGGACAAAAGTCCAATCAAGGCCGGGCTGAAGACATCCTTGCGGCCTTCAAGGCGCTGCTGCAGTTCAACAGCCTGCTGCTGGGCCGCCTGGATGAAGCGGGCCTCGCCAAGACGGGCGTCAACTTCAAGGGAGAGACGGTGCGGATTCCGGATATCGTCCGGGGATTCATCCGCCATGTGCAGGGCCATCTGGGCCAGATCGAGCGAATCAAGCAGACGGCGCTGTCCGTCCACTGACAAGGAGGGGTATGGAGATGGCCAAACGAAGGCAATTAAGGCTGGGGGCGATGCTTCACGGCGTCGGCAGCAGCACGTCCCTGTGGCGGCATCCCGACATCCAGTCGGATGCGAGCACCAATTTCCCGCTGTACAAGGAATGGACCCGCAGGGCGGAGGAAGGGAAGTTCGACCTGGTGTTCGTGGCGGACGGCCTTTACATCAATGAAAAGTCGATCCCGCATTTCCTCGACCGCTTCGAGCCGATTACGATTCTGAGCGCGCTGGCGGCCGTCAGCTCGAGGATCGGCCTCGTCGGCACCTTGTCCACCTCGTACAGCGAGCCGTTCACGGTAGCGAGGCAGTTCGCCTCCATCGACAAAATCAGCGACGGCCGTGCGGGCTGGAACATTGTCACCTCTCCTTTGGAGGGCTCGGCTTCCAACTTCAGCAAGAAGGAGCACCCCGATCACGACAAGAGATACCGCATCGCGACGGAGTATCTGCAAGTGACGCGCGGCTTGTGGGATTCTTGGGAGGACGACGCCTTCGTGCGCGACAAGGAGTCGGGCGTTTTCTTCGATCCGGACAAAATGCATGCCTTGAACCACGAAGGCGAGTTCTTCTCCGTCAAGGGTCCCCTCAACATCTCGCGCTCCCGCCAAGGGCATCCCGTCATTTTCCAGGCCGGAGCGTCCGAGGTGGGCCGCGACTATGCGGCCAAGGAAGCCGATGCGATCTTCGCCGGGCATGAAACGCTGGAGGAGGCCGCGTCCTTCTATGCGGACATCAAGCGCCGTGCGGCCGCCTTCGGCCGCAATCCCGACGATGTGCTCATCTTTCCGGGCATCGGACCGATCATCGGGAGGACGGAGGAGGAAGCCGAGCGCAAATACCGGGAGACGGCGGCGCTTGTCTCCACGGAGAACGCGCTGCTCTATCTGGGCCGCTTCTTCGAGCATCACGACTTCTCGCAATACGATCCCGATGCGCCTTTCCCTGAGCTTGGGGATCTCGGCAAGAACAGCTTCCAGAGCACGACCGACCGCATCAAGAAGACGGCCCGGGAGCAGGGACTGACGCTGCGCGAGGCCGCGCTGCAGGTGGCGACGCCTCGTCCCCTCTTCATCGGAACGGCACAGCAGGTGGCGGACCGGGTTCAGGAATGGTTCGAGGGCGGCGGAGCGGACGGCTTCATGATCGGCAGCGGCGTCCCGAACGCGCTGGAGGATTTCATTGACGAGGTCGTTCCGATCCTGCAGGCCCGCGGCTTGTTCCGCGTCGAGTATGAAGCGGATACGCTGCGGGGCAATCTCGGCCTGCCGGTGCCGGCGAACCGTTATGCGGAGCGGAGGACAGGGCAGGAGAAGGAGACGGTGCAAAAAGGCTGAAGGCGGATTGCGTGTACCCTTCCTCAGGGAGAGCGTTCGGAATGAATTCAGCGGGCTGGTCTTCCCCTTGTGGATTATAGAGAAGAGAAGCTGGCAATCGGGAAGGCATCCTTTACCCCGGTTGGAGGCATGGTGTGCGAATTACCTAAATGGAGCTTCAGGCGGCTGGCACAGCGTCGGGCTCCTTTTTTTATTGTATGGAGAGCTTCCCCTCACGGGATGAACTTCCGGCACCTAAAGCATGGAATGTGGATTTAAATGGTACTGAAAAAGAGGTTGAATATCCGGTTGTAAGAGAGAAAGGAACGGGAAGATTGGGGTTTCCGGCTGGTCTGACGCTTCTTTCGACTATGTTTTTAGTAGTTATACACAGGACAATTGGTGCTTTTGATAAATATCGTGGTGGTGGGCAATCGCTTGGAAATGCAACATGGAGTCGATATGTTAAAGGTACATCGACATATACCGGGAACACAATAACTCAAAAATATGGATGGGCTCCTCATGATTCCACTACAGTCGTGTATTCGGAGTCTAAAATCTAATGTTAAAAAGACTTCACGTTTTTACAGTCAAAGAAATGAAAAATTCATTGAAACTGGTCGATGTTCAACTTGTAGATGAAACAGAGAGTCTTGAAAAGCGAAACATCGTTGTGTTCGATAAGGAACTTTCATTTGGTACAAGAGATACCCTTACATTAGACGGGAAGCAGAACAATAATGTGACCCAACAACGTCTAGTGTATGGATCCCATGATTCCTCTGAGTTTACCTTTGTCGATGTTGTACACGGACTCATACATTGGGGATAACTTGCTGCTCTGGCCTCAGCGGACAGATAGTGTAGACAAAACATCTCTCTTGAAGCGATTTGATGCAGGCATAGTCTCGTACAAAAAAAACAAGAAGGATGCAGCTATGTGGGGAACTCTGCTAGGTTGTATCCTTTTTCTATGAAGTGGACGTAACGGCGGGCAGTAATTTCAGCACTTGAAGGATAGATCAAGCTGTATTTGCCGTCAGACAGTCCCGCCACAAGCTCAAGCTATTCGAAATCCATCCGTCCGGTAAGCCGGAATCATCCCGACAGCATATCCTTGTCAGTGAGGGATGCGGTTTCATGGAGCAGCGCTCGCAGAGGCGGTGCTGAACTCCTTAAAGGGATGTGTACGCAGAACGCGACTAAAATAAGAATTGTAAATCCCGAGTATTCCGATATATAATCTTCCTAACATCGAGCTGACAAGCTCTCAATTAGGGGGAGAAAAGCATGGCTTTTTCCAAACGAAATCCGATCGAGACGGTCGTAGCGATCGGAATCGGCTCTGCGCTGTTCACCATTTTGGGCCGATTCGGATCGATTCCAACCTGGATTCCGGACACCAACGTGGAGACGACCTATGCACTGCTTGCACTGTTCGCCGTCCTGTACGGACCGCTGGCTGGAGTGCTGATCGGCTTCATCGGACACACGCTCAAGGATCTTACATACGGCACGCCATGGTTCAGCTGGATCATCGCATCCGCAGCCGTGGGCCTCATCATCGGCCTGGCTTCGGGCAAGGTGAGAGCGGCTATTGACGACGGGAACTTCAGCATCAAGACGATCATCCGCTTCAATCTCTATCAGATCGCAGCCAATGCCGTCGCCTGGTTCGTGATCGCGCCGTCGCTGGACATCCTCATCTACGCCGAGCCGGCGAACAAGGTGTATACGCAGGGACTGGTAGCCGGAGCATCCAATATTGTGACGGTAGCCATCCTCGGCACCCTGCTCCTCGCCGCCTACGGCAGAACCCGCGTCAAGAAAGGCAGCCTGACCCGGGAAGCGTAATCCGCGAATGCTGGACCTGCAGCTGTGGAACGCATGGTTTCCATATTTGCTTCAAGGGATTTCCAGCATGCTCCGAAGCCGGCGCCAAGCAGCCGGCTTTTCTTCATCCACAGGGCCGAGGCTCTAGCAGAAAGAGGTCGATCAACATGGGAGACAACCGTAGGCCGGCGGCCGAATTCAAGGGATTTTCTTTCCAATACCGCGCCCAGAGCGAGCCTACCTTGCACGATATCGATCTGGTTATCCATGAGGGCGAAAAGGTGCTCATCGTCGGTCCTTCCGGGTCCGGCAAAAGCACGCTCGCGCACTGCATCAACGGGCTTGTCCCCCATTTCCACTCCGGAGAAATGGAAGGGGAAGCTCTCATTGGCGGCGGGAACCTGGCCGAGCTGGATATTTTCGCGCTGTCGCGCAAGGTCGGCACGGTGCTGCAGGATCCCGACGGGCAGTTCGTCGGCATGACCGTGGCCGAGGACATCGCGTTCACTCTGGAGAACGACGGCTTGCCGCAAGCCGAGATGAAGGCGAAAGTAACGGCTGCTGCCCGCAGCGTAGGCATGGAAGGTCATCTGGATGCGTCTCCGCAATCGCTGTCCGGCGGACAGAAGCAGCGCACCTCGATGGCCGGCGTTCTCGTCGGGGAAGCTGGCATCCTGCTGTTCGACGAGCCGCTGGCCAGCCTCGATCCCGAGGCGGGAAGACTCGCGGTGGAGATGATCGACGACATCCACAGGCAGACGGGCTGCACCGTCATCATCGTCGAGCATCGCTTGGAGGAAGTTCTGCACCGGAGCGTGGACCGGATCATCGTCATGGGAGAAGGGCGTATTGTCGCGGATCTTAGCCCGGAGGAGCTGCTGAGCTCCTCGACGCTGCGTGGGCTGGGGCTTCGCGAGCCGCTTTACCTGACGGCGCTGAGATACGCTGGATGTCCCATCGGTCCGGAGCTGAAGCCGGCCAGCATCGAGACTGTCTCGCTGGAGAACGGAGCCGCGGATCGGCTGCAAGCCTGGCATGAGGCGGCGGAGACCGCGCAGCCTCTCTTGGCGCGGGAGCCGGTGCTGGAGCTGGAAGACATCTCGTATGCCTACGAAGCGGGCAAGGAGGTGCTGTCCGGCCTGTCGCTCTCGATCGGAGCGGGTGAGCTGGTCGGCATCGTCGGCCGCAACGGCGCAGGCAAGTCGACTCTTTCCAGGCTGATCTGCGGCTTCGGACGCCCGACTTCGGGACGGATTCTTTATCGGGGACGGGATATCGCGGGGGATACGATCAAGGAGCGCTCGGAGCGGATCGGCTATGTCATGCAAAACCCCAACCATATGATCTCCAAGCATCTCATCTATGACGAAGTCGCGCTTGGCCTGCAGCTGCGAGGGGTCGGCGAAGAGGAGATCTCCGAGCGCGTGCTGGAGACTCTGAAGATCTGCGGCTTGCATCCCTTCCGCAGCTGGCCGATCTCGGCGCTAAGCTACGGGCAGAAGAAGCGGGTCACGATCGCGTCCATCCTCGTTCTGGATCCGGAGGTCATCATCCTCGACGAGCCCACGGCGGGACAGGATTTCCGCCATTACAACGAGATGATGGAATTCCTGCTGGAGCTGAACCGACGGGGCAAAAGCATCGTCGTCATCACGCATGACATGCATCTGCTGCTGGAATACGCGGAGCGGACGCTGGTCATCGGCGAGGGGCGGGTGCTCGCCGACGCCCTGCCGGCTGATGTGCTGACCGACGCCGCTCTCGTGGAGGAGGCGAGTCTCAGGGAGACTTCGCTCCAGCGTCTCGCATCCCGCGCCGGCATCGGGGAGCCGAGAGAATTCGTGCGGCGCTTCATCGCCCGCGACAGGGAGGCGAGACGCTCATGAAAGCCAGGATGATCGCTTACCGCCACCAGGATTCTCCGATCCACCGTCTTGGCGGCGCCGCCAAGCTGGCGTTTTTCGCCCTCTGGTCGGTGACGGCGATGATGACGTACGACACGAGGGCGCTGGCGTTCATGCTTCTTCTAGCGGTCGCCGCCTTTGCCGTGTCCAGGGTCAAATTCGCCGACTACGGCTTCGTGCTCTATTTAATTCTGTTTTTCTTCCTGCTGAACCATATCGCCATCTTCCTGTTCTCTCCGCTGGAGGGCGTCAAGATCTACGGCATCCGGCACGATCTGCTGCATCTGGCGGGACGGTACTGGGTCACGAAGGAGCAGCTGTTCTATCAGTTCAATATCGCCCTCAAATATATGACTGTGATTCCGATGGCGCTGCTGTTCATCCTGACGACCCATCCCGGCGAGTTCGCCTCCAGCCTGAACCGGATCGGCATCAGCTACCGCATCGCCTACTCGGTCAGCATCGCCCTGCGCTACATTCCGGACATCCAGCGGGACTTCCAGAACATCTCGCACTCGGCGCAGGCTCGCGGCATCGATATTTCCCGCAAGGAGAAGCTGCTCAAGAGGCTGAAGAACGTCGTCGGCATCCTCATGCCGCTGATTCTTACAAGCGTGCAGCGGATCGAGACGGTGAGCGCCGCGATGGAGCTGAGGGGCTTCGGGCGTGGGCGCAGCCGCACCTGGTACAATGCCCGGCCCTTCCGGGCGGGCGATTACGCGGCTGTGGCGCTTGCCGTCGCCATCGCTGCCGCGGCGGCTTGGCTCACCTTCCGCGACGGCTCGCGGTTCTACAATCCGTTTCACTAACAGGAACCCCGGCCCCGGAGGCCGGGGTTTTGGCGTTTGCCGTTGAGCGCTTCCTTTTGCAAGGTGGGCAGAAGACCCTGCGGTCCGAGATTTGGCAAGGTGGGCAGAAGACCCTGCGGTCCGAGCTTTTGCAAGGTGGACAGAAGACTCTGCGGTCCGAGAAGAGAGGAGGCGAGGTTGAGGGGCGAGGCGCGGGATGGGATGGTATACTGGAACGGATTGTTCATTCGGCCCGCGTTCACTTGGGCCTTTCGGGGAAGGTGTTCGGCATGAAGGGGTACTTGTTTCTGGCTGCGGCCATCGTCAGCGAAATCTTCGGGACGTCCATGCTCAAGGCATCCAGCGGCTTCAGCAGGCTGTGGCCGAGCCTGGGCACGGTAGCCGGATTCGGCATCGCGTTCTACTGCTTGTCGCTCGCTCTTCAGCATATTCCGCTCGGAATCGCGTATGCGATCTGGTCCGGTGTCGGGACCGTCATCACGGCTGCCATCGGCATCATCGTGTTCAAGGAAACGGCGAGCATGACGACCGCGATCGGCATCGCGCTCATCGTCGCCGGCGTTGTCGTGCTGAATTTGAAGGGCGCTGCGCACTAAAGGTCATTGGCGAAGCCGAGGTGACGGACAGGGAATCCATAGATTCCGCAGAATTGGCAAAGGGCGATGGCTGCGCAATTGCGCGCATAGGGTTTGAAAGGGCGCAGGCACTGCAATTTGAAAGGACGAAGGCTCCTCCATTGCACGCATAGGGTTTGAAAGGGCGAAGGCTTCGCAATCGGACCCATAGGATCTGAAAGGACGAAGGCTTCGCAATCGGACCCATAGGATCTGGAAGGGCGAAGGCTTCGCAATCGGACCCATAGGATCTGAAAGGGCGAAGGCTTTGCAATCGGACCCATAGGATCTGAAAGGACGAAGGCTTCGCAATCGGACCCATAGGATCTGAAAGGACGAAGGCTTCGCAATCGGAGGGTTAAGGGTTTAGTGTCAGCCATAAAATGTAACGGACCTGGGTCGAGTCGGACATGAAATCGTATCGGACATAGGATCCGCTATTTTTGGGAAAACCGCCCATTCATGCACTTATCGGACATAGGATCCGTTATTTGAGGTTAAAAGCCTATTTTCAGGGGCCATTCCTCCAAATAGGGGATCCTATGTCCGTTAAATTTTTTTGAATGGGTAAATTTGTGCAAATAGCGGATCGTATGTCCGTTAACTGACAGGAAGGCTTCTAGACTGTCTTCATCCGGCGTTTTTTGGTTACCAATCCCTCTTACTACTGCGATAACACCCGCAGTCAATAGGTCCATAAACAAACCTCAAGTAATTAACAAGCCCCGCAAGCCCCGCAAGCCCCGCAACGCCCCGCAACGCCCCGCAAGCATCCAACTAACCATAATGCGGCCGCACCCACAGCCAAAACATCTGCCATAGAGGTGAGGCATCCATGAAATAACCGATAACAGCCTCGGCAAAGGGCCTATACACCGAATAGCACAGGAGGCACAGGAGGCAGCATCGAGCTATGTCCTCGTGAAAATGAACCTCCGTTATCCAGAGGAGTCTTTCTTTTCCCTGAATCTCCCTTTCCCGCAACAATTGCTTGAACGGTGGTTATTATATTTAGTATTCGTTATATCCCGTGCTTGCGCGCTGGGTTATCGTTAAGCATGCCGAAGGGCAGCAAGGGGGAAGCAGCATGAAATACGGGCCAAAAGCGGCCAGAACAGGCCGCCTGGCGGCAATGGCGCTGCTCGCGGCAATGGCGCTGCTCGCCGGCTGCGCGGGACCAGGGTCCGGCGGAGAAGGCGGAGCAGGGCCGGACAAGCCGTTTCAAGGCCAAACCCTCGTGTTCGCGGCGGCAAACCATCCTTGGGCCGATGTCATCAAGCCGCTCCTGCCTGAATTCGAGGCGGAGACGGGCATGAACGTCATCGTCCAAAGTTATTTTGAAGATCAGCTTACCCAGAAGCTTATATTGCAGCTGACGAGCGGCACGGGCACGCCGGATGTGTTCATGTACCGGCCGCTGCAGGAAGGGCGGATGTTCGACCGCAACGGCTGGCTGGAGCATCTGGACGGCTATGTGAAGCAGGACGCGGCTTACGACTGGAGCGATTTCTCGCCCCAGGCTGTCCGCTCCGCTACGGTGGACGGACAGCTGGCGGGCATTCCGGTCGTTACGGAGCAGGGCGTGCTGTATTACCGCAAGGATCTGCTGCGGCAGGCCGGAATTCCGGTTCCGAAGACGCTTCAAGAGCTGGCCGAGGCGGCGCGGAAGCTCCATGATCCGGCCAGCGGCATTTATGGCTTCGTCTCCCGAGGCCAGCGCTCGCCGCTCGTGACGCAGGTATCGTCGTTTCTTTATTCCGAAGGCGGGGACTTCACCTCAGGCGGCAAGGCCGCCATCAATACGCCCGAGGCGATCCGGGCGTTCAAGCTGTACGGAGGGCTGCTCCGGGATTACGGACCTCCGGATGTCATCAACATGTCCTGGCCGCAGGCGATCGCGTTTTTCGCGGAAGGCAAAGCGGCCTTTTACACGGATGCGACATCCATCTACCACAGCGTCACGGACCCCGGACGCTCCAAGGTGGCGGACAAGGTCGGCTTCGCGCCGTTCCCCGCGGGCTCGGGAGGCTCCCGGACCTACAGCATCACCTCCTGGGGCATGGCGATGAATCCCCGGACGGCCGACAAGGACGCGGCGTGGGCGTTCATCCGCTGGGCGACCAGCAAGGAGAACGTCCTGGCCGCTCAGGCGCTGGGCAATACCGGCGCCCGCAAGTCCGTATGGAGCCTGCCGGAAGGCACGGCGGCGTTCCCGCCGGAGCTGGCGGCTGTGATCCGCGGCTACGGAGATACCGGCATCGACCACGACCGTCCGGTGGCGGTCCATGTGGCCGAAGCGCGGGAAGCGGTAGGGGAAATCGTGCAGCGGGTGATGACGGGCTACCCGGACATCAAGCAGAAGGCGGATGAGCAGAATGCGGTTCTTCAATCGATTCTGGATCGCGAATAGCCTCGGGACCGGTCGGCGCAGGGTGTCCCTGTTCACCAAGGTGGTCGCCGTCCTGGCGCTGCTGCTGATTCCGGTCCTGCTGCTGTACAGCTATTCCAACCGTCAGGCGGAAAAGATCGTGGAAGAGCAGCTGCGCTCCTCCAACCTCAGCGAGCTCGGCTTCTTCGCGAACCGGATGGACAGCGTCATGGAGAGCCTGTCGCTGTTCCCGGTCATCCTCAGCTACGACCCCCATATCCGCGACTACGTCGCCGGAGAAGGGGAGGCGCAGACCAACCCGCTGAAGGCGCAGTCGCGGATCCGGGAGAAGCTGAGCCTGCAGAGCGCTTCCGGCAGCTGGACGAACGACCTGTCGATCGCTCTGCCGCGGCAGAGCTCGGTGCTGAGCTCGAACATCTACGTCAACGGAGCGGCCGTCTGGGGCTGGGACAAGCCCATCCGCAAGGAATGGACGTACGAGGAGGATCTGTCGCGGGGCAACCCGGCGGGAACGTTCCTCCGCGAGACGGCCGAGCCTGCGGACGCCAGACTAGCAGGCGAGGCGGACGCGGTGTTCCAGGTGCGCTTCCCGGCGGAGGCGCTGCGGGATCTGCTGGATCTGTACCGCAAGGACAAGCGCAGCGATCCCTTCCTGTACCGTCCCGGTCAGGAGCTCATTATGGGCAGCAGCTCGGACCGCGCCATGGCGGAGGCCATCCGGGACGGAGTGCTGAGCCGGACGGAGGCGCCCAGAGGCCAGCAGACGATCGAGACCGGCGGCCAGTCCTATCTGGTCAGCTATGTGAAGTCCGCTCAGCTCGGCTGGTATTTGGCCGATTACGTCCCGGTCCAGCGGATCCTCAGTCCCATCACATCCGTCCGCAACTGGTTCTACGGCTCGATCGCCGCGCTTGTACTGATCGGATTCGTCTCGGCGCTGCTGCTCTACCGCAACGTGCAGATTCCGCTGCAGAAGATGATCCGCGGCGTGCGCCGCATGAGCAGCGGGGACTTCTCCTCGAGGATCGATTACAAGGCGGGGAGCGAGTTCGACGATCTGATCGGGCATTACAACGAGATGGCGGGCAAAATCCAGGTGCTGGTCGAGGACGTATACACGGAGCGGCTGCGCTCCCGCGAGGCGACGCTCAAGCAGCTGCAGTCGCAGATCAATCCGCATTTCCTCTACAACTCGCTGTTCTTCATCGCCAACTCGGCGATGATGGAGGACCGGGATGCGGTCATCGCGATGGCGGAAAACCTCGCCGACTACTACCGCTACTCGACCCGTCTGGAAAACCAGCTCGTTCCCGTGCGGGAGGAGCTGGAGCTGGTGCGCAGCTACCTGACGATCCACAACCTGAGGATGGACCGGCTTCAATACGAGATCGACGTGCCGGAAGAGCTGCAGGAGGTCCTCATTCCGAGGCTGCTGCTGCAGCCGCTCGTGGAGAACTCCATCGTGCACGGCATCGAGCCGCGCCTCGAGGGAGGCTGCATCGTCATCGAAGGCCGGCAGGAAGGCGGCTGGTGCAGCCTCGTCGTGAAGGACAACGGCGCCGGCTTGGACGCCGCGGGGCTGGACCGGCTGCGCAGGCAGCTCAGCGAGCCGATGTCGGACGAGATCGGCTGCGGCACCTGGAACGTGCATCAGCGGCTGCGGTACCAGTTCGGCGGCCGTTCCGGGCTGCTGCTGGATGCCGGGCAGGACGGGGGCTTCCGCGCGGAGCTGAGATGGCGCTGCGGCAACGGTAGCGGCGGCCCAACCGAGGAAGAAGGAGGCGGAGAAGATGGGGCAGCTGCTCATCGTTGATGACGAGGCCCATGTGGTCGACCGGCTGGCGGCGACCGTCGATTGGCAGGACATCGGTGTCGAGCAGGTATTCAAGGCTTACTCCGGCGTGGAGGCTCTGGAGCTGCTGCGGCAGTTCTCGATCGACATCGTCGTATCCGATATCCGGATGCCGGGCATGTCGGGGCTGGAGCTGATCGCGGAGATCCGCAGCAGCTGGCCGAAGACGAAATGCATCCTGCTGTCGGGCTACTCCGACTTCAACTATGCCAAGGAAGCGATCCGCCATCAGGCGGAGGCGTATCTGCTCAAGCCGGTGAAGGAGGAAGAGCTGACCGCCGCCGTCCGCTCGGCCATCGGCAAGCTCGAGGAGGAATGGGAGGAGGTCATCTCCCAGCAGCGGCTGAGCTACGCGCTGAAGGAAAATCTGCCGCTCATGCGGGCTTCCCTGCTGCTCGATCTGCTGCAGGGACGGATTCCCGAAGAGGCCGCTCTGCGGGAGAAGATGGAGCTGCTGGACCTCTCCGGCGGAGAGTGGAGCCGCTGCTCGCTCATGGTCGTGCGGCTCGACGAGCTGTTCCTCCAGTACGGACCGCCAAATCCGGAATGGAAGGAATACGCGATCGGCAACATGGCCGGAGAGCTGTTCGGCACGCGCTACGCAATCTGGCCGGCCAAGGATGCCTACGGATACTATGTGTACGCCATGGCTCCGCGCCTGGATTCGCCTCATGGCCATGATGCCGCCTGGTTCGAGCGCACGGCTGCGGATCTGCAGACGGCGGTCTCCTCGTACCTGAAGGCGAAAATTTCCGTCATGGTCTGCCAGGAAGGAAGGTTCCCGGAGGAGATTCCCGGCCTGTACGGCCGGCTCGTGGATTCCTTCCGAGGCCGGATCGGCGACGAGCGGGAGCTGTTCATGAGGCTCGAGGATACCGGTCTCGATGCCGGCATCAAGCCGCTGGAGAGCCTCTATGAGCCGCCTGCGCTGATCCGCTTGTTCGACGCGGGCAAATGGGGCGAGATGGAGAACAAGCTGCGGCGGGTGTTCGCCGAGCTGGAATCCGATGGGGCCGGCTCGCAGGAGCTGCTGCTCGAGGTTTATTTCACGCTGGCCGGTGCCTATGCCTATATCGCCCACAAGAACGGCCGCCAGCTGTCGGATCTGCTCGGCGGCGATTACGCGGCGATGACCGAGGCGCCTCCGTTCCGCTCGGTGAACCAGCTGAAGGAATGGTCGCTGCGGACGCTGCGGCGCATCCGCGAGGACATGCAGAAGGAGACGAAGGATTCGCGGGCGGATCTGATCCGCGCGATCCAGAGGTACGTCGAGGAGCAGATTACCGGCGACCTGTCGCTGCAGGCGGTGGCGGACCGGGTCCATCTCCACCCGGTCTATCTCTCCAAGCTGTACAAGCTGGAGACGGGGGAGAACCTGAGCGATTACATGCAGGCGGCCCGCATGGGCAAGGCCGAGGAGCTGCTGAAGGGCGGCTCCGCCAAAATCTATGAGATCGCGGCCAGCCTCGGCTACCAGAGGCCGCATTCCTTCAATTTCGCGTTCAAGAAGCAGTTCGGCATGACGCCGCAGGAATACCGGGACCTGTATGCGGATGTTCAACCCGGCAACCCGACCAAATGACAATCAAGAGGTGATTGTATTATGCTGTTAGTAATCGTTCTGCTCGCCATCGTTGTGCTGCTTCTGCTGATCACGGTCGCGAAAATCAATCCGTTCGTCGCGCTTATCGTCACGGCGATCGGCGTCGGACTGGCGGCCGGCATGCCGCTGCTCTCCGTCAAGGACGGCCCCGTGGGCATCGTCGACTCCATTAAGACGGGCATGGGCAACACGCTCGGCCTGCTGGCGATCGTCCTGGCGCTCGGCACGATGCTGGGCAAGATGATGGCCGAATCCGGCGGCGCCGAGCGCATCGCCACGACGCTGATCCGGCTGTTCGGCCAGCGCAACGTCCACTGGGCGATGATGGTCGTCGCGTTCATCGTCGGCATCCCGGTCTTCTTCCAGGTCGGCTTCGTCCTGCTCATCCCGCTCGTGTTCACGATCGCCCGCCAGACTGGCGTGTCGCTCGTGAAGATCGGCGTGCCTCTCGTCGCGGGCCTGTCCGTCGTGCACGGCCTTGTGCCGCCGCATCCGGCAGCCATGACGGCCGTAGGCATCTTCAACGCCGATGTCGGCAAGACGATTCTTTTCTCGCTCATTGTCGGCCTGCCTACCGCCATCATCGCAGGCCCGCTGTACGGCAGCTGGATCGGCAAGCGCATCCATAAGGAAGTGCCGAAGGCGATCGGCGACCAGCTGACGGAGAACGTGGACAACAAGGAGCTTCCCGGCTTCTTCAACACCGTATTCACGATTCTCGTTCCGGTTATCCTGATGCTGGCGGCATCGATCGCAGACGTATCGCTCAAGGGCAAGGCGGATTATGCCGGCCTGTACGATTTCTTCAAGTTCGTCGGCGACCCCGTTGTCGCCCTGCTCATCGCGACCATCTATTCGTTCTTCAGCCTCGGCTTCTTCCGCGGCATGAGCCGCGAGAAGGTGCTGAAGTTCTCCAACGACTGCCTGGCGCCGACGGCGACGATCCTGCTCGTCATCGGAGCGGGAGGCGCGTTCAACCGCGTGCTGCTGGATTCCGGCATCGGCGATTACATCGCGGAGCTGGCGACCTCGTCCCATCTGTCCCCGATTCTGCTCGGCTGGGGCATCGCGGCATTGATCCGCGTCGCGACGGGCTCTGCGACCGTATCGATGATGACCGCGGCCGGCATCGTGGCTCCGATCGCCGTCGCCATGCCGGGCGTCAGCCCCGAGCTGCTCGTGCTGGCGACGGGAGCGGGATCGCTGATCCTGTCCCATGTCAACGACTCCGGCTTCTGGCTGATCAAGGAATACTTCGGCATGACCGTGAAGGAGACGCTGCAGACATGGACGGCGCTGGAGACGATCATTTCGGTGGCGGCGCTCGGGTTCATTCTTGTGCTGGATCTGTTTATTTAACTCATAACGGGGAGAGGCGGACGCCGGCGTTCGCTTTTCCCTTTGCAGGTTGACCGGAAAAAGCCGAACATGGATAGGCTCCGGAGAAGCATCCGCATGCGCACGAAGGGTTTTTCTCCGAAGCCGTTGAGCGTTCGCTTTTGAAAACGGCGGGCTTCGCCCTCTGCCGAGGGTTCGGTCCGGCACTCCGTCTTCAACAGCGACCGTAATGCGGCATCCATGTCTGCGTTCAATACGGCCATCCATCGGGAGGAGGTTGAAAAGTGGGCCAAGCCTATATGATCGGCACCGACATCGGAACGACGAGCACCAAGTCCGTCCTGTTCACGACAGACGGCAAGCTTAAGGCCGTGCATCATATCGAATATCCGCTTTATTCGCCGACGCCGGCGACCGCGGAGCAGAACCCGGAGGAGATTTTCGCCGCCGTCGTCGGCTCAATCAAGCAGGTCATGCTGGAGAGCGGAGTGGACCCGGCACAGGTGAGAT
The DNA here is from genome assembly GCF_002243345.2 of Paenibacillus sp. RUD330. Lineage (NCBI taxonomy): Bacteria > Bacillati > Bacillota > Bacilli > Caryophanales > Paenibacillaceae > Paenibacillus > Paenibacillus sp. RUD330. The sequence goes on from NZ_CP022655.2 coordinate 381,581, forward strand.
GCGTGTCGTTCAGCGCCGCCATGCACAGCCTGATCGCCGTCGACGGGACGGGCAAGCCGCTCACCCGCTGCATCACCTGGGCGGACAGCCGCAGCGCCCGCTGGGCGGACATCATCAAGAGCGAGCATGACGGGCATGAGATCTACCTGCGCACCGGCACGCCGATCCATCCGATGTCGCCGCTGGCGAAGCTGCTCTGGCTGCGGAACGAGGAAGGCGGGCTGTTCGGCAAGGCGGACAAGTTCATCTCCATCAAGGAGTTCGTGTTCCACAAGCTGTTCGGGGAGTACGTCGTGGACCATTCCATCGCCTCGGCGACGGGTCTGTTCAACATCCATGAGCTGGACTGGGACGCGGGCGCGCTGGAAGTGGCGGGCGTCGACCCGTCCAAGCTGTCCCGCCTGGTCCCGACCCGCCATGTCATGACGGGCCTGGACGGGACGTGGGCGGAGCATATGGGCCTGCCGGCCGAGACTCCGTTCGTCGTCGGAGCCAACGACGGCGTGCTCTCGAATCTGGGCGTCAATGCGATCGACCCCGGCGTCGTCGCCGTGACGATCGGCACGAGCGGGGCGATCCGCACCGTGACCGACAAGCCGCGCGTCGATCCCAAGGGACGGATCTTCTGCTACGTGCTTACGGAGGACATGTATGTCATCGGGGGGCCGGTCAACAACGGCGGCATGATCTTCCGCTGGATCCGCGACCAGCTCGGAGCTTCCGAGAAGGAGACGGCGCTGCGGATCGGCCGCGATCCGTACGATCTGCTCTCGGATATCGCCGCTCGCGTCAAGCCGGGCTCGGACGGCCTGATCTTCCATCCGTTCCTGTCCGGAGAGCGGGCTCCGCTCTGGGATTCCAATGCCCGGGGCTCCTACTTCGGCCTGGGGCTTCACCACAAGAAGGAGCATCTGATCAGAGCCGCGATGGAAGGCGTCATCCTCAATCTGTACACCGTCTTCCTGGCTCTGCAGGAGCTGATCGGAGAGCCGGGCAAAATCCAGGCCACCGGCGGCTTCGCCCGCTCGGAGCTGTGGCGTCAGATGATGGCCGACATCTTCAACCAGCAGGTGCATGTGCCGGAGAGCGTCGAGAGCTCCTGCCTCGGTGCGGCGATTCTCGGCCTGTACGCGATCGGAGAGGTCGGTTCTCTCGGCGTCGTGTCGGAGATGGTCGGCGGCACTTATCGGCATGAGCCGATTCCCAAGCATACGGAGATCTACCAAGAGCTTGCCCGGATCTATATCCGCGTGTCGCGGCTGCTGCAGGACGAGTACAAGAGCATCGCGGATTTTCAGAGCAAATGGGTGTGAACATAAAGAAAGGCCGCCAGCCGGTAATCCGGCTGGCGGCCTTTTCAGCTTTAATGGTTTATAGTTATTAAGCTTGCTTTTTTAAGTATTTGCTTCCTTTCACCCAACTAATTCACCCAGATACTGCCCTTTTTGAGACCATAAGACAGGTTCGACCTCATACTCATGAAAAGCGTTTAAAATCCCTGGCCTTATTTTTTTCTCGGAGTCATTTAAAAGCGCGTAAAGCTTGGAATCGGGTCTGCGGTTCTGTTTGGAATCGGTCCACGCAAACAAAAGAGTTTCAGCATACTGCATGGTTGGATTATTTATGGCTTGCAAGATTCGCTCAGGTTTTTCTTTGGATCTTGGAACGGCAAAGTGAAAGGTTTGTGGAAAGCCTGACTTTCCTGTGAAGTTAATGTTTTCAACAAACCGAATGTCGTTTTCGAATAGAAAATGATCGACTTCCTCAAGGAATATGCTCTGTACGTTCTGCCTAGACGTCATGAACATATCGTTAACGGTCATCATAGCCTGGACAAGCATATGTTTCTTTTGCGGGAAACTCTCCAAAGTTGTTTCAACATACAGTTCTTTATTCGTTGAAACCTTCACGCCGTAACCATTGAGAATGGTACGAAGCATCTGTTCTCGTTTGGGGGATGAAAATACGTCGCAACCCGATAAAAGCAAATCGGTTATGACATATCCAGCATCGCTCACCATTAATTTATTGGACTTCGATTGCTGGACGTAGATTTGGAAGTGATCATTATGCCTATCCATAAAAGGAGTCGTTATTTCAATGGCGTCGTCGTTAATCTCTTTGAATACGATTTTTTGCCTCAGCCAGTTCACATATGATTCCGATAATTGTTCAACTAGGTTCAATGTCTGTCACCTCGACTTGACGAATTACATTAGGAGGATTCGTTACATTATTATACTCCAGGAAGTCAATTAATACCTGAACCAAGTCATCGGGGTCTGTGTTCATATGCATGTGAAGGGGATAAGCCCATTTGTCCTCATAGTTTTCTTGTAAACATGAATGTGCGGACAGGGGATTTCGACGCCATCTGGGTTCGTATGAGGTGGGCCGCCGATATCAACTCGTAATGAAGGGACGGACTTTTTGTGCCGTGTTTGATAAGTGCATTTCCGCACGTGAAGAGTTTTTCGGACAATGTCGATTTGAAACTGTTCGTTTGTTCCTGGAGCAACCGCTTCGAGGGTTACAAACGCTTTTAAAGGAGGAAATGCTATTGGGCGATTTACTACGAGCTCCTTCAATAAGCGCAGCAGTCGTTCTGCTTCAATATCCGTAATCAAAGAAAATCCCCTCTTTGCCCAGTGTATGATTTATTTATACCATATCTGGAAAATAGAAGGGGACATTTTCAGGATTGCTTGCTTGTGTCGTTCCAAGCGGCCAGCGCCGTTCGGACCGCCGCCGTCTCCGGCCATCCGCTCAAGCCGTCCACGGCCTGAAGCAGCGCCAGCATGCCCTCGATCACCACCGGCCTTGGAGCAGGTGAAGCCGTCTCCTCTTGGAGCATGCCGGCCGCATGCCGATGGATCCGGCCGGCATCGCTCTCGAGCTCCGGCTCCAGCCGCTTGAGCAGAGCTGCTGCCGCCTCGACGAGGCGGCGCCGTTCTGCCCCGTCCCCGAAGTCCCCCTCGGGGTAGAAGGTGCGGAATGCCTCCGAAGTCAGCACAGGCTCGTCCCCGGAATTCTCTAGCCCGCGGACGGAGTCTTCCAGCCGCCGGACAATCATCCTGGCGAGTTTCGCCGAGCTCAGCCGGACGTCATTCAGCAGGATAAAGCCGATATACTCGCTGACCAGCCCTGTCGCGAGCGCGGTCAGGTCGAAGGCGTGAGGCTCGATCCTCGCGCCGTAGACGCCGACCAGCTGGTTGCGGAACCAGACGAACGAACGGAGGCGCGCATTCATGGAGAGCTCCCTCATCCGCTCGCTCAGGCTGATTTGGCCGCTGGAGAACAGGAGCAGCATCTTGCTGTGGGAGGTCAGCTCGTCCAGCTGGGTTTTGATCTGCTGGAAGAGGCTCTCCCTGGAGCCCGGCTCATAGCGGGCTGCCGTAGCCGTCAGCATGGCCGACATGCGCTCGAGATAGGATTCGAATACGGATTGAATCAATTCCTCCTTCGATTTGAAGTAGAAGTAGATTCCGCCCTTGGCGATGCCGGCCGCGTCCGCGATATCCTGCATGGTCGTCTGGTGATAGCCTTTCTGCATGAATTGCTCCATGGCGTGATGTAGGATCCGTTCTCTTTTATCCATGAATAACTCGCCCCCAAAGCAGTTGACCAAGCGGTCAAACAGAACTATAATAAGTGCTGTGTTTTGAATGGATAGGATTGGGAAAGCAAATAAAATCATAGGCTTGATAAGCTTTTCTATTCTCTTCCGGCTTCATTATACCATATGACCGAACGGTCAAAAAGCGAGGGATCAACATGCAATCAACCGGCATCAACCGGAGATGGGTGCTTACCGGCCTTATCATGGGAATGTTTTTCAGCGCCTTGGAGCAGACGATTGTAGGCACGGCGATGCCGACCATCATCACCGAGCTGCAAGGCTTCGAGATTTTCGCCTGGGTGACGACCGCCTACATGATCGCTTCGACCGTCGTCGTTCCGATCGTCGGCAAGCTGTCGGACATGTACGGCCGCCGGCTGCTCTATCTGATCGGGGCCATCATATTCGCCGCGGGCTCCGCGATGTGCGCCACGGCCACCTCCATGGAGCAGCTGGTATTGTACCGCGGCCTCCAGGGCATAGGCGGCGGCATGCTGATGCCGCTGTCGCAGACGATCATCGGCGATATTTTCACCGCCGAGCAGCGGGCCAAGTGGCAGGGCGTATTCGGGGCGATCTTCGGCCTCAGCTCGGTGATCGGTCCATTCATCGGCGGCGTCATCGTCGACAACGTCAGCTGGCACTGGATCTTCCTGATGAACGTGCCCTTCGGCATCATCTCCGCGCTTCTGATCTACATCGGGCTGAAGCAGGAGACGGTCCGCCTGGAAGGCAAGGCCAACATCGACTACCTGGGCATCGTCACGCTCGTTCCGGCTCTGATCCTGTTCTTGTACGGACTGACCTTCGGCGGCGACAAGTTCGCCTGGACGTCGGGCACAAGCTGCCTGATCTTCGGCGGAGCGCTCCTCTTTACGGCATTGTTTCTTCTGGCGGAGAAGTCCGCGGCCGAGCCCGTGCTCGATCTCTCGCTGTTCCGCAACCGCGTCTTCTCGGTGACGAACGGCCTCGGCTTCCTGCTGGGCCTGGGCATGTTCGGAGCCATCATGTTCGTGCCGCTGTATATGCAGGGCATTCTCGGGGTGTCCCCGACAAAAGCCGGCTCCACGATGACTCCGATGATGATCGCGCTGATCGTCGCGAGCGTGATCGGCGGCCAGCTCCTGCTCCGCATCAAATACCGCACCGTTCTGGCAGCGGGCATGCTCGTCACGACGGGCGGCTTCTACCTGGTCAGCACGATGGGGCTGGACACATCGCAGTGGACCGCTTATGTGTACATGGTCATTCTCGGACTCGGCATGGGTCTGGTCATGCCGACGCTGATGATCGCCGTGCAGAACGAATTCCCGAAAACCCGGCTCGGCACGGTCACGTCCGCATCGACCTTTTTCCGTTCCATCGGCGGCACGATCGGCGTCACGGTGCTCAACGTCGTCATGAACAATACGCTGCGCTCCAATGTCGAGACGATGTCCGCAGAGGCGAAGGCCGGCGGCAGCGGCGACGTCGTCCAGGCGGTCGAGGGCATCGAGAAGAGCGGCGTGGACCTGTTCAGCGTCATCGTGTATCCCGACAAATTCCCGCTTCCGGCGGAGCTCAAGGACAAGGTTGTGCTGTTCATCCAGCAGGCTTGGGTGGATTCCTTCGAGACGGTGGCTCTTACCGGGCTCGTGTTCGTCGCGCTGGGCATCCTGGTCGCGCTGCTGGTCGGAGGCAAGCGGATCCAGCGGGATTCCGAGAACGCCAAGGACGGCCAGTCCGTTCATGCGGCTCATTAAGGCTCATTAAGGCTCGTTGAGCAGGAAACAACGCAGCAGAGGCATCCTCGAGATAAGCAGCAACAACGCTCCCCTATTCCGGGGAGCGTTGTTTGGTAGGAGGCATTGAAATCAGCCTGGGACAAGTGCAGCTTCTTCCAGGGTGACGGTATAGGTGATCTCGGTCGTTTTGCCATAGCTGTTGGCGGCTGCGAGCTTGAAGGTATTGAGGCCTGGCTTCAGATCCAGGCTGACGCTTCCGCCGCCGCTGTAGATCAATTGATCGTTCAGGAATAGTTTGGGCGAGTAATCATTCTCATCCGATACGGTCCATGTCAGCGTCACACGTGCGGAGGATGTTTTCTCCGGGGCGTATCCGAGAGTGAGGACCGGAGCGGACGGATTGAAGGTGATGGTGCGTATCGTCTCCGCCGTTTGCCCCAGTTTGTTAACGGCTTTGACTTTGAACGTGTTGGCTCCGGATTTGAGGGTGAAGGAGGCATAGCCGTATGGACTCTGTTCATCGTTCACGTATACTTTCGGGCTGCTGTCGTTGGAGTCCGTTACCGTCCAAGTCAGTCTGAAGGTGCTCTTCGTCGTGCTTTCGGGTACGTCGCCGACCTTCAGAACGGGGCCATCGCTGGCAAAGGAAATGGATTTCGCCACCACGGTTTCCTTCCCGAGGGAGTTCACGGCGCGGACGACAATGGCATTGACGCCTTGCTTGAGGGCGACCACGGTGCTGCTTCCGTAGGGTTGAAGCTTATCGTTGACGTAGACCTTGGGGGAGTTATCATTCCCGTCCTTGACGGTCCATGTGACGGTTACGGTTTCCTTGTTCGTGGAGGCAGGCAGCTCCCCTACCGTCAAGGCGGGGCCGCCGGCTTGGAACAGGACCTGCTTGACGACCTCAGTGGAGCGGCCGTAACGGTTCGTCGCCCTCACCTTGATCGTATTGACGCCTTCCTTGAGCTGGATTTCCAGGGAGCTTCCGTAGCTCCGCCTTTCATCGTTCACGTAGACCTCGGGATCATAATCGTTGTCGTCTTTGACTTTCCAGGACACCGTAACCGACTGCTTGTCCGTCGATTCCGGCACGCCGGTTACTTCCAGTACCGGAGCTCCCTTTTCAAAGACGACTTTTCTGGTCACGGTTTGGGTCTTGCCTCCTGGAATACGGGCCGTCACGGTATACGTATAGGTGCCTTCATCCTGGAGCTGGACGGCTACGCGGAACTGGCCTTGATTGACCTCCGCCTCTTTGCTGTTGATGAAAACGCTGGCTCCCTTCGTCACATCGCCGGTGATGTAGAACGTCGGGGAGGATGTCTTTTCCGGTGCCTCGACATTGAGGGACAGGGATGCCTGGCTGTCTCCCGAGGCGTTTTTGATGACGCGATAGACAAGCGATGCGGCCTCGGCCCTGGTGACGCCGTCGGCAGGCTTGAGAGTCCAGTCGTTGTATCCGGTAAGAAGCTTCTTCTCTACGGCGAGAGCCACGTAATTGCGGAGGTTAGGTGAAATCTCGTCGTCGTCATGGAAGCGGCTCAAGATGTCTTTGTCCACCAGGTCGTCGGGCTGGTAGCCGAGCGTCTTGACGAGCGCTACCGCTACGTCCTCGCGGGTGGCCTTCCCTGTCGGGTCAAAGAAAGCCTTGCCGCTGGGCGGGTAATATCCCGTCAAAAAATCCTTGGAGGCCTCGATGGCGGAGTAGGACCAGCGGGAAGAGGATACATCCTGGAACGATTGGAGCTTGTCCGTCGGAAGATCCAGATAGAAGCTCAGCGTCAGGATCTGGGCGAACTGCTCGCGGGTGACAGGTGCCTGAGGCTTGAAGCTGCGGTCCTCGAAGCCCTTGAGCACCCCTAGCTGCACCAGGCTGTCGATGGCGTCGCGCGCCCAGAAGGTCCCGCTTACATCGGTGAAAGAAGGCTTGTCCTCCGCAGCGTGCGCGAAAGTCGGAAGCAAAAGGGTAATAGAGAGAGCGATCCATACAACCTTCAGTTTCAATTGATTCATAAGTCCTGCTCCTTTGCTGGAAGATCGGATGAGTATGGGAGTATTTTACTATATTATCGGGATGAATGGAGATAATTGAAAGAGGAGCAGCCAACAATAGATCGAATTCGGAAAGGCTCGGATGCGGGAGGTTCACTAAGGAGGCAGGAAGAATGGGAAATGATCTTCATGACATGAAAGCCAGCGCCGCCTTCGCCATGGGCTGCTTCTGGGGGCCGGAGGCGCTGTTCGGCTCGCTGCCCGGGGTGCTGCGTACGCGGACCGGTTATGCCGGAGGGACATCGCGCAACCCGGATTACAGGCATATGGGGGACCATTCGGAGACGGTGCAGCTTCAATACGACCCCTCGGCCATCTCCTACCGCGAGCTGCTCGATTTGTTCTGGAGCAGCCATAATCCGGCCACTATCAACGGGTACAAGGACAGGCAGTACCAGTCCATCGTCTTTTGGAGCGGCCGGGAGCAGCTGGAGGCGATCCGGGAGAAGCTGGGCGGCCTGGCGCTCGAAGGAAAGCCCGTGCCGGATACGGAGATTGCCGAGACGGCGGAATTCTGGGCGGCGGAGGAGCGGCATCAGAAGCATAACCTCAAAAGGTTTCCCGATGCGGTGAAGAAGCTGGACGCCTTGTTCCCGTCCCGCGCGGAAATGGAAGCCTCGACGCTGGCTGCCCGTCTCAACGGGCTGGCCAAAGGCTATACGAACCGCCAGCGGATTCTGGAGGAGATGGCCGGCTGGGAGCTTGCGGAACAACGGAAGAGGCAGTATGCGGCGGCGCTCAAGGAGATCCGCTGGTAGCCGGTCAGATGAAGATCTCGTAGAGTCCGATGGCCGCGAGCAGAAGGCCGCCGATCGCGTTGGAGTAGCGGCCCAGCCATGTGCGGGCCAAGCGGACGCCGATGCCGGCCCCGATGCCGACCGTTATCAGCGAGAAGATCCCGATCGAGAGCGTCACGCCCGTCACGGACAGTCCGGTGGCTCCGGCTCCGATGCCGCTGGCGATGCAGTTGAGCGACAAGGCGAGCCCCAAAGCCCAGCATTCGCTCCAGGACAGAATCTGATTGCCGTCGCGGTCGGCCCGCAGGGGGTTTTGAAGGAGGGTGCCGCCGCTTGGCGAAGCCGCCAATCCAGCCCTGCTTGCCTCTCTCAAGCCGGATATGAGCGCCAGGATGCCCATGACGGCGATGAGCGCTCCGCCGATGCCGTTGGCGGCATCGGGATCGAGAAAGTCGGCGAGGAAATGGCCGCCAAGCATGGCGAGACATGTCGCGGCCATGGAGAGGAGCGCGATCAGAAGGTTCGATCGGAATGGAATCAGCGTTCTCTTCGCGCCAAAAGCGATCCCGATCCCGAGATTGTCGAGATTGGCGGCAATTCCGATGCCGATGATGCTGAGCCAGTGCATGGTCATTCCTCCATCCTTGAATATGCTTCTTAGCCTATGCGCCCATGGGCTCGGGAGTGCCGGACATGGCCTCGATCGACAAGGGGGCTGCTGAATCGGGTATTGCCGCCTCTTCCGGCATACATGAGAGCCCGGAGCCGGGCTTTTTTTGTGCTCAGATGCCTCGATGCGGCAAGAGGGGTGAAGCTAACGGGCGCTAACAAAGAAAGACAACAGAGAGCTATTAATCATAACCGGGAGCCTGTTTTTCGCCTGCGGGGGACTTATATAATGGGTAAATAAACCGCTTACATATCAAAACGGCATTCAGCGGCGGTTTGAACCCAATCCACTCGAGGAGGATATAGATGAAGAGAACTCCCAAAATGCTCGCTGCGCTCCTTACAGCCGCCTTGGCGACAGCGCCCGTCCTGTCGGCGGCAGCAGCCGCAGCTCCGGCAGGGCAGACAGCCGGCCAAGGCGCAACAGATACGCAAGGACACTGGGCTCGCGAGGCGATCTCCCAATGGATGGCGAACGGTGTCGCAGCCGGATATCCGGATGGCAGCTTCAAGCCGGACGGAAGCATTACGCGAGCGGAATTCGCGACCTTGATCAACAAGCTGTTCGGCTTCTCGGGCGCATCCGGCCAGCCCTTCAGCGACGTCAAGGAAGGCGCCTGGTACCAGTCTGCGCTCTCCTCGGCCAGAAGCGCCGGTTATTATGAGGGCGTCGCCGGGAACAAAGCGCTTCCGCTGGCGGCCATCTCCCGCCAGGACGCGGCAGCCATGCTTTCCCGGGTATTTCAGCTGGAATCGAATGACAGCGCTTCCGGAGGCTTGACTTTTATCGACGCCGCTCAAATCAGCGGTTACGCCCGGCAAGCCGTCCAGTCGCTGGCGGGCATGCTGAGCGGATACCCGGACGGGTCGTTCCGGCCGTCCGGCGACATGACCCGAGCCGAGGCGGTCACGCTGCTGAACAAGCTCGTGGCCGGGTACTACGCGCAAGCAGGCACATCCGCTGAAGGCAAGGTGGCGGGCAATGCGCTGATCAATCATGACGGCGTCGTCCTGAAGGGGCTGTCGGTCAGCGGCAATCTCTACCTGACGCCCGGCATCGGCAGCGGCGATGCGACGCTGGACGGCGTCAAGGTCGCAGGCAAAACCTTCATCGCGGGCGGAGGCCCGAACTCCGTCCATATCCGCGATTCCAGGCTGAACGAGGTGCTCGTCAACCGTCCGGACGGACAAGTCCGCGTATGGGCAAGCGGAACGGAGATCAGCCGTCTGGTCGTGAGCAGCCCGTCCAAGGTTGAGCTTGAAGGAGGGACAAAAGTCGCTTCCGTAGAGATCAACGCCGCAGCCTCCATGACGGCGAGCGGCAGCTTCTCCATCGGAAGCCTGACCGTGAATGTCTCCGGAGCGGCCTGGAACGGAAGTGTAATCGAGAAGGGCAGCTACTCGGTGGAGAACGGGGTCCTGAAGCCGTCCGGAAGCCCGCTTCCGACCGCGACACCGTCGACGTCGACGACTCCTTCCGTGACACCTGCGCCGACTGCGGCAGCGCCAACGCCTGCGCCGACCGCAACGCCTGCACCGACCGCAACGCCTGCACCGACCGCAACGCCTGCACCGACCGCAACGCCTGCACCGACGACAGAGCCTACGGCAACACCGGCACCGACGGTTGCTCCGTCGCCGACAGCTGCCCCTACATCGACGCCGGTCCCAACCGTGACGCCAGCGCCTGCTGCGGTCAATCTGGTTGACCGCAAGGCAAGCGCCCAGACGCGCTCGCTGTTTCTCTACCTGAACGAGCTGCGCGGCAAAAACATCCTGTTCGGCCAGCAGCACGCTACGACGGAAGGGCTGTCGATCACGGATCGGGACGGCACGCAGTCCGACGCCAAAAACGCCGTAGGCGAATATCCGGCGCTCTTCGGCTGGGACACGCTCAGCCTGGAAGGCAAGGAGAAGCCGGGCGTGGCCGGCGACTTCGAGCAGAGCCGCGACAACCTGGCCGCCGTCATGAAGAAGGCCTATGACGACGGCGGCGTGCTGACGCTCAGCTCGCATATGCCGAACTTCGTCACGGGCGGCAGCTTCTACGACGTGAAGGGCAATGTCGTCTCCCACATTCTCCCCGGCGGGGACAAGAACGCGGAGTTCAACGCCTTCCTCGACAACATCGCCGACTTCGCCCATCATCTCAAGGATGACAACGGCGATCCGATTCCGGTCATCTTCCGTCCGTTCCACGAGCAGAACGGCAGCTGGTTCTGGTGGGGAGCCGCCTTCACGACCAAGGACGAGTACAAGGAAATCTACCGTTATACCGTGGAGTACCTGCGGGACAAGAAGGAGGTCCGCAACTTCCTGTACGGCTTCTCGCCGGGAGGGGGCTTCGGCACGGACGAGAGCCGCTACCTGGAAACCTATCCGGGCGACGACTATGCGGATATCATCGGCTTCGACAGCTATTACAACGGCGAAGGACAGAGTTGGTTCGACGGCGTCGTGACGGAAGCGAAGACGGTCTCCGGAATCGCGGACGCACGGGACAAGGTCGCCGCCTTGACGGAATTTGGCTACCAGAAGATGATGACAAGCGGCAACTCGACGCCGGACTTCTTCACGAGGCTGTCCGCGGCGCTGCAATCGGATCCCGACGCGAAAAGAATGGCCTACATGCTGACATGGGCCAACTTCGGGCCGGATTCCACCTATGTTCCCTACCCGATGCCGGACGGGCAGGAAAACCAGATGCTGCCCGACTTCATCCGGTTCTACAACGAGCCGTACTCCCTGTTCGCAGCCGGCGTAACGGGAGCCTACGACCGCAAGGCCGACACATCCGGGGAGCAGCCGTTCGTCCATGTGGCTTCTCCGACCGACCAGAGCACGATCCGCTCCAACACGGCCGTGATCCGGGTACGGGTGCTGAATGCGGCTCCGTCCAAAGCGGTGTATCTCGTCGAAGGCTCGGATCGGGAAATTCCGCTGACTCTGGATTCCGCCAGCGGATATTATACGGCCGTATGGTCGCCTGCCGGCGCCCTGAACGGCAAGACGGCTGCCCTGACCGTGAAGGTCTACGCGGAGGACGGCTCCGTGCTGCATGAGCAGACAAACACGGTATTCGTGAAGGTTCCGGAGATCGAGGTCGGGACGTACGACTTCGAGTCCGGCATTGAAGGCGTGCAGAACAACGGCGGCTATCAAGCGAGCGTCGACGCGATCGATGCCGCCGAATTCAACGGAAGCTCCGCCCTGAAGCTGACGGTTGGCGGCCTCGTCTACAGCGATACTTGGCAGGAGATGAAGCTGGAGCTGAAGAACGCCAAGGAGGTCGCCGGAGCGGCAGACCTGAGCGGCGTCAACCGGGTCAAATTCGAGGCGTACGTGCCTGTGTCCGCAGGGGCGAAAAGCGAAGGCAAGGGAAGCCTTCAGGCTGTCGGCCAGCTGCCCCCGGATTGGGAAGACAAATATGGAATGGGCACGACTCAAGTATCCCTGAGCGATCTTCCGATCGTCACGATCGGCGGCGTGGATTACTACCGCTATGCGCCAGTCATTGATTTCGCCGACGCGGACAAGCTGAAGCAGGCCGGCTCGATCGCCCTGTCCCTTGTCGGCAGCGGCTTGAACGCGGACAGCTCCATTCCGGTCTACATCGACAATATCAAGCTGTACAGCACGTATGCCGATGCCGTGCTTGATCCGGCGATGGTCGACGACTTCGAGGGCTATCTCGGCAGCAACGAAGCGCTCGGCTCCAAATTCGTCCATGCCGGCGGCGATTCCACGAGTACCGCGCTGGACAGCGCGCACAAGAACAGCGGCAGCTACGGCCTGAAATACACGTACACGCTGGCAGGCAGCGGTTATGCCGGCATCACCAAGTCGCTCGGCGGCGTGGACTGGTCGGGCTTCAATGCGCTCCAGTTCTGGTACCAGCCGGACGGCAAGGGCCAGAAGCTCGTCATGCAGATCAATGCGGACGGCAAAACCTACGAGTATTACCCGGACACGACCGGAACGGAAGCGAGGCTCGTCACGGCTCCGTTCAATGAATTCGCTCCGGCCAACGGAGCGACCGGCACGCTGACCAAGCTGAAGCTGGCCAACGTGCAGGCGTTCTCGATCTACACCAACGCCGTGCCCGGCGGCAATCAACTGACCAGCTCGATGTACTTCGACGATATCAAGGCGCTGACCGACCCCGATGCGGGCACGGTTCCGAACGGCAGCGCGAATGGCGGCCTTCCGCTTGGAGTGCTGTACGATTTCGAGTCCTCGGCATCGAACTGGGGCGTCGACAGCAACGGCTTGAGCCTGTCCGCTCCGGCTCTGGAGGACGAGGGCGCCGGCAAGGCCCTCAGCTCGGCCATCCCGGCGAACGTCTCCGGGGAAGCGACGAGCGAGCTGACCCGCTACGGGGCGCTCGACTTCACGAACGCTTCCAGGATCAAGGTCAAGGCCCGCATCTCCGGCGGGAGCGCTTCGGCCCAGCTGTTCATCAAGCATGGCAGCGGATGGGCTTGGGCATCCTCGGGAACCGTTCAGCTGACGGACGAATACCAGTGGATCACCCTCGACCTCATCGACACGAAGGATGCCAATGGAGGCAAGATCGACAAGTCGTTCATCCAGGCGATCGGCGTGCAGATTGCCAAGGCGTCTGGCGGCGGCAAGGTGTTTATCGACGACGTGATTCTGGAATAGCGGCCCCATTATTGTTCTCCTGAACCGAACAGCGGCGGAAGCCGGGCGCGAGCCCGGCCTTCCGCCGCTGTTTGATTCCGCTCTCTTTTGGAGAACGTCTGCATGAACGAAGCCGGTCCATCTATTCGGGAGTTCAGTCCGGATCGGACGGTGCAATGCGGTGTAGGCTCGCTTGTTCATAAGCATAGGCCAGCCGGAGAAGCACCGGCTCGCTGTAGGCGGCTCCGACGAAGGTGATCCCCTGCGGCCCTTTGGTCGTATAGCCTTCATCGCCGATGGCGCCTGTTTCCGCGCAGCCGCCCGGCACGGTTATGACGGGATATCCCGCGCGCGCGGACACATCGAGCCCTTCCTCGTTGCCCAGGAACAACAGCGCATCCAGCTTGTAAGCGCGGATGGCATGATCGATGCCTTGGTCCCGGGATACCTCATGGTTGAGGCGCAAGCTCTCGGCGTACACCGGTTCGGACAAGGTGCCGCTCGTTTCATTGGACCCGATCAGCGTGTCTTGCCCATACTTCAGAGCGGCGTCCCGATTCGCTTCGTTATAGGAAATCAGTTCATCGAGCGTCCGGACGGAAGCGCCGGAGCCTGCTTGGGCCAGATAATCGTTCAGCCCTTTTTTGAATTCGAACCTCATCACGTCCCAATCCCATTTCGCGTTCTCGCAAGGCATCGAGACCGGGTCGACGATAATCGCTCCGCGATCCTTGCACAAGGCGATCGCCCGCTCGATGATCGCCGCCCGAGCTTCATCCAGTCCTTGATAATAATGACGCGGAATGCCGATTCTCGCCCCTTGCAGCCCGTTCGCGTCCAGGAAGGGCGTATAGTCCGCATAGGCTTTCCGCCGTTGTTCCTGCATGGCGTCATCCCTCGGGTCCGCCGCCGTCATGGCGCCGAGCAGGATCGCGGCGTCCCTGACCGTACGAGCCATCGGACCGGCCGAATCCTGGCTGTGCGAGATCGGGATGATGCCTCTGCGGCTGACGAGCCCGATCGTCGGCTTGAGGCCGACAAGGCCGTTTTGCGAGGATGGGCTGATGATCGAGCCCGAGGTTTCGGTGCCGATGGCGGCCGCGCACAGATTCGCGGCAACCGCCGCGCCGGAGCCGGAGCTTGAGCCGCCGACGAACAGCTCGCCGGGACCGTAAGGATTGAGCGTCTGGCCGCCTCTGGAGCTATATCCCGACCGCATCGTGCCCGACATGAAATTCGCCCATTCCGTCATGTTGGCCTTGCCCAGGAAGACAGCTCCGGCAGCCCTTAGCTGCTCGGCGACCGCCGAATCCGTCCTGGCGAAATGCTCCGCAAGAGCGAGCGAGCCGGCGCTGGTATGCATGCGGTCGCCTGTATCGATGTTATCCTTGAGCAGGATCGGGATGCCGTGAAGCGGTCCGCGGGATCCGCGCTCCAGCCGCTCCGCGTCGAGCGCCTCCGCGATTTCAAGGGCGTCCGGGTTGATTTCCAGCACCGCTTTCAGCTTCGGGTTGAGCCGTTCGATCCGCTCCAGGTACCAGCGGACGCAAGCGGCCGCCGACAGCGAGCCGGCTTCCATCGCCGCCTGCAACGCAGCGATATCTGCCTCTATCCAACCATCGTGGTTCTTTTTTTCCATGTCGAGACACTCCCTTAGGCCATATTCCGGTTAGCATTTGTTCGACGAATGGACCCGAAGTCCTGCTAGCGGATAGAAGGGCAGAAGCGGCAAGACGGCAGGCACGGCATCATTTCGGCAAGGCCGCGGCAACTTCGAGCCTGCCATTGGCGTCCGTAAGATTGTAGAGGGGGCGATGGCGTGGATAAAAAGCTTCATCTGGCGGCGGTTCTGCTGACAGCCTCCTGCTTGATTCTCGGCAGCTGCGGCCAGCAGCGGCAGGACGAGTCTTGGCCGGAAGGCTCTGCGGCAGCTTCGGTGCCTGCCGGCCAGTCATCCGGCAAGGCCGGCGGTTCCCCCGCAGCGGGAGCGGCGGATGTCCGCAAGGAGCCGATTCCGGCGGTGCCGGCCGATGCCGGTGCGGGCAATGCCGCATCCAGGGGCCGTTTGACCGGCATGCAGTGGCTCGATGGCGATCACGGCTACGCATGGGAGCGGACCGGAGACAAGTTTTATCGGACCGACAACGGCGGAGAGGATTGGCAGGACGCAGCGCCTCCCGCGGCTTCCGCCTTCCCGGGCGGCTTGGATGCGGGGAAGGCCGTTTATTTCTTCGATGCGATGCACGGCTGGATCTGCATGGCTCCGGACCAAGGCCCGACGCTCGTGTTCCGGACGGATGACGGGGGCAGAACGTGGAAGGAGTCCAGGCTGCCGGTGCGGACGGAGCCGACAGGGATGCAATTCGTCACTCCGTCGCAGGGCTGGCTGATGACTTCCGCCGATGCGGCGATGGGATCGACGGAGAAGACTCTATATGTGACGGCTGACGGAGGGCTGTCTTGGAAGCCTTCCGCCGGATCGTCCTATGCGGGAGAAGCCAAGGGCATGCTGCCGGAGCGGGAAGCGGTCACGGGCATGCATTTCACCGACGCCAGCAACGGGTGGCTCGCCTTCGGATCCCATGACCCGGCCCCGGTGCTGTACCGGACGAAGGACGGAGGAAAGGCTTGGAGCAAGGTTCGGATCGAGCCCGCATCCGATGTCCGGTACGGGGCGGGAGGTCCCGAGTTCCCGGGAGGGCAGGCGCAATTCGGGTTCGCGCTGGTTTATTTGAACGAGGGAGCGGATCGCCGGAGGCTGGATGCCTATGTCACGAATGACGGCGGGAATCACTGGTCGTTCCAGCCCTGGAACCTGGAGCGGGCGGCGGCCTTTGCGGATGCGCGGCACGGCTGGGGCTGGAGGAACGGCGGGCTGGTGGCGACTGCGGATGGAGGCTCCTCCTGGCGGGAGATCCCGGCCGGCCCGGCGCTTAGGGAGCTGCTGCGCAGGTTCCCGGTGCCGATAATCATGCAGTTCACGGGAGCCGGAGACGGCTGGCTGCTGCTTGGGAAGAACGGGGAGGAAGAGACGGCGCTGCTCCGTACGAAGGACGGAGGCGCGACCTGGACTGCCGCCTCTTGATGCCGGCCGCCGGCTTCTCCGGGGGATGGCGTCCGCGCATAGAGCGTCTTGTCCTGCTCCGGATCCTGCTCCGGATCCTATTCTTATGGATGACCGGAAAACGGGGTGTCCTGCAGGGATTGCCTGCAAGGCTGCCGAGGTTTAAAGTGGGGACAGGGCAAGAAACGGTTCATGGAAGGAGAGGCTGCCGATGAGCAATGCCATTATCGAAGCTATCGTGGAGGGAATGGGCCTGGAGGGGCAATTATCCGACGTCCAGCGGATTCAGACCGAGCATCGTATTAAGCTGGTCCGTTTTTGGGAAATAAAAGAAGGAAGCCGCATTCTGGAAATCGGCTGCGGCCAAGGCGACACGACGGCGGTGCTGGCGCATTTTGCCGGCGAGCAGGGGTTCGTGCACGGCGTCGATATCGCTCCGCCGGATTACGGGTCGCCGATGACGGTGGGCGAAGCGGCCGCGAAGCTGAAGGCGTCTCCGCTGGGGAGCCGGATCCGGATGGATTACGGCATCGACGTCTTGTCGGATGAAACGGTCTTTGGGGAGAAGGAGTTCGATTATGTCGTGCTTTCCCACTGCTCCTGGTATTTGAAGTCGTTCGAGGAGCTGGCCGCTATCCTGGCGAAGGTCCGGGGCTGGGCGTCCAAGCTTTGCTTCGCCGAATGGGATATGGAGATCGGGCAGCCGGAACAGCTGGCGCATTTTATGGCCGTGCTCATCCAGTCGCAGGTGGAATGCTACAAGGTGAACAGCTTCTCGAATGTCCGGACCTTGTTCACTCCCGAGGATATCCGCGAGCTGGCGGCCGGAGCAGGGTGGGCGATCACCCGCCAGGCGGCCATCCACTCGCCGGAAATGCACGACGCGCGGTGGGAGATGGAGCTGACGCTGGCGGAAGCTCCTGCAGAGCTCGATTCGCCGCTTCCGATGCCGGACAAGGCCAAGCAGCTGGTCCGCTCCCAGCTGAAGCTGCTGCGGTCCTATGCCGAATCCGGCCGGATCGTGCGGCCGATGGCGGTGCTTGCGTTCGTCGCGGACCAGTCCGCGAAGGGCTGAACAGAGGCAAGTTTCAAGTTGTTGTCACACAAGCCGGCGGAGCGGCTGTTCGTCTTGGCCTATAATGAAGACAAGACAAGTCCGCATCCGGTTACCGGTACGGCGGCATCCCAAGGAGGGTTTCCTTTTGAGCAGCCAATCCCCCGATTCGTACAAGCCGTCCACGACCCGCAACTTCACGGCGTGGATCATCGGCATATCCATCGCGGCCAACGCGATTATCCTGCTGCTGTTCTTCGGTCCGATCGGATATGGCGGCGAGGTCAGCTTCGACGTCACGATCCTGCCCCGGATCAACGCGATTCTGAACAGCTTCACATTCATCTTCCTTGTAGCCGCGCTCATCGCGATCATCCGGAAAAATATCCGGCTTCACAAGGGCTTCATTCTCGCCGCGTTCACCTCGACGCTGCTGTTCCTCGTCACGTACCTGACGTTCCATTACGTCTCTCCCGATACGGCGAAGTACGGCGGCGAAGGCATTCTGCGCCCGATCTACTTCACGATCCTGATCAGCCACAGCTTCCTGGCGGCCGTCATCGTTCCCCTCGCGCTGTTCGCGCTCGTATGGGGATGGACGATGCAGGTGGCCAAGCACAAGAAGATCGTCCGCTGGGCGATGCCGATCTGGCTGTATGTGAGCTTCACGGGCGTCATCGTGTATCTGTTCATGGCTCCTTATTATTGAGAGGCCGCAAGTGAAAGAGGCCGTTCTCAAGCCGATGGCTGGCTTGGGAACGGCCTCTTTGTCTATTCCTGGACAAGCCATGCAAGTGCAGGTTGTGCCCGATCGATCAGCCTTACGATCCCAGCTGCTTGACCTGCTCCAGTATTTGCGTGATCTGCGATGTCGTCTGCATGATCTGCGACTGCTCCAGAGCCTGCAGGCTGACGGCGCCGGCCTCTGCCTGCTCCAGCAGGCCGCTGATCTGCGTGCTCAGCGTATCGCTGTAAGCGGTCAGCTGCTGGTCGAGCTCCGCGGCGAATTCGGGCGCCTGGAGATCCTTGAAGGCGGTGATGTCCGCCTGCATGGCTTGCAGCTCCGCCGTGAGCTGCTCCAGTGCGGCGGGGTCGGACAGGGCTTGCTGCGTCATCTCGGGCAGCTGCTTCGAGAAGTCGGCGGCTTCGTTGATATAGGCGACGGTTTCGTTCGTGTAGCTCAAGGAGTCGCCGACTCCTCCGAGAAAGGAGCAGCCCTGCAGGAAAAGGGCGGGAACGAGGAGCAGGGGCAGCAGATGTTTTTTGATCATAAGCGTCCACCTTTCGTTTGCGGTATGTCTATAGTACCGATTCTGCAGGCGGACGGTTTCAGGTTTGACAGAAACTGAAATTTGACTTTATACCCGTATGGGTATAGATTGAAATCAAGCTCGAACCGCCGCAGCGGATATTTCACGAGTTGAATGAAGGGCTGACAAGGAGGACGATGAGGATGGAATACAACGAACAGGTCAAAAACCGCGTCAAACGGATCGAGGGACAGCTTCGCGGGATCTTGAAGATGATGGATGACGAAGAGCATTGCAAGGATGTCATCTCCCAACTGTCCGCCGCACGTACGGCCATTGACCGGACAATCGGAGTCATCGTCAGCTCCAATCTGGTGGAGTGCGTCCGCAAGGAAGAAGAAAACGGCCGGGATGCGGAGAAGCTCATTACGGAGGCTGTCAATCTGCTTGTCAAAAGCCGCTGAGCGTGCATTTGGATTATTTTGCGGGCAAAGCGAAGGTTGACACCCCTTTTTTTATCCTTTAACATACCCCTATGGGTATACAGTCCAAACCAAGAAGGAGGATGATCGTATGAACGCCGACAAACAACTGGATGCCAAGGGGCTAGCCTGCCCGATGCCGATCGTCAAGACAAAGAAGGTGATGAAGACCATGGAGAGCGGTCAGATTTTGGAGATTCATACAACGGATCAAGGCGCTTTGAACGACCTGTCGGCTTGGGCCAGGTCAAGCGGCAATGAGCTGCTCCAATCGATGACAGAAGGAACGGTGCTGAAGTTCTGGATTCGAAAGGGATAATTTTTTTTAAGATGATAAATACATATAGGGGTATATGTATTGATTGAAGAGCGGAGAGGATGAACTTGATGACAGAAACAAAGAGAACCACGATCGTACTGTTCAGCGGAGATTACGACAAGGCCATGGCAGCTTATATTATTGCCAACGGAGCGGCGGCCTATGACCACGAAGTGACGATCTTCCATACGTTCTGGGGATTGAACGCCCTGCGTAAAGACGAGGCGGCTGCTCTTCCGAAGCCGAAAGGCTTCATGGAAAAGATGTTCGGACTGATGATGCCGCGAGGAGCGGACAAAATGGGATTGTCGCGGATGAATTTCGCCGGGGCAGGCCCCAGGATGATCAAGGACATTATGAAGAAGCACAACGCTGTTCCGCTGCCGCAGCTCATTGAAATGGCTCATGAACAGGATATCAAGCTTGTGGCCTGCACGATGACGATGGATCTGCTCGGTCTGCAGAAGGAAGAGCTGCTGGACGGAATCCAGTATGCGGGAGTGGCGGCCTATCTGGGCGATGCTCAGGATGGCCATGTGAATCTGTTCATCTGATGGGAGCAGAGGGGTCGGCCAGGCTTGAGCGCCCGCAGAAGCTGAAAGGGGGAGAACAAATGAAGAATGTATCCGCCGAAGAAGTAAGGAAGCAGCTGGAGGCTGGATTTCTGCTGCATGTCATCGATGTCAGGGAGACGAGTGAGGTCGCGGCAGGAAGGATTCCTGGAGCCGTCAATATTCCCCTCGGGCTTGTCGAGTTCAGGAAGCAAGAGCTGGACAAGGACAAGGAATATGTTCTGGTATGCCGATCGGGAGGAAGAAGCGGCCGTGCGGCAGAGTACCTGGATAGCTTTGGTTACCGCGTCATCAACATGGCAGGCGGCATGGCAGAGTGGGATGGGCCGACGGAATAGCAGCGGAGGCTGAATAAATTTTTTTATCTCGAAGAATACCCCATAGGGTATAAATGCGGAGGGAAGAAAGATGCATGCAATCAAAAGCGACCAAAAGCTGGATGCAAGAGGATTGGCCTGTCCGATGCCAATCGTAAAAACCAAGAAACAAATGAAGGAGCTCCCGGCCGGCCAGGTGCTGGAGGTGACAGCCACGGACAAAGGCTCCAAAGCCGATCTGCAGGCTTGGGCGCAGGGCTCCGGACATCACTATCTAGGCACGGTAGAAGAAGGCGATGTCATGAAGCATTATTTGCGCAAGGCCTCCGGTGAGGAAGCGGCGGAGACCCGCTTCGAGGCTATCGTCGACATTGCTGAGGTCGAAGTCCGCTTGGCTTCGCATGACAAGCCGATCGTGCTTGATGTGAGGGAAGCGGCGGAATATGCTTTCGGGCACATCCCGGGATCGTTGTCGATGCCGCTTGGCGAGCTGGACGGAAGGCTGGGAGAACTGGAAAAGAACAAAGAGATCTACGTCATCTGCCGAACCGGCTTGCGCAGCGATCTCGCCGCGCAAAAGCTGGCGGCAGCCGGGTTCGCACGCGTCCGCAACGTAATGCCGGGCATGAGCGGCTGGAAGGGCGCCACCGAAGGGCTGGCAAACTAGGTCAGGTTCGGGGTCGTTCATAGAGCCGCTAGCGGCGGGAAGCCGAAGAATATCTTTGCAGTATGAGGAGGAAGAGTGAAGTGGCGGTAAGGGCAATGGATGCAAATGAGGCAGCATGGAAAGCGATTCATAAAGAGGAGCTGTTTGTTCTCGACGTCCGGAACAAATCCGACTTCGAGGATTGGAAGATCGAAGGAGCGGGAATCACCCATCTGAACGTGCCCTATTTCGATCTGCTGGATGGCGTCGAAGAGGTTCTGGACCAGCTTCCGGCGGACAAGGAGATTCTTGTGGTCTGCGCCAAGGAAGGCTCCTCCGTCATGGTGGCGGATATGCTGGCGGAACAAGGCCGCGATGTCGCCTATCTCAAAGGAGGCATGAAAGCCTGGAGCGAGCATCTCGTTCCACTCAAAGCCGGCGATCTCAAGAATGGCGGAGAGCTGTACCAGTTCGTCCGCATCGGCAAAGGCTGCCTCTCCTATATGGCGGTGTCCGGAGGCGAAGCCGCGTTGTTCGACGCCGCACGGATGACGGAGGTCTATCTCAACTTCGCTGCAGGCATCGGGGCCAGGATCAAGCATGTGTTCGACACGCACCTGCATGCGGACCATATCTCGGGCGGCCGGCATATCGCGGAGACGACCGGAGCGGAATACTGGCTGCCTCCCAAGGATGCCGGGGAGGTCGTCTATTCCTACCGTCCGCTCGAGGATGGCGGCGAGGTCCGGATCGGCTCGGCAAGGATCGGAATCGAGGCGCTGTCTTCGCCAGGGCACACGTTCGGCTCGACCTCGTTCATTATCGACGGGCGCTATCTGCTGACAGGCGATATCCTGTTTGTCGACTCCATCGGACGGCCCGATCTGGCCGGGATGGCCGAGGACTGGGTTGGCGATCTGCGCGAGACTCTGTACAGCCGGTACAGAGGGCTTTCCGGGGAGCTGATCGTGCTGCCTGCCCACTTCATGATCATGGACGAGCTCAATGAGGACGGTACTGTGGCACGCAGGCTGGAAGAGCTGATGCGGGACAACCACGGCTTGGATATGGACGACGAGGTCGAGTTCCGCGCTATGGTGACGGAGAATCTGCCTCCGCAGCCGAACGCTTATCAGGATATCCGGCAGACGAACATGGGACGCCTGAATCCCGATGAGAACGAGCAGCGCGAAATGGAGATCGGACCGAACCGTTGTGCGGTCCGCTAAGCTACCCGGAGAGGGAAAGGGGCCATGACGGCCCCTTTCTCTTCGAACAAAGGAGATTTCAATTATGGATCTAGATCTTGCATTTATCGTCACGATCTTTCTCATCGGCTTTATCGGCTCTTATATATCGGGCATGGTCGGCATCGGCGGCTCCATCATCAAATATCCGATGCTGCTGTACATCCCGCCGATGGTCGGGCTTACGGCATTCACGGCCCATGAGGTGTCCGGCATAAGCGCGGTGCAGGTGCTGTTCGCTACGATCGGCGGCGTCTGGGCGTACCGCAAGGGCGGTTACCTCAATAAAACGCTGATTCTTTATATGGGCGGAGCGATTCTCATCGGAAGCTTTGTAGGCGGCTTCGGCTCCAAAGGAATGAGCGAGGGCGGCATAAACGTCATCTACGGCTTGCTGGCCTCGATCGCAGCGGTCATGATGTTCATTCCTAACAAGGGTGTCGATGACATCCCTCTGGACAAGGTCCGCTTCAACAAATGGCTGGCGGCCATCCTGGCGCTGATAGTGGGTATCGGCGCCGGCATCGTCGGGGCGGCGGGAGCTTTCCTGCTTGTGCCGATCATGCTTGTCGTGCTGAAG
The DNA here is from genome assembly GCF_002243345.2 of Paenibacillus sp. RUD330. Taxonomy (NCBI): domain Bacteria; kingdom Bacillati; phylum Bacillota; class Bacilli; order Caryophanales; family Paenibacillaceae; genus Paenibacillus; species Paenibacillus sp. RUD330. Next base: position 404,560 of record NZ_CP022655.2, read on the forward strand.
ATTCCGACCCGGATGACGATCGCCTCTTCGCTCGCGATTACCTTCATCTCCTCGATCGGCTCGACCATCGGCAAGGTGTCGACCGGGCAAGTGGATTATTTTCCGGCTGCCATCATGGTCGTCGCCAGTCTGATTGCCTCTCCGCTGGGCGCAGCCGTGGGCAAGAAGATGAACACCAAGCTGCTGCAAGTCATCCTGGCGCTGCTGATCCTTGCGACAGCGGCCAAGATATGGATCGATATGCTGTAAGCCGGCTTCTGCCCGGATACTGCCGGACCGATACGAGCGGGATATGCTGTTCGAGATTCGGACGGATGAGCAGAAGCATGCCGCAAAGTACAGCTATGTTCTGACGCTAGACGCTGGGCAGGGGAAGCAACGGACCCGAAGCAGCCCGGGATAGCAGGTTCATGGCGAAATGGCCAGACAAGCCTTGAAGCGCTTGCCGTCGACAAGGAAAGAGACCTTTATTTATTCCAGGATTCAATGGAGTCCAATATGCTCTTATAGAGACGGAGAAAGCCCCCGCTGCGGGGCTTTTATCGACGTCGTCGGACTTCGGCGGCCGAACAAGCCCGCCTAAGGTCCAGCGCATGCTCAACCTCCAGACGCTTATGCGCGGGTCGCCGCCATGTTATCCTGAGGCTCAGCCAACAAAAAAGCGAGGAGGGCGGGCGGATGGGCGGCCAAGAACAGCGAAAGCCAAGAAATGTGTACATCCTGCTTACGGACACGGGCACTCTGTTTACGAGGCTGATCAAACGCTTCACCGGAGCGCCTTACAATCACGCTTCGCTGGCGCTCGATCTGGATCTGCATCGGGCGTACAGTTTTGGACGCAAGAGCCTGTCGAACCCCCTCGCTGCCGGATTCGTGGAAGAGGATATATACGGCGGCATATTCCGCCGGCACCCCGATACAAGATGCGTGCTGCTGCGTCTGAGCGCGACCGAGGAGCAGTACAAGCATGCAGGCACGGTGCTTGATGGCTTTGGAAGGGCCGGAGAGCGATGCAGGTACAACCTGATCGGACTGCTTGGAATCGCCTTGAATATCCGGATCGAGCCCCGCGACCGTTACTTCTGCTCGCAGTTCGTGGCCGAGGCGCTGGAACGGAGCGGATTCGGTCTGTTCGAACAGCCGTCTGCGCTGGTCGCTCCTCATGATTTCCTCCTTCATCCCCGACTCGAAAAAATTTATGAAGGGCCTTTATATGATTATCCTTTTCTGGACCGCGAGCGTCTGCCGGATTCGGCGGCGGAAGCCGGACATGCTATACTGATGGCAGCAGAATCAGGCTGAAGGCGGTGCGGAACGATGGAGCAGCAAGGCAAGCAAGAAGAGCAGGGAACGGTCGAGACGCAGGAAACGATAGAGACACAAGAAACGAGAGGTTCTAGGGAGTCGCAGGAAACGGATGTGTTACAGGAACCGCAGCAGCCACAGGAAGTGAAGGCTACGCACGTGGAGCAGCAGATTGCGAAGTGGATGGTCGGCGAGATCGAGAACCGGGGCATGCTTCGCCAGGAAGAAGCCATCGCCCACGTACGGGAGCAATTCGGGGAGCAGTATGTGTTCACGAACGGGCAAGGCCATGCCTCGCTGGAGAAGGAAGTGAAGAAGGCTTTCCGCAAGCTGCACCGGGGCAGGGTCGCCTGGGACAGGGACGGGTTTTTCTGGGCGTGGACGTAAGGGGCTCGATGCATGCCTCTGCGTTCCCTATTAATTAGCATCGGCAAGGGCGCCTTACCGGATTTTCCTGTGACGGAGACGGAGAGGTGTCCTTTTTTTGCCGCATCCCGGTAACCTTAGGCCGCTTGGATGGCACTTAAGGAGAGATGGAGACGAAGGGGGAACGGAATCGTGGATCGATCGGAATTCGAAAGGCTCGTCCGGAAATTCTCGCCGATGGCGGCGGCCGTCGCGAGGGAGAGGCTGCCGGACTCCGACGACATCGAGGATGCGGTGCAGGAGGCTTTCACGCAGGCTTATCTGCATAGGCATTCCCTGCAGGACGTCGAAGCTTTCCCGGGTTGGTTCCGCACCATCGTGGAGCGGCAGTGCTACCGGATGATGCGGCGCCGGAAGCTGCCCTCGGCTCCATATGAGGATGCCTTGCTGCCGGCGAATGGAGAGTCGCTGGAAGAACAGGTGGAGCGGCGTCTGGAGGCAGAGGAGCTGCGGCAATCGCTGGCCTCTCTGCCTGCGAAGCAGCGGACCGCGGCCGAGCTGTATTACTGGCGGGGGTACTCGCTCGGAGAGATGTCTGCCTTCCTGGGCGTGCCTTCATCGACGCTCAAGAAGAGGCTGCACGACGCCCGCCGTTCCCTCAGGCGCGCCATGCCGGTAGCGGATGCCGCCGCCATGCTGAAGGATCTATACGGAGGAGGAGACAACATGCTTCATATCACGAACGGAGACTGCGCCGCGCAGAAGCTGCGGGAGTCCGGCATCGGCGGCGAGATCGTCGCTTGGCGGGAAGTGTACAACCATGGCCCTGTCTTTGCAGACGGCGCAGACAAGGCTGGCAGGGAGCTTCGGGCGGAATATCTGGAGCAGACGCTGGGAGTGCCGCGCGAGGAGTACCTGTCTGCCTGCGAGGCTCAGGAAGCCAGGCTGGGAGAGTTGGAACGCTTCGGCGAGGCCGTGCTATGGTTCGAGCATGATCTGTACGACCAGAGCATGCTCGCCTATCTGCTGCATGAGCTCGCGGGGCGGATGCCGGAATCGGTCAAGCTCAGCCTGCTCTGCATCGGGGAGTATCCGGGCGTGGAGCCCTTCATCGGGCTCGGCCAGCTGTCCGGAAGGCAGCTGGGGGCATTGTCCGGCACATGGCAGTCGGTCGGGAAAGAGCAGCTGGAGCTTGGGAGCGGCTTATGGGAAGCGTATGCGTCCGGAGATCCGATGAGGCTGCAGCGGCTGCTGGACGGCGATATGTCCGCTCTGCCGCTGGCTCACGATGCGTTCCGGGCACATCTGGCGCGCTTTCCTTCCTCCCGGGACGGGCTGGGCAGCGCGGAGCGCGCGATTCTGGAGCTGGCAAGGGAGGGGGATCTCGCGGCGGATGGGATGTTCCGCATCTTCACCGTGAAGATGCAGCTGCTCGGAATGGGGGATCTGCAATTTCGCCATATCCTGAACGGGCTTGCGGAGCAGCCTGAGCCATTGCTTGCCTGGATGGACGGCGATTCGGGTCCGCCGCCTGGCCGTGGTGCGGCATTCCGGCAGGGAACGCTCGCGCTGACGGCATTCGGAAAGCGGGTGCTGGACGGCGAGGCCAACCGCAGCGAAGGCGGGGAGTGGGACGACTGGTACGGAGGCGCTCATGTTTCGGGCAGCCGCCCGGAGTGGCTCTGGGACGGACAGACGGGGCGGCTGGTGGAGAATTCGGCCGTTTCGGGCAAGGATTGATACAGACTTGTTGCGTGACAATTCTGCCTATGGTAGTATAGGCGTAATATCTACTCGGATGAATTCGCATAGCTGAACAGTTACTTGAGCGTACCGAAAGGCCTGCCGTAACCCGCTTCGCTTATGTCGTATCTTCACCAGGGTAACCAGGGCAGGAGGTGTCAACATGCAAAGAGGAACTGTGAAATGGTTCAACGCCGAGAAAGGCTACGGCTTTATCGAGGTTGAAGGTGGCGGCGACGTATTCGTCCACTTCTCCGCAATCACGGGCGAAGGCTTCAAAACGCTTGACGAAGGTCAAAGCGTGGAGTTCAACGTCGTAGAAGGCAGCCGCGGACCGCAGGCTGAAAACGTAGTTAAGCTGTAAGCTTGATTGCAAAGAGAACCGGGATCCCAGGATCCCGGTTTTTTTGTTTTGAGCGAGGGATTGGAATGAACCCGATCCTGCCGATGGATTCAAAGACAGCGGCATCATTCATTCCCTTTTTTGGCATGGAGCGCAGGCCGCGATGAGGGCGGCCGGAATCGGAAGAGGAACCGAATATAGGGTTGTCGATTTCTCGCGAATGCTGGGGAAATCGACAACAATAGGGAATAATGGGTAGAAATAAGGGTTTGATGTTGGTAAAATTGCCCTGACTAATGAATAGACAGGGGGAAATCGCTTGCGAGCATGGCGTGCTTTACTCCTTCTGGCCATCGCCTCTGCCATCCTGCTGGCCGGCTGCGAGGCCTCGGGGGAGCGGCCGCCGCAGGAGCGGATCGTCAAGCTGCTGACGGCGAAGAAGATGGAGGGCAGGCTGGCCGGGACGGCCGGCAACGAAGAGGCTGTCCAAGCGATTGGAGAGGAATTCGCCCGCATCGGCCTGGAGAAATACAGCGGGGACGACTACCGGGTCCTATTTCCGTACCAGGCGGCAGAACGCAAGGAGATCAGCCTGAAGGTGACGATGAAGGACGGCAGCGTCAAGGAGCTGGTGTACGGAAAGCATTTCCGGGAACGCGTCATCCGGATGGATCTCGACGCTGCGGCCGAGCTGATGATGGGCGAGGATTCCATCGACTCGCTGACGGCCGGCACCGCATTCGTGGCGGCATCGGAGGAAGAGCTCGATCGGGCGCAGAGAAGGAGCACGCGGTTCATCCTGGCCCGCACGGACATGTTCAAGCCATATCCCGCCCGGCGGAATCTTAATGTGCCCGTCGTGGATATCAATGACGATACATATGGCTTTCTGAAGAAGAAGCAGGAGGAAATTGAAAGCATCTCTCTGCGCATGAAGTATGAGGACAAGGAAGAGGCGAAGGCCGCCAGCGTCATCGGCAAAATCTCAGGTACGTCCGCAAGCGGACCGGATCACCACGTCCTCGTCCTTTCGGCGCCTCTAGATTCCCTGGGCTCGGACGCGGGGAAGGTCTATGAGGGCGCTTCCCGGGCCGCGGCTGTCAGCGTGCTCGCAGGGCTAGCGGAATCGTTGAAGGCCCTTTCGGAAGAGAGGCCGTTTTATTCCGACATCATCTTTTGCGCCTTCAACGGGAGGGAAAACGGGCTTCAGGGAAGCCAGGAGCTCGTCAATTCCATCTATGATCCCCATGTACACATTTCTGCGGTTAACCTGGATGCGATGGGGGTCAAAGGCAGCAAGCTCAACTTGCTTGCCGACAACACGAGGAATCGGTTGGTGACCTCGCTGGCGGATGAATTGAAGCAAGGCGGCTTCAATGCGGAGACACGCAACAGCTTTGACGGCGACCATGCCTCCTTCGGCTATTATTCTCTGCCTGCGGTGTCGTTCGGGCTGGAGGAGCCGAACGGCGTTCGGACTGTCCGGGACCGGGCAGAGGATCTTGATTACGGGGAGCTGTCGCGAATTTCCGGCATCATTCTCGACTTTGTCCAAAAGCAGGACGAAGAGGCGAAGCTGGAGCATAATCACGCGGAGGCATATCCGTTCGGCCGGGAGAAATCGATGTATGAATACCAGGACGTCAAGCAGCAGCTGGTGCAGAGAGAGATGGCCAAGCTGGCGTTCAAGCAGTACGAGCTGTTCGAGAATAAAGAACAGGACATTCGGGAGCTGGTCTCGAACCCCTATCAAAACATGGAAAAAGAGGAATTCCAGAATCGATATCCGGGGTATTCTCTCCCGCAGAGCGTGGGGGGATATTCTCTCCGAAGCGTGATTGCCATCCTGGACGAAAAAGCTTTCGGAGCGGGAAATGTGGATGAGTTGGAGCCGAATCGGATTTATACGTCGGACAAGACATTTGAAAAAAAGGATATCAATGAATTGAGTCTCAGCTATGAAGGGAAGAATGGTTCGGTTCTGTTTTTATCCGTGCTGAACGGAGAGGGAAGCTCGTTCCTGCAGGATTCCGGTATGATCCCATCTCGAGAGGTCATGAGAAACGGTTTGGAATTCACGATCTATGATCGCGCCGGAACAGCTTATTCGGTGCTGTACCCGTTCAACTCCGGAGGAAAGGACTACAAAGCCACCCTGGTTGCCTACGTGATGACGGATACGGGCATGTCTCCAAAATGGGAGCTTGACGATGCGGAGACGGCCGCGCTGCTGAAGGGAATCGACTGGAAGGGCCTGGCTTGAGCGAAGGGAACTCCAGGGGGAGCCGACGCCGTACGGAGGATAACGGACGCTCTGCTCGGGCATATGGATTGGCGCAGATTCCCCGGGATGAGGCAGCCGTTAAAACGGCAAGTACGTCCATCCGCAGAAACAGACCCTGGAGAGGGCAGTACTCCAGGGTCTGTTTCGGTATTTCATGAACCGCCGCGACGGCTGCTTCCCTGGCAACCCTCGTCCGTCAACGGACGTCGGTTGCGGCAAGCAAGGGATAATGAGTGCCGAGCAGCCAAGCCAGCAGCCAGAGAGCGGCGATGGAGACCGCATACAGGCCGTCGATGCGCGACCAGCCATAGATGTAATAGTACGTGCGCTTGCCGCTGCCGCTGTGGAAGCGTCGCGCCTCCATGGCGGCGGCCATCCGGTGGGCGCGCCGGATGCTCTGGGCCAGCAGCGGCAGGGCATACATGCGCAGGCGGCCGTAGATTCCTAGGCGTCCGGGGCCGGCTCCCCGGATCTGGAGCGCTTGGCGGAGCGTGAAGAATTCATCCGCCAGCAGCGGAACCATATTGAGCGCGGCCAGGAAGCTGTAGGCATACTTGGGCGGCATCCGGAGCTGCTGCATCAGCGAGTAGAATAAGGCGACCGGACGGGTCGTCAGCGCGAAGGCGAGTCCGACTGCCGCGACCTGGACCGAGCGGAGCCCGAGATGCAGCCCGCGGTAGAAGCTTTCCTCCGTGATTCGGATGAGGCCCAGCTCGAACCAGAGCGTAGCGCCGGTGCCGAACATGATCATGCCGGAGGCCGACGACACGAACACAAGCAGGAACGGAGAGGCATACAGCAGCACGCGCAAAGGCGGGTGCCCGGTAGCGAGCAGCGGCAGCAGGGATGCGGCTGCGAGCAGCGCCATGACATTGGGGTCGTGGACGAACAGGGCGGCGACGAACAGCAGCACGGACGCGGCGAGCTTCAGCGTCGGGTTGACGCGATGCAGCCAGGTTTCTCGATGGGAAAAGGTCAGATGCATGCCGTGCCGCCGCTCCTTTCCGTAACAAGCCCGCCGTCGACGAGCCACTGCCGGGTCGCGAAGCGCCGGACCAGCTCCGGATCGTGGGTGATCATGAGAATCGCGCAGCCGTCGGAGCGAAGCCGTTCCAGCTGCTCCATCATCCGCACCGTGCCGCTCGCGTCGAGGCCGAAGGTCGGCTCATCCAGCAGCAGCAAGCGCTGGCCGCCGACCATGGCGGCAGCGACGCTGAGCCTGCGCTTCTGTCCCATCGACAGCTGGTAGGGATGGCGGCCGCCAAGGCCGTCGAGCGCATAGTTCTCCATGAGTGTCCTTGCCCGGCTGCTTCGCTCGGGCTCCCGCAGCGGACGAGGCAAGGAGTAGGCGAGCTCGTCGAGGACGGTGTCCGTCACGAACTGGAACTCGGGATTCTGGAAGCTCAGCGCGGCATGCTTGGCCATATCCCCGGGCTTTTTCAGGCTTTGGACCGGAATGCCGGGAATGTGCAGGATTCCCTTGGTCTTGACCAGCTTCATGATGGCGAGCAGAAGCGTGCTCTTGCCGGCTCCGTTGACGCCGGTGACGGCGATCCAGTCGCCGGCGTTCACCGCGAGCGGGCCGGTCCGCACCTTGGGCCGGCCGCCGCGCCATCCTTCCAGGCCGTCCAGCCCGAGCAGCAATTCGGCGGAACGGGCGGCAGGCGACGGAGACATCGTTGCGGGGCGGATTGCGGCATTATGATCGTAATCCTCCCAGAAGCCGGGGTACCAGATCCCGTATTCCCGCAGCAGCTTCCGATGCTCCCGGAACACGAGGCGGGGAGAGCCGTCGGCCATGATGCTCCCGTCGGGTCCGAATACGATGACGCGGTCCATATCTTCGGCGATGCCGGCGATCTTGTGCTCGACGATGATGACGGTCCGTCCGCCCCAGACGGAGCGGAGAGAGCTCCATACCTGCCGCGTGCCCTCCTCGTCCAGGAGAGCGGTCGGCTCGTCGAGCAGCAGAGCATCGGGCTCCATGGCGATCATGGCCGCGATGGCAAGCCGCTGCTTCATTCCCTGGGACATGCCGGCTACCGGAAAATGGGGGTCTGCCAGACACAGGCCGACCTCATCAAGACAGCGGGAGATGCGGTCCGGCATTTGCCCGCGCGAAATGCCCGCGTTCTCCAGCGCGAAGGCGATTTCTTCGTCGGCATACGGCATGCAGAACTGGGAGTCCGGATCCTGGAACACATAGCCGGGCCGGGCAGGGACAAGGCAGCAGTCCGCCTTCATCGGGATGCGGATGGCCGACGGCACCAAGCCGCCGAGCACCTGCAGCAGCGTCGACTTCCCGCAGCCGCTCGGTCCGAGCAGCAGCACCTTCTGGCCGTGTTCGATGGTCAGGCTCAGTCCTTTGAAGAGGAGCGGAGAGTCTTCTCCGGGATAACGGAGCCGCAGGTTCTCCACGCGCGCCGCTGGCCCGGCATCGTGTACGGGCGGCACCGGCCGTCTTGCTGCAGGCACAGCCTCGCCGGCATGGCGCCGCCGTTCGGAGCCGATTGCCGAGGCATTCGCCATAGAGGGCAAGCCGCTCCCGATGGCGGATGCGGGAGCTGCAAGCGGCGTCGAAGCCGCGCCGGTCTCCCTGCCGTTCGTCGGAGTGCGGCTGCGAATGCAGCCTTTCAGGATGACGTCTGCAGCGTTCATCGCCTTACCCCAGCGCCTCGTAATCCTTGTCCGAGGCCGGGTGGATGAGGCTCAGCACGCCGGTGCGCTCCAGCGCCTTGGCCAGCGCCCAGGCGAACAGGCCGGCGATGACGACGCTGCCGAGCAGACGCATGGAGACGAACAGGGTGTAGTTCCAGGCGGTCATTTTATCGATGTAGCTGTAGTGCGCGTCGATGAAAATGGAGACGACGGCGGAGCCGAGAGACGCAAGGATCGTCACGATCGGACCTGCCTTCCGGTACAGGAAGGCGGCGAAGATGATTTCGGCGCCGAGGCCCTGCAGCACGCCGTAGACGAGCGTCGAGGCGCCCCACGATCCGCCCATGAACGCTTCCAGCGCGGCCGCGGCCGTCTCGGCGAGCAGCGCCGCTCCGGGCTTGCGGATCAGGAGGAAGGCGAAGGTGCCGGCCATGAACCACATGCCGTAGCTGAGCTGCTCCGCATGCAGGCCGAGCGGCTTGAGAATGTCGTACATCGGATTCCAGATGCGGTAGATGATGCCGAAAACGACGGCTACGACAAGCGTGACGAGAATGTCGGCGAGCGTCAGTCCTTTTGGACGGTCGGCATTGGGCATGGCGGTGGACATAAGCATCAGACTCCCTCTCAAGGAAAAATGGAATGTTCCCCACAGATGGCTGCTGACCCGGCCCGGCCTCCTCCCGGGGGCATAGGAAAAGCCCGCCGGGAGCCGGCGGGCAGAGGGAATAAAGGCATATCCGCGCAGGATGGGCATAAGGCCCGGCGGCGCGGTGCATTCTCTCTACGCTGGCATTACCCAGATCAGATCAATGGTCAGCGGCATACGGCCGCAGTCTCAGCCCGACTTCATCGAGCCCCCATGCATGCTATGGAAATTGTCCTTACTATAACGTGAAAATCTGGAAGCGGCAAGAGGCATTATGGCGCCGGTCAGCGGGGAGCGATATTCTCCGCGAGCAGCTCGCCCATCGGCGACCAGTCCGGCTCCTGCGGACGGGACGGGCAGGAGACGGGCAGCAGCGGGAACAGCAGCTCCGCGATGCGGTACGCCTCTTCCAGGTGAGGATAGCCCGACAGGATGAACCTGTCGATGCCGAGCGCCGCATATTCCTTCAAACGAAGCGCGACCGATTCGGGATCGCCGACGAGCGCGGTGCCGACTCCGCCGCGCACGCGGCCGATGCCGGTCCACAGGTTGGGAGAGATCTCGTCCTGCCCTTCGCTGTCGCGGACCAGCTGCGTCATGCGGCGCTGGCCGACCGAATCGAACCGGTCCAGCACAGCCTGCGCGCTCCGGGCGTCCTCCTCGCTGACATGGCGGATGAGCCGCCGGGCTGCGTCCCAGGCTTCCTCCGCCGTCTCGCGGACGATGATCTGCACCCGCAGGCCGATGTCGACCTGCCTGCCGAGAGCGTGGGCGCGGGAGCGGACATCCGCGATTTTGGCCGCCACCATCTCCGGCGTTTCGGCCCAGGTCAGATAGGTGTCGATATGCTTGGCGGCTACGGCATGGCCGGCTTCCGAGGAGGCTCCGATATAGAGCGGCGGCGACTTGCGGCCGAAGGGGGGATATTGGAGCCGGGCTCCTTCCACCTGGATATGCTTGCCGCGGAAGGTGACCTCCTCGCCGGCCATCAGGCGATGCCATACTTGAAGGAACTCGTCCGTAGCCTCGTACCGGTCGGCATGGCTCAGAAAAATGCCGTCTCCCCGCATTTCATGCGGATCGCCTCCGGTGACGACGTTCACGAGCAGCCTGCCCGAGGAAAGCCGCTCGAACGTAGCCGCCATGCGGGCGGCGATCGTCACCGAGACGCCTGCCGGACGGACGGCCACGAGAAAGCGGAGGCGCTCCGTGGCGGTCATGAGCGCGGATGCGACGACCCAGCCGTCCTCGCAGGCATGGCCGGTCGGCACGAGCATGCCGGTATAGCCGAGCCTGTCGACGGCCTGGGCGATTTGCCGGAAATAAGGCAGATCGGTAATTTTGGCGCCTTGCGTCGTGCCCAAGTAGCGCCCGTCTCCCATGGTAGGGAGGTACCAGAATAGTTCCATGATGTCTCCTCCTGCTATTTTGTCCGATATCCTGTTCAGGATAAGCGGGGGCCAGCCGTCCGGATCGAGCGGTCCGACAGGCTGATGAACCTGCGACGGGCCGCTCCCGTCTAACGATGAATCTAAGAACGGGAAGGCTCCTGCCCGGATGACGGGCCTGCGAACGGCATCGCGTCCGCTCGTCCGGCGAGTCCTTGCCTGGCCGCGCCTGCCGGCGCGCCATCCGCGATGCGTCCGATCAGCCATTCGCGGAGCTCGGCGAACTCCCGGCTGGATCGCAGCGGTATCGTTCCTTCCTCGTGCAGAGGGTTGGCGAAGTCCTCGACGATCCGGCCCGGAGACGGATGCAGGAGCAGGATCCGCCGGCCGAGCAGCAGCGCCTCGTCGACGTCATGCGTGATGAAAAGAATGCATTTGCCCGTCTTCTTCCAGATCTCGCCGACATGCGTCTGCATGGACTCGCGCGTCAGGGCGTCCAGCGCGCTGAACGGCTCATCCATGAGGATGATGCTGGGGTCGGCGGCCAGCGTGCGGGCGATGGCCGCCCGCTGCTTCATTCCTCCGGACAGCTGGTGGGGATACATGGACGCGGCGGAGGCAAGGCCGACGAGCTCCAGATAGGCTGCTGCCTTCCGGCGGCGCTCGGCTTTGGGCATGCCGGCCATTTTCAGGCCGAACTCGACATTGCGGGCAACGGAAAGCCACGGGAACAGGTTGGCATGCTGGAAGACGACGCCTACCTTGGTATCCGGAGCGGAATGCTCCGCTCCGTCGATGACGATGCGGCCCTCCGTCGGCTGGATGTACCCTGCGATCAGATTCAGCAGGGAGGACTTGCCGCATCCGGACGGACCGAGGACGCAGATGAATTCATCTCCCGCCAGCTTCAGGCCAATGTCCTGCAGCACGGAAGGGGCAGCCGGCGAAGCCGGACCGTAGCGAAGGGAGATATGCTCCAGACGGATGCGGCCTGCAGCGGCTTCGCCGGGCGGCGGCACAGGCACGGATGCGGTGCCCGTTCGTTGGGCTGTCACGGTCATGGCGGTTCCTCCTCATGAGCGGTATGGGAATGCAGGCGTTGCGCACGCCTCAGGCCGTTACTTTGAATAAAAATCGCTGCGGACCGCTTCCTGGAACGTCTTCAGGTCGGGCGCGGACTTGATCGACTTCTGCTCCACGAGGAAATCGGCCGTTTCCTTCAGCAGCGCCGCGAAGGCTCCGGGCTTGTCGGGCGTGCCCATGTACTCGGGCAAAGTCTGCTCGGAGGCGTCCAGCACGGTGATCTGCCTCATCGCCGTCAGCGTCTCTTCCGGGGAGAGGCCGAGCTCCTTGGCGAGCAGGACGGACGCGTCCTCGGCATGGTCCCGGTAATACCTGGTCCCCTCGTCGAGCACCTCGATATAACCTTGGACGGCTTCCGGGTACTTGGAGGCGAACTCCTTGCTCACGACGCCGAATTCTCCGGTAATGCCGCCTCCGGCCGCGACTTCCTTGGAGGTGACGATGACCTTGCCTCCGTCGGCGATCAGCTTGGACTGGACCGGCTGCCAGATGTAGGCTCCGTCGATGTCGCCTCTTTGCCACGCTGCGGCCATTTCGGGGGCGGGCATGTCGATGATCTTGATCCCCGACGGATCGATGGCCTTCTGCTTCAAGGCGGAGAGCAGGCTGAAATGGGAGGTGGAGCTGAAGGTGGTGGCGATCGTCTTGCCCTTCAGGTCCTCCAGGCTGCCGATGCCTGCCGACGTCTTCACGACGAGCGCCTCGCTCTCGCCGATGATGTCGTGGATGTAGTAGATCTCGTCGGGCAGTCCCTGCGCGATGCCGGATGCTCCCGGCGGCGTGCCGACCATGCCGAAGTCGATGCTGCCTCCGGCCATGGCGGTGTTGACGTCGCGTCCGGCGTCGAACTTCAGCCACGATACTTTGGCGCCGGGAAATTTCTTCTCGGCCAGTCCAAGAGCTTTGGCCATCAGCTCGCCGTTCGGGCTGACCTGATAGCCGATCCGGATTTCCTTCGGCAGGGCGGAGCTTCCTCCGGCTTGATTCGAGCTTTTTCCGTCGGAGGAGCCGCATGCCGCAAGGGCAAGCAGGAGAAGCGTTAGGGAGAGGGTCACGAGAAGGCCGCGCAGCTGGCGGCGAGAGGACCGGGCATGAAACAGTCTGTTCATAGCGATGAAGCCTCCTGATCGGAATAGGAATGGGGAACGGCAGGAACGGCGGACGGCGGCTGATCGGCTCCGAAGGCGTCAGCCGCGGGTCCAGGGCGATGCTTGGCGGATCAGCAGCCGGAGAGAGGAATCGATGGCGATCGCGATGATTCCCATGAGAATGATGCCGGCATAGATGATGTCGCTGCGAAGATATTTGCTGGCGTCCAGCACCATCCAGCCCATGCCGGAGATGGCTGCGACCATCTCCGCGGCGACTAGCGTGGAGTAGGTGACTCCCACGGCGGTGCGCAGCCCGGTCAGCACATCGGGAAGGCAGGAAGGCAGGATGACGTAGGCGTACAGCCTCCAGCCGCGCGCTCCCAGGGAGCGGGCGCCGTTAATGCGCTCTGCCGGCACCTGGCGGCTGCTGTGGACGGCGGCGATGAACAGAGGCGAGAAGCCGCTAAGGAAGAGCAGGACGATCTTGGATTCGTCGGCGATGCCGAACCAGAGCACGAGCAGCGAGTAGTAGGCGAGCGGAGGCAGAGGGCGGTAGAATTCGACGAATGGATCGAATACGGCCCTCAGCCAGCGGTTCCGTCCGCAAAGGATTCCGAGAGGCACGGCCGTAGCGGCCGCGAGCGCGATGGCGATCAGAATCCGGCGCAGGCTCGCTCCGACATGGGCGGCGAGCGACGAGTCCTTGTAGCCGTGCTGCGCGATATCCGCGAAGGCGGTCCAGACGTCGGCGGGCGGCGGCAGGAACAGCGGGTTTACCCAGCCGAGGCGCCCGGAAAGCCACCAGAGCAGCAGGACGGCCATGACGGAGCCGGCCGAGACGGCTGCCGGCAGCAAGCGGGACTCGGCGCGGCTGCGCCTGGCTTCCCTTTTGTTCGCGGCGGATGGGGCTATGGCCATGAGACGGATGCTCCCTTCTGCGAGGAATGGGGCGCCGAGCCGCTGGACGAACGGCTGCCGAGGAAGAAGTCCGCTCGGCGAAGCGGCGGCGTCAGGCGCCGGCGCATGGAGAAATCAGGCGGCGGGCACGACGGGATTCAAGGGTGAGATGGGCTGAAACGCAAAAAAATCAATCCCTCAGCTGCCAGGATTGATACTTCCGTTGGTCGGATCGGATCAGGGATATTCGGTTGGAACTTCAAGCCGTGCCGATGGCGGTGATGGTGACGGTGCATCCGCCAGTCCAAGCAGCGCGTCGAGCACTTCGGAGCGGAGCCGAGGCTCCAGCGGGGCGAGATGGAACAGCTCGCAGAAGAAAAGTCCGTCCGCGGCCAGCCGGGCGATCGTAGCCAGGGCAGGGGAACGGCTTTCGGAGACGATCCGGCTCTGCCACGCCTCGTACCTTTCCCTCATGGGAGACAGCAGGGCGGGGTTGCCGGAGGCGGCGGCCAGCACGGCGGCGCTCGTCTCCAAGTCATCGGGACTTGTCTGGAAGCTTTGGGTCAGGTAGGCTCGCGTCCATGGATGGGATCCGCAGCCTGCCGCAGCCCTGGCCTCCGTCTGGTTCTCGAAGCGGTCCAGGAAATCGTCCAGCGTCGCCTGGATGAGCGCTTCCTTGCTGGGGAAGTGGTACAGGAGGCCTCCCTTGCTGATGCCCGCTTCGCGGGCGACGGCGTCCAAAGTCAGCTTGGAGGCTCCTTGCTCGCGCACCAGCTTGCAGGCGACTCGGAGAATGGCGTTTCGTTTTGAAGCGGCGGCCATGGCGCACCTCCTGCCGTTACTATACGGACCGGACGGTACAGAAGTCAATGAAAAAATAATTATTCCTAGCGGATATGTTGGTTTTATATTTGACCAACAGGCGGACATGGGCTGCGAAGCGGACCGACAGGCTCCGTTCTGGAAGGCGGGCTGCGGAAAGTTGCTTGGGCGACCGTCCAGGAGGTAATCTGTGGATAAGGAGGGATGGACATGAAGTATCGCCGTTTAGGCAAAACGGAGCTCAACGTCTCGGTCGTCGGCATCGGCACCTGGCAGTTCGGCGGAGAATGGGGCATGGATTTCGCGCAGGACGAGGTCGACGCGATTTTGGACAAGGGCGCCGAGCTCGGCATCAACCTGATCGACACGGCGGAATGTTACGGAGACCATCTGTCGGAGGCTTTCATCGGAAACTACATCGGCAGGCGGAGGCGCGAGGACTGGATCATCGCGACGAAGTTCGGCCATCATTTCCACGAGCGCTTCAAGCGTACGGACGTATTCTCCGGAGACGATGTCGTGAGGCAGCTGGACGCATCGCTCAAGGCTCTGCAGACCGACTACGTGGATCTGTATCAGTTCCATTCCGGCCCGGATGCCGCCTTCGACAGCGACGGGCTGTGGACCGCGCTGGACAAGCAGGCGCAGGCCGGCAAGATCCGGCATCTGGGAACGTCGATCGGGAGCAACGACAACCTGCATCAGACGGCCGCCTCCTCGAAGGTCGGCTCGCAAGCGATCCAGGTCGTGTACAACCGGCTCGACCGCAAGCCGGAGGAGCGGGTATTCCCTTCCTGCCTGGAGCAGGATCTCGGCGTGCTGGCGCGGGTGCCGCTGGCGAGCGGCTTCCTGAGCGGCAAGTACAAGCCCGGCACGGAGTTCGGCGAGACGGACGTGCGGCATCGCCAGGATGCGGAGCAGGTTCGGCAGCGGCTGGAGGAGGTGCGCCGGATCGCGGAGGAGGAAGTGCCGGAGGGCGTCCATATGGCAGCCTGGGCGCTGGCCTGGTGCCTTCGCCATCCGGCCGTGACTTCCGTCATTCCCGGCTGCAAAAATCCGGAGCAGGTTCAGGGCAACGCAGATGCGGTGAAGCTCGTCACGGAGCCGCACCCGCAGGATGTGCCGAATATCGGCCGGTAGCTCCGCTCGCTAGGCAGCGCCGCCGTCTTGTCGGCGAGCATGTCAACCCGAAAAGCCCTGCCGGACTGCGCTTGAGCGCGGTCCGGCAGGGCTTGCTTGTTCAGCTGAGGCTTGCGTAGACGGAGAAGTTGTCGAATCGGGTGGCGTTGTTCATGGAGCGGAGGCCGGCCTTGCCGTGGAGGAACGGAAGGGCGCTATGATCCGCATAACTCAGCTTGGGAGCGTTCATATCGTCGACGTAGACGCGGATGGAGGCTCCCTCGGCGACGACCTTCATCCGGTGCCAGACGCCGGCGGCGAGCGCGGCCGGCGCCGATGCCAGCGTTTGATAGCCGTAATTCATTTTGCCGAGATAGACTCCGTCGGGCTTGATGAACGCATAGTAGGCCTGGATGTAATCGGGATTGTTCGCGAGCACCTTGCCGTTCGACGGATTGCTGGCCCGCACGAGCATGCCGGCGTCCCCGGTCGTCCCGACCAGCTTCACGTCCGCCTCGACCGTATAGTCGGACCATAGGCCGGAGCCGATGACCGTCTTGGCGGGACCGCCGGCAGCCGCGCTCAGCTCGCCGGAAGCGACGGACCAATCGCCTTCATACCGCGTCCAGCCGTTGTCGTTGCCGTCGTTGAAGTCGTCGGCCAGCGGAGAGGGCGTCTGTCCCCTCTCGAACGACAGGCTGCTGAAGTCGAACTCCCCCTGGACCGTCTCGAAGCGGAGCTCATGATAGCCGGCGGTCAGATAGAGGCCTTTCTTCGAGACGTTCACCCAGTTCTCCCAGCCGCCGCTTCCGGCCGACTGCACGACTCCGGTCAAATCCGCCGCCCCGTCCCATACGCGGAAGCTGACGTTCGGGAAGGTCGTGGCGAGCCGCGCGCTCATGTCATACATGCCGCTCTCGGCGACATTGACCCGGTAGAGCAGCCATTCCCCCGTCTGGTTCCAGCCGACGACCTCCTTGCCCTCCGCCGCCGACGAGCGGATGTCCACGTCATCGCTGCGATAGGAGCCGCCGATGTTGGCAGGCGTCAGATCGTGATAGCCGGTCCCTTCCCCGCCTTTGCGGTAGTGGACGGCTTCGATCGTCCCTGGAAGCGGTTTGTACGCATTCCAGGCGCTGCTGCCGCCGACATCGTTGCTGAACGCCACATAGCCGAAGTCGGCATGGGCGTCCTGGGTGGCATAGCCGATTTTCCCGCCGCCAAGGCCGCTTACGCTGCGGGACTGCTTCTTCATGCCGTCGACGTAGACGGCGAAGGAGGCGCCGTTCTTCTCCACCCGGATCTGATGCCACTTGGTATAATCATAACCTGCGGGGAGAGGGGAATACTCCCAGCCCTGACTGGCGCCGCCGACGACGAAATGGGTTTCGAGACGATTCAGCTTGCGGTTCAGGAGGGCCGTTCCGTAGTTGTTCTCATCCGTATAGGAAAATACGGCTCCATACAGCGGCGAAGAGCTTGTGCCCATCTTCATCTGCTTGGCATGGAACTCCGCGGTGTAATCGGAAGCTGTCGAGGCCGCCGTCACTTGCCGGTACCAGGCCGTCGTCCCGATCGTATCCTGCCACATCAGCTCCTGGTTGTAGATGCCCCAGGTTCCGCCGCCGACATTGGTCCAGCCGGAGCCGATCGCGGCGCGCGCGAAACGGTCCTCGAACGACGGCGCGGCCGGGTTCGGCTGGCTTGCCGTCGTCGGACCGAGGACGGACATCCGGTCTCCGTTCCAGACGATGCGGTCCAGATTCATTTTGCGGCCCGGATAGACGGCGTTGCCTTGGGAAGCGTGGCTGTGGTAGACGATGTAGTCCGAATCCAGATCCGGACCTTTGACGATGGAATTGTGTCCGAGGCCTACGTTGGAGCCCTCCGTGGCGATCAGGATCGGGTTCTGGCTCTGGGCGGGGGAGAAGCCGGAGAGAGGAGAAGCCCCGGACGCATAGTTGACCCGATAGGCGGTGCTCCAGACATGGTTGCCGGTATAGGTCATGAAATACTTGCCGTTGCGCTTGAACGTCGTGGAGCCTTCCGTCCATCCCGCCATCGACAGGCCGGTCGAACCCGCCGCTCCGAAAGCGGTCGGCGAGGTCATCGGACGGGAATCGATCCGGTCCGCGCCGGTGGAATAAAAATACCATTTCCCGTCGTCGTCGATGAAGACGCTGCCGTCGATGCCCATGCCGAGATTGCCGGTCTGCGGCGTGAACGGACCGACGGGGCTGCCGCTCGACAGGACGTAATGCCCGCCTCCTCCCGGAGAGGTGTACATATAGAACATTCCATTCCAATAAACGATCTCGGGCGCATAGGCGGCCTTGGTTACGGGATCCGAAGCGCACAGCCCGCGGTAAGTCCAGGAAGCGAGATCGGTGGAGGACCATACCTTCACGCCGATCTGGTCATCGACCGTGCTGACATAGAGGTAATAGACACCGTTGAATTTCAGGATGTAAGGATCGCCCTCGCCGTAGAAATCCCCGTTGACCCACTTCCAGGAGGAGGAGAGGGTGTAAGGATTGCTGTAGGCATGAGCGGCGGAGGGGAGCAGGAGCAGGACTGCGGCGGCGGCAAGAAAAGACTTCCATTTCTTCATGTGGCATTTCATCTCCTTTTCAATGGCGGATCGGAGAAGCTCGGCGATACAAGGATGGAATCAGAGGGGCGAGGCTTCAACTCTCCTCCTTTCTTCCGGTTGATTTGACAGCGCTTGCAGAACGGAGTATAGCAAAAGCGGACTTCATGCGGAAGAGATAATTTCAAAATATATGTATTAAAACAATATTAAATGTTTATTCCAATAAAACTGGACATATGAGCCGATTAAGCCTTATATTATGGGAAGAATGTCAGGAAGGGAGTTTGGAACATGCTTGAGCTGTCTATTGAAGACCCGGACCGTCTGGTCAAGGTGGCGCATGCGCTCAGCACGCATACCCGGATCGGCATCATCCGGCTGCTGCTGTCCAAGCCGAACGTGAATATCATCGAGATTGCCGAAGCTCTGGACATTCCCGTATCGACGGCGGCTACGAACGTGAAGGTGCTGGAGGAGGCGGAGCTGATCCTCACCGAGCTGCAGCCGGCCACTCGGGGGGCCATGAAGGTGTGCAGCCGGAACTTCGACGATGTGCGCATGATTCTGAATCCGATCGCGTTCTACCACAACACGAGCAAGCTCGTCGAGGTGGAGATGCCGATCGGCCACTTCATCCAGTTCGATATCCAGCCTACCTGCGGAATGGCGAACAGCGCCGGCATGCTGTTCGCCGAGGATGATCCCGACAACTTCTACCACCCGGACAGCCGCTCGGCGGAAATCATCTGGCTGCGCAAGGGCTGGGTCGAATACCGCTTTCCCAAAAAGCTGCCGCAGGGAGCCAAGGTCACATCCCTGGAGTTCTCCCTGGAGCTGTGCTCGGAGGCGCCGAATTACAACAACGACTGGCCTTCGGAAATCACGGCCTGGATCAACGGCAAGGAGATCGGCTCCTGGATTTCGCCGGGCGATTTCGGCGACCACAGGGGCAAGCTGAATCCGGCTTGGTGGAACGACAACAGCACGCAGCACGGCCTGCTCAAGACATGGGGCGTCGATGAAGGGCGCAGCACGATCGACAACGAGCGCTGCTCATCCGTTACGCTGGAGGACCTGGACCTGCAGGACAAGCCGTACATCAGCTTCCGCATCGGCCTGAGGCCCGACGCGAAGCATCAGGGTGGAATGAATCTGTTCGGCAAAGGCTTCGGCGACTATCCGCAAGGGATCGTCATGAGGCTGCAGCACGATTGAGATGGTCTTCCGCAAGGCCCGCCGTCCGGGAAAGGACAGCGGGCTTTTTCCGTTTGCGCGCCAAAGATAGAGACAGAGAGGCGATTCTTTCTGGTTATAAACAAAAAAACGGAAAGAAAGCGTTGACATAGTTGGATTGAAACCGTTATATTCTGGATATAAACAAATAAGTTGTAACAAAACAAATATTCGGAGTGGATGATCCGGCCCATTGCAATCGGCGCCCGATCCTTACGGAACCGCGGCTCCGGTGTTTGGCCTTATTTGTTTCAAGCCAATATTGTCAGGGGGAGCGTATCCATGGTTCTGAAAAGCAAATGGTCCGCCGTATCGCTTGCGCTTGTGCTGGTTTCGGGATTGGGATTGTCGGCCTGCTCCGGCAACGGGGGAGACGCGCCGGCTCCGACCGGAGAAGCGTCGTCTCCATCGCCGACATCGGGAGCGGCAAGCCCCAAGACGGACTCCAAGTCCGAGATCGAGTTCATGGGGTGGGGCGGGGACAGCGAAAAAGCCGTATTCCAGAAGCTGATCGATGCTTACATGAAAGAACACCCGAATAAGAAAGTGAAGTACACCGTCGTTCCGTCGGGCGAGTATTACCAGAAGCTCGACACCCTGATCGCCGCCAAGAAAACGCCGGATGTGTTCTATGCGGGCGGCGCGCATTTCAACAAGCTCGCCAGCAGCGGCCTGCTGCTGAACATGGATTCCTACCTTGAAAGCAACCAAGCGGTCGATCCGAGCAATGTGTGGAAGCAGGGGCTGGACCGTTACCGCTACGACGGCAAGACGGTCGGCCAGGGCAGCCTGTACGGCCTGCCGAAGGATGTCGGGCCTTGGGCTCTCGCCTACAACAAGGATTTGTTCGACAAGGCCGGCCTGCCTTATCCAAGCGCGAAGGCGGGAGAGTATACGTGGGACGACATGGTCGCCGACGCCAAAAAGCTGACGACGGCAAACGCCCGCGGGAAAATCGACACGTTCGGAATCGCCGCTTATTCGACGGAGTCCGCCGTATGGGCCAACGGCGGGGATTGGATCGATTACAGCACCGGCAAGGTGACGATCGATACGCCGGAATTCGCCCAGGCGATGCAGTTCGTGGCGGATCTCAGCCTCGTGCACAAGGTCAGCCCGTCCCCGGATGACGAGAAAGCCCAGAACGGCTATGCGCGGTTCGTCGCGGGCAAAGTGGCGATGTTCCCGATGGGGCCTTGGGATCAGCCCGGCTTCTGGAACGTTCCGTTCAAATGGGATATCGCCGCTTGGCCGGCAAGCCCGAATACGGGCAAAACCGCGACCTGGCTCGGCTCTCTCGGATTCGCCGTGTCGAATACAACGAAGCATCCGGAGGATGCGTTCGCTCTGGCTTCCTATCTGAGCCTCGACCGGGAGTCGCAGAAGCAGAACTACGAGCTCGGGCAAGCGGTGCCGAACCTCGTCGACATGGCCAAGGGCGAGTTCCTGCAGATGGACAAAGCGCCGCAGAGCCGCCAAGTGTTCCTCGATATCATCGAAGACTACGGACGTCCTCCGATCGAGGTGAACTCCAAGAGCGTGAAGTGGATCGATACGTTCTGGCAGGATGCCAGCCAGGTGTGGACCGGCAAGAAGACGGCTGCGGAGTTCGTCAAGGAAGAGCAGCCGAAGCTGCAGAAAATCTACGACGAAGACAACAAGTAACAGGCTTGGCTCGGAAGGAGAGCGGCCTCGGCTTTTGCCGCCTTCCTTCCGGCTTCGTGCCGGGGAGGATCGTTTATGACAGGCTATCGGCGAAAAGAAATGCTATGGTCCCTGCTGTTTGTAGCGCCGCCGGTTCTCGGCTTCCTCATCTTCGGGCTGGCCCCCCTTCTAACCTCGCTGGGCCTCAGCTTCATGTCCTGGGACATGATGTCTCCGGCCAAGTTCACCGGCCTGGACAACTTCGGGAAGCTGGCCCATGACGAGAAATTCTACAAATCCATGTACAACACGTTTTATCTGCTGCTCGGAATTCCGCTGGGCATGGTCTCCGCCATGGCGCTGGCGCTCATGATGAACCGTCCGCTCAAGGGCGTGAGCCTCTTCCGGACGATCTACTACATCCCCGTCATCTCGCCGATCATCGCGGTCTCCCTGCTCTGGCAGTGGCTGCTCAACTACGATTACGGCATCATCAACGAATTCATCTGGAAAATCTTCGGCGTGCAGGGTCCGAACTGGCTGGGCGACCCGAACTGGGTCAAGCCGTCCTTCCTGCTGATGGGCTTGTGGGGAGGAGTCGGCGGCACGATGGTCCTGTACCTGGCCGGCCTGCAGGGGATATCCTCCAGCTATTACGAGGCGGCGGAAGTCGACGGCGCGAAGCGATGGCATCAATTCCGCTACATCACGCTGCCGCTGCTGTCTCCCATCCATTTCTTCGTCGTGGTGATGGGCGTCATCGGCACGTTCCAGTCGTTCAGCCAGATGTATATTCTCGCGGCGGACGGCGGGCCGGAGTACAGCGGAGCGACGATTGTGTACTACATTTTCCAGGAAGCGTTCAAGTACTTCAATATGGGCTTCGCCAGCTCGGTCGCCTGGGTGCTGGGAGTGATCATCTTCATTCTGACCCTGATCCAATTCCGCTTCTCCAAGCGTTGGGTCTACCAGGACTAGGCGTTCCTTAAGGAGGAGTAGACTATGGTCAGAGAAAGACGCTTGATGAACAGCTTGATCTATGTGCTGCTGCTGGCCGGCTCGATCGTCATGCTCGGGCCGCTGGCCTGGACGCTGTCGACGTCGCTCAAGACCCAGCAGCATGTGTTCGATGTTCCGCCCCAATGGATTCCGAAGCCGTCGACATGGAGCAACTATACGGATGTATGGTCCAAAGCTCCGCTGCTGCACGGCTTCCTGAACAGCGCCATCGTCGTGGTCGCCGTGCTGTCGGTCGGGCTGTTCGTGGCCGCCATGGCGGCTTATTCGTTTGCCAAATTCAATTTTCCGTTCAAGGAAGGAATCTTTCTCGCCCTGCTCGGAACGATGATGATTCCCTATTCGGTCGTCATGATTCCCCAATACATCGGCTTCTCCGAGCTGGGCTGGGTGGATACGCTGCTGCCGCTCATCGTTCCGGGACTGTTCGGGAATATCGTGACGATCTTCTTCTTCCGGCAATTCATGCAGGGCTCCATCCCGAACGATCTGATCGACGCGGCCAAAATCGACGGATGCGGTTACTTCCGCACGTTCGCCACCGTCGCGCTGCCCATCGCCAAGCCGGCGATCGCGGCTCAAGCGGCTCTTGGCTTCATGGGCATCTGGAACGATTTCATGGGACCGCTCATCTACCTGCATACGCCGGAGAGGCAGACGATCCAGGTGCTCATCGCCAGCATGCAGTCCAACTATATCTCGACGTCCAATTATCCCTCGCTCATGGCCGCTTCGCTCATCGCGCTTGTGCCGGTCATCATCGTGTTCTTCATGGCCCAGCGCTACTTCATCGAATCGCTCGCGATCAGCGGGATCAAAGGCTGAGCCGAGGATGGAGCCGTCAGCAATCAAAAGAAGGAATCGGGCCGTGCTCCTTGCCGGCATGGCATGTGCCGCAGGAGCTGCCGCCATCCTTTGGGGAAGGGGAGAAATGGATATGAATCCGGCCGCGCGCAGCACGGTGCAGATGGGAGCCTCCTATCAAAATCCGATGACGCTCCCGCAGGAATGGGAGGATTACGGCATCGGCGATCCTTATGTCCTGCGCCATGACGGACAGTATTACCTGTATTGCAGCACGAAGGACGGGCGGATCGGAGTGAAGGCCTGGAGCTCGGCCGATCTGGCGAATTGGACCTATGAGGGCCTGGTCGCCGAGGAACCGCTCACGGAAGGGGCGTATGCTCCCGAGGTCGTCTACTGGAACGGATTCTTCTATATGTACACCTCTCCGGCCGGCAAAGGGCATTACGTCCTGCGCAGCGATAAGCCGACCGGACCGTTCCTAGCGCAGACCGGCAATCTGGGCCTCACGATCGACGGGTCCGTGTTCATCGACGACGACGGCAGCTGGACGTTCACGCATGCCGAATTCGGCGGCATCATGGCCGCGCCTATGAGCGACCCCTATACGATCGGCACGGGAGAGAAGCTTGGCGCTTCGCTCGGACACTGGACGGAGGGGTCGATGATCGTCAAGCGCGGAGGCAAGTATTACATGACCTACACAGGCAACCATGTGTTCAGCCGCGGCTATCGCGTCAACTACGCCGTCTCCGACGAATCGCCGGCCGGTCCGTACCGGATTCCGGACAACAACCCGATCCTGCTGTCCACAGAGGAGGGGTTCAACGGCCTCGGCCACAGCTCCACCGTGCTTGGGCCCGATCTCGATTCCTACTACATCTTCTATCACAATCTGGAGGGCCGTTCGGCGGAGGGGCCTCCCGTCCGCCATCTCAATATGGACCGGCTCGCCTTCAGCGGCGACAAGATGAGCGTGCTGGGCCTGACCTGGGGCATTCCGGCGGAAGCTCCCAAGCCGCCCGTGTTTCATGACCGTCCCGGCTCGTCTCCATCGCCCGACAAGTGGGAGCAGGCAGCCATGCCTGCTTCCGGAAGCGGCCGATCCTGGGTAAGCAGGCAGAGCACGGACAACCGCTATACGGCCGAGTTCAATGTCGTTGTCCAGCCGGACGGCAAGGAGAAGGGCGGCGAGGCTGCTCTGGAAATGCTGCTCTCCTACCGGGACGGGCGCGACAGCCGCGTCCTGCGTGTAGACGGCCGGCAGAAAAAGCTGGTCATGGCGGAGCAGGCGGGCGGAGCGGAAAAGGCCGTCTTCTCGGCCGATCTGCCTCAGGGGACGGAACTGAACGTCCTCCACGCGCTGCGTGCCGAATCGGATGGCGACGGGACGAGAATTTATTGGGACGGCCTGCTGCTTGCCGACGTGAAGGCGTGGACGGGCGTGTCCGGAAAGATCGGATACCGGTGGCCGCAAGGCGCCGGTCCGGCGCTGTCCTATACCGCCTTCTCGAACGAAGCGGGGGGCAGCAGCGACCGAAGCGCGGTCAAGCCTGTGCCCGGGACGCTGGAGGCAGCCCATGCCGCCGGCAATCCTTCCTCCCCGCTCAAGGCCGGCACGGCCGGCACGCCGGACGGGAGTCTGGCCGCGGAGCTGGGCAGGAACGGGGAGCTGGCCTTTCCCGTTCAGGTGAAGAAGGACGGCCGCTACCGGATCGCCGTCATGGCGGAGCGCGGCTCGGAAGGAGCCGCTCTGGAGGTGGAGGCCTCGGGCCGGAAGCTCAAGGCGGAGCTTGACGCCGCCCTGTTCTCCTCGGAGTCGGAGTGGACGAAGGTGCCGCTCGGAGAGCTGGAGCTGAAGGGCGGACTGCAGTGGCTGGCCGTCAAGCAGACGTCTGCCGGGGTTTCCCGCATCCGGTACATCGAGGTGCTGGAGTCGGCGGAGGCGGGCGGTTCGGCGCAGGCCGAGCTGGAGAAGCAGGAGCTCTTCGGGGGCTGGGAGCAGAGCGGGGCCGGCAGCCGGATCGCGGAAGCCGGCCGCGACAGCAAGCTGTTCGCGGGCGATGTCCGGTGGGGCGATTACGAGGTCGGTTTCCGGCTGCAGGCGGACGGAGAGGATGCGGGAGAGGCGGCCGTGCTGCTGCGGACGAGCCGTGAATCGGACTATCCGGCTCAGGTGGCGGACTCGTTCATCGGGTATCAGCTTCTGTTCCGCAGCGGCAGGATCATTCTCGAGAAGATCGTGTACGAGCGGAAGGAAGAGCTCGATTCGGCGCTGCTGGAGCTGCGGCCCGGCCAGCCGTCCGAAGTATCCGTGAAGCTGGAAGGCGGCCGGATAAGGGTATTCCGGGAAGACGGGGAGCCGCTTCTGGATGTGCTGGACCCCGATGCGATCCTGCAGGGAAGAATCGGCTTTCGCTCCTCGTCCCGGGACTGGATCATTTCCGGTCTTGAAGTGCGGCCGGTCGGCCATGAATGACAGAGAACGCTGCGACCAGGCGCGTTAATGGAACGGGAGAGAAGACAGATGACAACGAAAAGATACATCAAGGACTATCCGAGGCCGCAGTTCGTGCGGGACGAATGGATCAATCTGAACGGAGCCTGGCAGTTCGGCTTCGACGACGGCAACGAAGGAGAGCGGCTGGGCTGGCCGGAGCGTTTCGGCGGAGATCGGACAATTCAAGTGCCCTTCACCTACGAGACCAAGGCGAGCGGCATCGGCGACGAGTCCCATCATGCCTATGTCTGGTACAGCCGCGAGCTGGACGTTCCCGCCGAGGCGGAGGGCAAGCTGGCCCTGCTCCACTTCCAGGCGGTGGATTACAAGGCCAAGCTGTGGATCAACGGAAGTTATGTCGGAATCCATCAAGGCGGTTACGCAGAGTTCCATTTCGATATCGCCCCTTACCTGAAATACGGACAGGGCAACATCATCACCTTGAAGGCGGAGGACAGCCTCGACGCGGCCCAGCCGCGCGGCAAGCAGCGCTGGGTGAAGGACAGCTTCGAATGCTTCTATGTCCAGACGACCGGCATCTGGCAGACGGTCTGGCTGGAATATGTGGAGCCGTCCTATGTGGAGGCCGTCAAGATGACGCCGGATCTGGACGCGCGGTCCATCCGGTTCGAATATCAGGTGCAAGGGGCCGGAGCGGCGGACGATATCCGCCTCGAGACGCTCGTCAGCCTGAAAGGGAAGCCGGTCAAGCAGGTGAGCCTCGCCATCGACCGTCCGTGGCTGCAGCTGGATGTCGACCTTGTCCATGAAGCCAACGGCCCGTGGAAGCACTGCCACTGGTCGCCGGCGCATCCGAATCTGTATGACGTCGAGTTCATCCTGTACAAAAACGGCGCCGAGGTCGACCATGTATACGCCTATTTCGGCATGAGGAAAATATCGATCGAGAAGGATCGCGTCCTGCTGAACAATGCCCCCATCTACCAGAAGCTCATTCTGGATCAAGGCTACTGGCCGGATACGCATTTGACGCCGCCCTCGGAGGAAGCCATTCTCGAGGATATCGACAAGCTGCTGGAAATGGGGTACAACGGCGTCCGGAAGCATATGAAGGTGGAGGATGCCCGCTTCCTGTACTGGTGCGATGTAAAGGGAGTGCTCGTATGGTCGGAGATGGCCGCCACCTTCGAATTCAACGACCGGGCCGTAGAGAGGTTCACCCGGGAATGGATGGAGGTCGTCCGGCAGCAGTACAACCATCCTTCCATCGTGACGTGGGTGCCGTTCAATGAATCGTGGGGCGTCATGAACATCGCCAAGGATGTCCGGCAGCAGAAGTTCACGGAAGCGATCTACCATCTGACGAAGGCTTTCGATCCGAACCGTCCGGTCGTGTCCAACGATGGCTGGGAGCATACCGTATCCGACATCCTCACGCTGCATGACTATGTCGAGAGCGGGGAGGAATTCCGCCGGCGGTATGCGGGCAAGGACGAGATCACCGGCAACATGCGCAGCTTCAACCACTGGAAATACGCGTTTGCGGACAGCTACGCCTACAAGGGGCAGCCGGTCATCGTGAGCGAGTTCGGCGGCATCGCCTTCAAATCCGAGGAGGGATGGGGCTACGGCAATCAGGTCGGCTCGGAGGAAAGCTTCCTGGAGCGGTTCCGCAGCATCCATGAGGCCATCCAGCAGACCGAATATATCTCGGGCTACTGCTACACCCAGATCACGGATGTGCAGCAGGAGGTCAACGGCCTGCTGACGGAGGACCGCAAGCCGAAGATTCCTCTGGAGAAGATCAGGGAAATCAATTCCTTCTAGCTATGCGGGGTATGCGGGGTATGCGGGGTATGCGGGGAGAAAAACGGGATGAAGCCGAGAAACCGGCTTCATCCCGTTTTCGCATTTCTTGCTTGCTTTCTGCGGCGGTTCGGTCCAGGACGCGGCGGCGAGCGGTTCTATTCCACTGGCCGGCGAGGCGGAGGCATGAACAAAAGTCAGGAAACTGAAAAAAAGTTTGCCTGGAAGAAGGAGCGGGTGTAGGATAAGAGGCAAAGAGAATCCAAGCGGTCAAGAGGAGCGGGGGAAATGGAATCGGTATCGCAAACGCTGCCGCTGCTGCGGGAGCTGGCGCAGGGCATCGCGGCCCAGTTCGGAGAGCGCTGCGAGGTCGTCGTGCATGACTGGTCGCAGCCTTATGAGAGCACGATCGTGCATATCGAGCACGGCCACGTGACGGGACGGAAGGTCGGCGATCCCGGCACGAACCTCGGACTCGAGGTGATGAGAGGCACGTCGGAGGGCGGCCATCGGCAGAACTACGTCACCCGGACCAAGGATGGACGGCTGCTGAGATCGACTTCGATCTACTTGAAGAATGACGCAGGAACGGCGATCGGCGCCCTGTGCATCAACTTCGACATCTCGGAGCTGCTCGCCGCCGAGAAGGCGCTGCAGGGATTGGTCGGCATGCAGGAGCTGCCGCCGGTCCAGGAATCGTTCGTCAGCAACGTCAGCGATCTGCTGGATTCGCTGATCCAGGAGGCGGAGGACGCCGTCGGACGGCCGCCTGCGCTCATGAGCCGCGAGGAGAGGATCCGATTCATCGCGCTGCTGGACCGCAAAGGCGCGTTTCTGGTCAAGAAGGCGGGCGAGAAGGTATGCGCTTATCTGGGCATCTCGAAGTACACGCTGTACAGCGATCTGGAGGAAGCCAAGGCGGCGGATGCGGAAGGGGAGCAGAGCTGATGGGCGAGAAGGAACGGGAAGGATTGGAAGCGGGCGCTCCTGAATGGGCAGAGGAGCGGTCGGGGCAGGAGGCTGCCGCCCAGGCGGTGATCGCAGCGTCTGAAGGGGGGACCGGCGGAGGACGGCCGGCGGCGGAGCGGCTGGATGCCGGAGATATGCCGGAGCAAGCCGCCGAGGCAGTACCGGGGAGCGGCAGTCTGACTGGCGGGAAGTTCGGCGATGAAGGTCCGCAGACTCCCTTTGTCCTGATCCGCAGCGTGCGCGTGGACGCCAATATCGCGTCCATGGCGGAAGCGGCGGCGAAGCGTGGCGTGAAGCTGCGCCCGCATGTGAAGACGCACAAGCTGCCGGAGCTCGCGGCCCGGCAGCTTGCTGCGGGAGCCGTCGGCATCACCGCCGCCAAGCTGTCGGAGGCGGAGGTGATGGCGGATGGCGGGATCGGCGATATCTTCATCGCCTATCCCGTCATGGGCGCCGCCAAGGCGCGGCGCGCCGCCAGCCTCGCGCAGCGGTGCCGGCTCGCCGTCGGCGTCGACAGCGCCGCGGGAGCGCGGCATTTGTCGGCGGCCGCCGAGGCCGCCGGCATCGCGCTCGAGGTCCGTCTCGAGATCGAGAGCGGCCTCCGGCGCACGGGGGTCGCGCCGGAGGCGGCGCTGCCGCTGGCGCGGGAGATCGCGGCGATGCCCGGCCTGGAGCTGACGGGCATCTTCACGTACCGCGGCGCGATGCTCGGCGGGGCTCCGACGATGGATCTGCAGACGGCCGGCCACGAGGAAGGCCGCATGATGGCTGCCGTCGCACAGGAGCTGCGCCGGGGAGGCGTGCCGATCCGCGACGTGAGCGTCGGCTCGACTCCGACGGCGGTGTATGCCGCCGAGATCGAGGGCGTCACGGAGATCCGGCCCGGCACGTATGTGTTCCACGACCGGATGCAGGCGGCCTTCGGCCTCTGCAAGCTGGATGATTGCGCGGCCGAAGTATGGGCGACAGTCGTCAGCCGTCCGGCGCCGGACCGCATCGTCATCGACGGAGGCAGCAAGACGTTCGCGACCGATGTGCAGCCGGGAGGCGCGCCGCTGCAGCTGCAGGGCTTCGGCCATGTCGTCGGCCTGCCGCATGCCGTGTTCGAGCGGATGAACGAGGAGCATGGCGTCATCCGGATACGCCCGGAGGACGACTGCCAGCCGGGCGACCTGCTGCGCGTCATTCCGAACCATATCTGCAGCACAGTGAATCTTCATTCCAGCGTGTACATCAGCGATAGGGACGGCGGGCTGCGGCAAGTTGCGGTCGCCGCGCGCGGCTGCATCCAATAGAAGGGAGCGAAAGGCGACATGCTGGATTTAGTGCTCAAAAACGGACGCATCGTGGACGGGAGCGGCAATCCGTGGTTTCGCGGCGACGTCGGCGTGAAGGATGGAAGGATCGCCGCTGTCGGCCGCGTGGACGCGGAGGCGGCGCAGACGATCGACGTCCAGGGACGCGTCATTTCCCCCGGCTTCATCGACGGCCACTGCCATTCGGATCTGATGATCCTCGACCATCCGCTCAGCGAGATCAAGCTCAGCCAGGGCGTCACCGCCGAGGTCGTCGGCAATTGCGGGCTTGCTCCGGCGCCGGTATTCCCGGACCGGGAGGAGCTGCTGCGCAGCTACATCTCCCCTGTCATCGGCAGCACTCGGCATGACTGGCAGTGGAATACGGTCGGCGAATACATGGACTACGTCGCCCGATCCGCTCCCGCCGAGCATATGGCGACCTATGTCGCCCACGGCGCCTTGCGGATCGCCGTCATGGGCTTCGACAACCGTCCGGCGACCGCCGCGGAGCTGCATCGGATGAAGGAGCTGCTGGAGGAGGGGCTGCGCGCCGGCGCGATCGGCCTGTCGATCGGCCTGCTCTACTCCCCCGGCAGCTATACGTCCAAGGAAGAGCTTGCGGAGCTGTGCACGGTGCTGCCCCGCTACGACGGCCTGCTGAGCACGCATATCCGGGGCGAGGGCAACAATCTGCTGCCTTCGGTGCGCGAGGTCATCTGGATCGCCGAGAAAGCGGGCATTCCGCTCCATATCAGCCATCTCAAGGCAGCCGGAAAGATCAACTGGGGCAAGGCTCTTGAAGCGATGGAGCTCGTGGAGGACGCCCGCGCCAGAGGCATGGATGCGACCGTGGACGTGTACCCGTATTCGGCGGGCTCGACGTCGCTGACGACGATCCTGCCTCCATGGGTGCTGGAGGGGGGCATCCCGGGAGCGCTGGAAGCGTTCCGCGATCCCGTCCTGCGCCGCCGCATCCGCGAGGAGCTCGACCGGGAGCAGGACGACTGGGACAACCTCGTCTGCTCCACCGGCTGGCAGAGCGTCTTCGTCGCCTCGGCGAGCGGCGCCAACGCTGCCCTGGAGGGGAAGCATATCGAGGAAATCGCCGTCATGCGAGGCGTCCATCCCGCCGACTGCATGATGGATCTGCTGCTGGAAGAGGACGGCCAGGTGCCGATCGTTTACTTCCACATGTCGGATGACGACGTCCGCCAGGTCATCGCCTATCCCCGCTCCCTGATCGCCTCGGACAGCCTCACCTGCGAGACCGGCAAGCCGCATCCAAGGCTGTATGGAACTTTTCCCCGCGTCTTTGCCAAATACGTGCGCGAGGAGCGGGTGCTGACGCTGGAGGATGCGGTGCGCAAGCTGACCTCGTTCCCGGTGCAGCGCTTCCGTCTCGGCAAGCGGGGCCTGATCGTGCCGGATTATGCCGCCGACCTCGTCGTTTTCAATCCGGATACGATCCAGGATACCGCTACCTTCGCCGATCCCAAGCAGCAGCCGGAGGGCATCTCGCATGTGGTCGTCTCCGGGCGCGTCGCGATGCAGGACGGCGTGCATACCGGAGAGCGCGCCGGAGGCTTCCTCCGCGCAGC
Source organism: Paenibacillus sp. RUD330 (assembly GCF_002243345.2). Taxonomy (NCBI): domain Bacteria; kingdom Bacillati; phylum Bacillota; class Bacilli; order Caryophanales; family Paenibacillaceae; genus Paenibacillus; species Paenibacillus sp. RUD330. The sequence continues at coordinate 435,731 of NZ_CP022655.2, forward strand.
CTCATGCGCCTGCGGCAGCGGGCACGGCACGCTCTGAAACGCCGCGCGTCTCATGCGGTGAAGCCTGAGGCGCAGAGGCCTCGCCTCCCCCAACTATCCCCAAATCGAAAGGATCGATGAACATGTCTAAAATCGACCAACGCCTCGCCGAGCTCGGCATCGCGCTTCCAGAGCTTCCGGCTCCGAAATTCTCCTACATACCGGTCAACCAGACCGGCAACCTGATTTACACGTCCGGCTTCGATTGCCGCATCGACGGCGTCCTCATGCATGAGGGCAAGGTCGGCTCCGACCTGACGATCGAACAGGGCCGGGAAGCCGCGCGCCAGATCGTGATCAACCTGCTCGCGGCGATGAAGGCATACCTGGGCGACCTTGACCGCGTCGTCAAAATCGTCAAGCTGCTCGGCTTCGTGAACAGCGCTCCCGGCTTCGGCGACCAGCCTTACGTCATGAACGCCGCATCCGATCTGCTCATCGAGGTGTTCGGCGAGAACGGCCGCCATGCCCGCAGCGCTATCGGCACGAGCGACCTGCCGTTCCACACGCCCGTCGAGATCGAGCTGATCGCCGAAATCCGCAGCTAGAGCCTTTTCCGGCAAGCTGAGAACGCTTATCCCGCATGTCTGATTGATTGGTCAAGGGGATGTCCTGGAAGTCATGGAAATGACTTCGGGGCATCCCTTCTGTTGTTGAGCGGACCTATTCCCTTGAAGGAGGGATAGGGCTCGCCACAAAAATCGCGGGGCTGTATAATTCGCTTCAGCAATCGGGGAACCTATAGGGCAGTCATTATGATTCCTTTGGAGGGCGACAACGATGTCAGGACGAAACAGCAAGCCGAAAAACACAGGTCCCGCAGGGCATCCCGGAAGGCTGGATCAGTTCGGAGCCAAGCTGGGCTCCAGCAACGAGGCCGAATTCGCCGAGTCTCTGGGACAAGCATGCCGCTCAGAAGAGAAACGCGATAAGGCTGAAAAGCATACCAGATAAATCCTTCCAAAAGCGCGCCGCAGTCCATCTGCGCCGTGCTTTTTCCATCTATGGCTCTCCCAATAATGGTTGAGCTATCACTCCAGACGGGCAGTCATCATGAAGTCTAAGCTATTGCTTTTCCCAGAGAATGTTCCTGCGATCAAAAGTCGATTTCCTGGGAAATGACAGACGGAATGTCGAAGAAAGGCGGCTGCGGAAAATTATCTATATATTTTTTCCAAACCCAACTTAATATACATAATGATCATTACTTCACAAAATAGACGAAATGTCTTATACTCTTCTTGTGACGCTAAAGCGGTTGCAAGCACCGCTGCAGGACCAATCCGTAATCCGAGAGGAGATTTTTTATATGGCGCGTTTAGAGGGCAAAACAGCAATTGTAACCGGTGCGGCAACCGGCATGGGAGCGGAGGAAGCCCGCCTGTTCGCCCGCGAGGGAGCCCGGGTCGTGATGACGGATGTGAATATCTCCGAGCTGGAGAAGGTCGCCGCCGAGATCAGGGCGGCTGGCGGCGAGGCGACAGCGATCAAGCATAACGTCGCTTCCGAGGAAGAGTGGCAGCATGTCGTCGATGAGGCAGTCCGTCTCTACAGCAAGGTGGATATCCTCGTCAACAATGCCGGCATTGCGTCGACGCGGACGATCGCGAGCTTCGACCTGACGGAGTGGAATCGCGTCCTGGACATCAACCTGACCGGCTGTGTCCTCGGCATGAAAGTTGTCATTCCGGAGATGCAGAAGGCCGGCTCCGGCTCTATCGTCAACATTTCCTCGATCGGCGGCATCGTCGGCATGGCCGGATCGAGCGCCTACACAGCGGCCAAGGGCGGCCTCCGCACGCTGACCAAGGCAGCGGCGGTCGAATACGCCAAGCAGAGCATCCGCGTCAACTCCGTCCATCCCGGCATCATCGTGACCCCGATGACGGAGCCTTCCATGAAGGACGCGATGCCGTTCTACCAGACGTTCACACAGCTTCCTTACATGGGCAAGCCGGAGGATGTCGCATACGGCGTGCTGTTCCTCGCTTCCGACGAAGCCCGCTTCATGACCGGCGCCGAGCTGGTCATCGACGGCGGCTGGACGGCGCTCTAAGTCAAGGCAAAAGAAAAAGGCCGGCCCGATCACGAACCGTGACGGGGCCGGCCTTTTTTTTGCCGCTTCAGGTCTAGGTCTAAATGCCCTGAAAGGAAAGAAATCAGCATACAGCACCAGGATGGACATGGTACAATATGACTATATTTTCCAAGTAATGAGGAGGAAGTCAGATAATGAGCAGAATGAGTCGGAATTTGTCGGTAATGATTTGTGTTCTTCTTCTTTTTTCTGCAGGCGTCAAGGTGTCCGCGGCGGCGGGAATGGGGCAGATCATCAGCGTGCTTGCGGATGGTTCGCAGCTGTTTGATGATGGCCGTGTCCTGTTTGCGAGCGGAGCATCCAGTTCATCGCTGGGCCTTGTCCAGATCGGAGGAAGCTCCAAGGCCGGTTTCGGTGCGACCGGCAACGGAAAGCTGGTCAAATGGTCCTCCGCGCAAGGCCCGCATGTCGTCGCCGATGTGAGCGGAGTCAAGCAAGCAAGCGGTACATACTGGCTGCTGAAGGACGGGTCCCTTTGGAGGGCCGGGCAAAAATCGGCCTCCTTCAAGGGGGTAAGGCTGTTTGACGAATCGGCCGAAATGATCGCTTTTGTGACAGAGAACGGAGAAATCAAGCGTTACTACCCGTCGTACAGCGAGCCTGTCGAGCTCGACAAAATCTCCGATCCTGAGGCGATCGTCAAGATTGAAGTCAGCGGTTTGCAATCGGCCGTGTTGTACAACGATGGACGGATCGTCGTCTATGATTTTTACAGATTCCGACCTTATAGCTTGACTACAGAAGGCGCCGATATCTCCTACTCGGAAAACGGCTCGCTGTTCATCGCCATGAAGGACGGGACGGTCCGGATCAATGACGAATCCTCCTTGGTGTCCGGAATCGATTCGATCAGGAACGTGATCGCGTCGACGGAATCGGATGCTTTCTATGCCCGCAAAACAGACGGGTCCTGGGTATTTTTCCGGTCGGGGGAAGCCCGTCCTTTGCAGCCTCAAAGCCCGGAAAGCATGAAGGTCAAGCTTGCGGCGAGCAGCCTATATGTCGGGGGACAAGTGAACGGGACGATCCAGCTCGTACAGGCTGGAGGCAAAAGCTCGGAATTGCCGCTGAATCAAGCGGCGATAACGATCGACAAGCCGCATCTGTTGAAACAGACGAGCGACGGCACGATCAAGTCGCTCGCCGTGGGGGAAGCCAGCATGACCGTAGAAGTCGGCGGCCTGCAGCAGACCGTGAAAATCTCCTCGAGCTTGAAGCAAGCCCTGACGGGAGCCCAGGTGGTAAACGGAGTTGCGTATCTGCCTATCCGTTCGGTCTTCCAGGCGCTGGGCGGGACTTCTTCTTATGATGCCGCCTCCAAGTCGTTCAGCATCAAGGTGGGCGCCCAATCGGTCGTTCTCTCCAAGGGGAGTGCGGCAGCCAAGGTGGACGGCCGGAAGATCATGCTGAAAGGGAAGACATTCGAGAGCAAAGGGGAAACGCTGTTTTCGGCGGATCTTCTCGCAGCCGCGTTGGGGGCCAAGCTTACCTGGGATGGCTCCAAGCAGCAAATGACGGTAGCGGTCGGAAAAGGGCAGCTGGTCGTCACGGCAAAGCCGTACGTCACCTACAACGGCATGTATGCTGTTCCAGCGGCGGGAGACATGACGGGGTATATGATTTTGAAGGGACACCCGTACGAGAGCTCGGTTCGGATCTACTTCAAGAATAAGAACGGCAGCCTTTCCGTCCAACAGGAGAACATTCCGAAGATGGATCCAAAGACCAAAGTGACCTGGACGGACGAAAACGGCCGGAAGATGACGGGCACGGCCGGAGATCTCTATAAAATGTTCGGTGCGTTGAGCAATAAATACACCGATGATTGGCTGTCTGCTCAATTCGGCGATCTTTACGATGATTGGCTGTTCCCTTCCTCGGTGGACGGCAGCATGTATGTCATGGAGTATTTGACCGGAATCGGCGAGATGGAACCCTCGGTCTCATCGGTCCCGCAGTGGTAAATCCCTGGATCAGCCGATGACCATGTGAACAAGGAGGACCGATCGGGTCCTCCTTGCTTTTTTGCTGCAGCCTCAGGCCCGGGGCTTCTGCTGAGGCAGCACCTTATAGGGACCGAGGATGGACAGATTCATCAGCTGGGCGGCGATATCCCTCTCCTCGTACGGCATCTGCTTCTCGATCCACCAGATGACGACCTCGAGAATGGCGGCTTCCGCGTATTTGACGGCAACCTCGCGCCTGGCCGTGAGCAGGCTGTCGTCAGGCTGGGCGAAGGCCATTCCGTCCGACACGAAGTCGTGGATGACGTGGAGCATTCCCGAAGCAAGCTGGGGTACGCGGTTGCGGACCAGCATGGCATAGTAGACGGAATAACGCTCGGCTATATGATGGAACAGCTTCACGAAGCTTGGATGAGGCTCTCCCCGGAGATAATCGAACCCTTCGCCATCGGCTTCGGAGGTCGAGACGGCATCCCGGAGCTCCTGCAGAAGCTCGCCGATATATTCATCCAGCAAGGCCTGCTTGTCCTCGTAATGCAAATAGAAGGTGGCTCGTTTGATGGTCGCCTGATCCGCGAGCTCCTGGACGGAGAAATTGTCCATTCCACGCTCTTCCATGAGCTGGACGAGAGCTTCGCGCAGCAGCCGGCGTGTACGCAGCACGCGCGGATCGGTTTTGCTAGGTGTCATGGGAGGGTTCCTTTCTGACCGTATTATTCTCTTGCAAGTATAGTATTTTGGCAGGCAAAGAGGAAGGATTTCGGCTGGTCGCGGCGATTGCGCCTCCAATCACCGCCTTTAGTGGTGTTGCAGGTGCATTTCCGTGGAGATATATTCAAAAATAAAAGGCAATGGTATATTTATACGGTTCGGAATGATATTCAGGCTCTCGATTTCCAGTCTTGTACATCCTTTTTATGCTGCTTTTCAATTGGGATTGGGCGGAATCATCATTCGAGAACTTATTTATACACTCTTGGGGGGATTAACGATGTTGTTGAAAAAAACGAGCGCAGCCGTATCCGCTTTGCTGCTCGCTTCTGTACTGGCAGCGGCAGTCGCCGGCGCTGCGCCGAAGCAGCAAGCCGTGACGGGCCATACTCCAATCGTCGTCGGAGAAAGCCGGATGCTGGCGAATTCCATCAATGTCAGTGGAACGCTGTATGTGCCTCTTCGGTCGATTGCCGCCGCGACAGGGATTCAAGCGGATTGGGACAGCTCGAAGAAAGCGGTCTATCTCACGAGCCAGCAGAATTCAGCCTCCGCCGAAGCGGTTGAATCGGTTCCTGCAGGGAAGCAGGTCGCAGCGGAACCGGTTGCGGTCGCCTTCTATCTGAACGGAGTCGAGACCAAGCTGGCCGACGCCGCTGGAAAGCAGCTGCTGCCGCTCTCGCTTGACGGCACGCTGTACTTGCCTGTACGCGCGCTGTCTATGGCCTTGGGCGTATCGGTTGAATGGAATGCCGCCGCGAAACAGCTGACCCTGCAAAGCAAGAAAGAGCCTTCCGTTCCGGCTTCCGCGGAAAAGGGGGATAAAGGCGAGAAAGGCGATACGGGAGCCAAAGGGGATAAAGGGGATCCGGGAGCGGCTGGAGCAACCGGCTCCACAGGCGCGCCAGGATCAACGGGCGCCACCGGAGCGACGGGACCGGCGGGAGCTGCAGGTGCCAAGGGCGATAAGGGCGACACAGGCGCGGCCGGAGCGGCTGGGCCGACGGGGGCTCAAGGAGCCAAAGGCGATAAGGGCGACACAGGCGCGGCCGGACCGGCAGGCCCGACGGGGGCTCAAGGTGCCAAAGGCGATAAGGGCGACACAGGCGCGGCCGGACCGGCAGGCCCGACGGGAGCTGCAGGAGCCAAGGGCGATAAGGGCGACACAGGCGCAGCCGGACCGGCAGGCCCGACGGGAGCTGCAGGAGCCAAGGGCGATAAGGGCGACACAGGCGCAGCCGGACCGGCAGGCCCGACGGGAGCTCAAGGAGCCAAAGGCGATGCCGGTGCCAAGGGGGACAAAGGAGACACCGGCGCAGCAGGACCGGCAGGACCCGCTGGAGCGGCAGGCCCTCAGGGAGCGATTGGTCCGCAAGGCGTTCAAGGCACTCAAGGCGTTCAAGGCATTCAAGGCGCCAAAGGCGACAAAGGCGATGCAGGGCCGGCTTTCACGGCGTCCGTATTTGCCTATAATACGAATGGCATGAACGTTCCCTTGAATTCCAATTCATCGATGCTTGTGCCGCTGCCGGGTTTTACCGCTTCGGACTCGGTTTTCTTTCACGGCGCGGACACCATCACCGTGATGACCAGCGGCTGGTACTACGTGTCCTATTCGCTGCGCACGACCCAGAATGCGAACCTGGATGTAGGCGTGGTAGTCGACGGCATGCCTCTTCCGCAGCTGACGACCTCGCCGGACTTTGAAGATTATATCTGGCAGGGAACCGGACTCCTGAATCTGAACGCTGGAAATCAGGTCAGCCTGCGAGTCGCGAACAACTCGGGCTCTGGGCAGACGGTAATCATCAAGGCCGGCAGCCAGGGTGCCGCGCTGACGCTGGTTAAGGTCGGCTAGCTTTGACGATAAGAGAGGAGCCAAGCCTTTGCCGGGCGGCTCCTTTTTTGCTTGTCCAGCGCTTGGTTGCTTTCCCGCCGCCGATCAGGCATGATACGGACATTGAACCTATTTCCGATGCGGAGGCTGTCAAGCATGCGAATCCATATTCTCGTCGCCGACGATGATTCCCATATCCGGGAGCTGCTGAGGCTCGTGCTGACGCGCGAGGGCTACGCCGTGAGCGAAGCCGCGGACGGACGGCAAGCCGTATCCGTGCTGGAGGCCGAGCAGGTGCATCTGGCCGTCGTCGACGTCATGATGCCCTTGAAGGACGGGCTGGAGCTCACGGAAGAGATCCGCCGGCAGTACGACTTGCCGGTTATTCTGCTTACCGCCAAGGGAACGATGGCCGACAAGGAGAAGGGCTTCGAGGCCGGAACGGACGATTACCTCGTGAAGCCGTTCGAGCCGCAGGAGCTGCTGTTCCGGATCAGGGCGCTGCTGCGTCGGTACCGGATGGCCAGCTCGGAGGTCATCCGGCTGGGGGGAGTGACGATTGACCGCGCAAGCTATGAGGTCGATGCCGCAGGGCAGAGCATCGTCCTGCCGCTGCGCGAATTCCAGCTGCTGGCCCAGCTGGCCAGCCAGCCGGGCCGCATCCATACCCGGGAGCAGCTCATCTCCATGATCTGGGGAACGGATTATGAGGGAGACAGCCGGACCGTCGACGTGCATGTGAAGCGGTTGAGGGAGAGATTCGAGCCTTACCGGGACGACTTCGTCATCACGACGATCCGCGGCCTCGGCTACAAGCTGGAGACCGGGGGCGGCCTTTCGTGAAGAGCCTGTATTTCCGCATTGTCCTTACCTTTGTCCTGATCGCGCTGCTCAGCAGCATCGGAGGCATGCTGCTCACCAGCCTCTATTACGATTACCGGCTCAACGCCAACAACGAAGCGAACATGGAGCAGGCAGCGGAGCAAGTCAGGGCCTTGCATGACGGAGCGCCGCAGGAGGATCTGCCGACGCTGCTCGGAGGCATCGCGGGCCTTGGCTACCAGCTGTATACGGTCGGTCCATCAGGCGACAAGCGCGCCTATGGGACCCCTTTCCGCCACGAGCGGTTTCCATCCCCAAGCCAGGTGGAGAAGGTGAGGGAGGGGGGCGCTTACCATGGCATGTCGGAGGAGAACAGGCGCTTCAAGCTGTTCGCCTACTTCGAGAACAGCGCCCGCAATACGTACGGCTTCCCGCTGAAAACGGAGGAAGGAACGGCTGCCGTCTTCATCCGTCCCGATCTGGAGCGCCAGATCGGGGAAGTGCGCGTCATCGTGGCGGTGCTGCTCGTCAGCACGTTCGGCATCAGCCTGCTGCTGATCGCCGCCCTGAGCAGCCTCATCGTGCACCCGGTGAAGCGGCTGACGAGAGCGGCGCAGCGCATCGCCGGAGGCGATTACGAGGTGAGCATCGACACGTCCCGGCGCGATGAGATCGGCGAGCTCGGCCGCCGCTTCTCGACGATGGCTCGGTCCATCCGCGATCTGGACCGGATGCGCCAGGAGTTCGTGGCGAATGTGTCCCATGAATTCCAGTCGCCGCTGACGTCCATCCGGGGTTTCATCCGCACCCTGCTCGACAGCAAGCCGGCCCCGGATGCGCTGGAGACCCGGCGTTATCTGACCGTCATCGACGAGGAGAGCCGGAGGCTGTCCTCGCTCAGCCGCCAGCTGCTGATGCTTGCCGACGTCGACAGGCAGGAGCGGGTGCTGGACCGGCAGCCATACCGGCTGGATGAGCAGCTTCGCCAAGCGCTCCTCATGCTGGAGTGGCAGTGGACAGACAAGGAGCTCCAGCTGGAGCTGGAATTGCCCGAGACGACCGTGACCGCCGACCAGAGCCTCATGTACGAGGTGTGGCTGAATCTGATCGGCAATGCCGTCAAATTCACGGGCCGGGGAGGCGTCCTGGGCATCGAGCTCAGTCAAGAGGGCGGCTTCTGGAGCGTATCGGTCCGCGATACGGGTCCGGGCATCGCGCCGGATGAGCTATCCCGCATCTTCGAGCGGTTCCACAAAGCGGACAAATCGCGCCGCCACGATGGAGAAGGAGGCAGCGGCAGCGGGCTCGGATTGTCCATCGTGAAGCGGATCGTCAACCTGCACGGGGGTTCCGTGGAGGCGGAGAGCAAGCTCGGGCGGGGGACGGTCATGAAGGTGCGGCTGCCCCTCTAGCGTTGCGTACGGCAGCTTCGGGCCGAAATGAATTCCGATGGGCTGCCCCTCCGCCGAATGTTGCCGCTGGCTTGCCGGATTAGGGCCTATAGATCCGGTCCATAGATTCTGCAGCAGCCTATGGGTTGCCATGGCTTGCAAGACGGTCCCCTGCCTCGTGCAGCGGCCATGATGGCGAAGACGGCCCTGGCTCGTGCAGCGGCCATGATTGGCAAGACGGCCTTGGCTGGGTTGCGGACCAGCAGGTTTGTGCCGGCCTTGTGATCTCCCACAGCAAAGACCCGTTCGTCTTGGGCGAACGGGTCTTTGCTGTGGATGCTTCCGTCTCTTTCAGCTCAAGGAGCCGGACAGCGGCTTTCCGGCTTCCCTGCCTCCGCCGACGTCCAGGCAGCTCTCGAGCCAGACTTCCTTGAAGTCGATCCAACCGAGCGTGTTCAGCCTGGCGCCTTGGACGCTGGGATGCAGGTAGGTCTGGAGCTGCTGGTGATGAAGGAAGATCAGCGAAGCCTCGTCGCGCAGCTGCTCCTCGATCTGCCTCATGATCTGGCTGCGCTTCTCCGGCAGAGATTCGGCTAGGGCGGCATCAACGCGCTCCCGGATCCAGGCCCTTCTTTCTTCGTCGAAGTAGTTCGACATGACGCAGCTGCCATGCTCGTAGGCTTCGATTTCATCGACCTCATCATCGGCAAGGACCAGGCCGAAAACCGTGAGATCGGCTCCATTCGTCCCTGTATTCCGGCAGGAAGCAGTCGGGCTGAGCCGCAGTTCGATCTCGATGCCCCATTCCCGGAGCCGCTCCTGGATCCACTGGACATCTTCGCCGTACTTGGGGTTGGCCATGAGCTGCAGAGGAGCTCCGTCATACTCCGAATCCCGCAAAGCCGTGCGGATGCGCTCGGTCCGCGGCGGCTCGGGCGTGCGCGCCATGCTGACCTCGGGCAGAAAGCTGTAGGCCGGCAGGGCGCGGTCGCCTCCCAGATCGGCGACCAACCGCACGGGATCCAAGATCATTCTTACCGCTCGGCGGAAGGCCTCGGATTGCTGGGGGCCGCTGCGCCGCAGATTCCAGGACAGGAGAGTGCAGCCGCGGCACAGCCTTTGCAGCGCGAGCCAGTCGGCCGTGGCGGAGGCGTGCTCCCGCGCCCAGCTTTTACCCGATCCGTCCCGAGGCCGGAAGATTTCGGGCGTGCCTTCGATCCGGGGCCGGAAGTCCTTCGGCATGATGACGATGTCCACGCCGTCGAGGTAGGGCCGGCCCAGATGATAGGACGGATGGGCGGCGAGCTCCACGCAGCTGTCGCTTGCCTGGGTCATCCGAAAAGGTCCGCTGCCGGACGGCAGCTTCCAGAACTCCTGCTCGTCGCGTCCGCCGAAGCCGGCAGGCAGCAGCGAAGCGGCAGCGGCGCATACGAACCGGCTGAAAATATGGTTCGGCTTGCGGAGGTGGAAGCGGACGACGCGAGGGCCGATCGTCTCGATCTCGTGCACGCCTCTCATCAGCCAGCCGTTGTGCGCGGAGGCTCGAAGCCGGTCGAAGGTGAACTTCACGTCGGCGGACGTCAGCTCCGGACCGTGATGGAACCGGATGCCTTTCCGGAGAAAGAACGTCCATTCCCTGGCGTCGTCGCTGGAGGTCCAGTGATGGGCGGCTCCAGGCAGCATGACCTGCTCGACATCGTCGAACTGAAGGAGGCGGTCGTAGATCTGGCGGGCCAGATGACCGTCCAGGGCATAGTTGATCCGTGCCGGATCGAAGGTCTCGAAGGACGAGACGACGGGAAAGCGGAGCGTGTCGGCCGCATAGGCTCCTCCCTGGTCCTGTTCCTTGCGGTACCCAAAGCTGCCGTCCAGCCACGTCATGAATTCGGCCTTCTCGGCTTCGTTGCCGTATCCTTCCATCAGCTCGAAGGCTTGCTTGTAGTCGCCTTTGCCTGCATGGCTTCGCAGCAGCTCCAGCAGATAATCCCGCTTGTCGGCCAAGAAGGCGATTTTGGAGCGGTGGCCGCGGCCTCTGCCCGGCAGCCACCGGATCAGCCCCTCGTCTTCCAGCTTGCGGAGAATATGCTTGGCGTTGCGCGGGGTGCAGAACAGCGCCGCGGCAATATCCTCGAGCGTCGCTTCGACCGGCAGGGCCGAGTCCGCGTCACCCAAAAATCGGCCAAGCAGGGTCAAGTAGCGTTCCTGAGCATACATTGAGGTTGGCCTCCTCTGCGGTGCGGATGGTTAAAAGGGGAAAAGTGTTGAGGTGATTATACGCTTTTTAACCCTTTTTGCACAGAGCATAATAAAAGCAAGGAAGCCGAGGAGGAATGATGGATGATGGAAGAGTATTTCATGGAAAAAATGGCGGAGCTGAAACAATCGGAGATGAGAGGGGAGAACCCGATCCGAATGTGGGAAGACATTGAAAAAGGCCCGGCAGCGGTACGGCGGCCGGTCAAGAGGAGATGGCATGCATTGGCGGCATTCGGCGCCTTGATCCGGAAATGATGGCGGCTGCCGCATCTTCGCCGGGCTGCCGCGCCCTTGCCGGAATCGGGCATAGAGACAGAGAAATCATAAGCAAGCCTTCAGCCCTCCTGCCGGGCGCTCCGGTACAGGAGGGTTTTTGTTTGCTTGTGTAAAGGGGAAACGCCAAGGCAATCCTTTCCTCTTTTGATGGCCCGGATTCGGGCATTCGCATATTTAATAGATTCAAAGGCATCCATCCATGCCATGCTTCCCCGGCATCCATAGAGTAATAGGGCAGTCAAGGCTGCAAGGTCGAAGGAGCGTGGTCGGAATGGATGTCATGACATGGCTGCCTGCCGCAGGGGCGGCGGTTTTGGCTGCTGCCGCATGGTCGGGCGCGGCTTGGCGAGGGTGGATACTAGAGAGAAGCATGCCGGAGCACGAGCCCGGCGAGCTGCTCGTGAAGTTTCATGACGGAGTGGCGCATGAGGCGCGCTACCGGGTTCATGAGCAATGCGGCGGCAAGATCATCGCGGAGCGCGGAAGCGGGAAGCTGCATCATGTCAAAGGCAGACGAGCCTCCCGCAGCGCGCGTCTGCTGCGCGACGCCTACCACGAGCATCCGGAGGTGGAATACGCCGAGCCGAATTATATTTACCGGAGCTGCCAGACGCCGAACGATGCCTATTATCCGCTCCAATACGGTCCCAAGCTGATTCATGCGGATCAGGCATGGGACAAGGCTTCCGGCCATGCTTCCGTCATCATCGCCGTCGTGGATACGGGAGTGGATGGGAGCCATCCCGACTTGTCGGCCAAGCTGCTGGCTGGACAAGACTTCGTGCAGCCCGGACAGCCGCCGGAGGATCAGAACGGCCACGGTACCCATGTAGCCGGCATTGCGGCCGCAGCTACCGGCAACGGAATCGGCATCGCCGGCATCGCTCCGGACGCCGCCGTGCTGCCGGTGCGCGTTCTGGACCGCAATGGATCGGGGGCGATCGCGACGATCGCTGCCGGAATCCGTTATGCGGCCGATCAAGGGGCGAAGGTCATCAATCTCAGCCTCGGCGGAGCGGGCCGCTCGGCGGTTCTGCGCGATGCGATCCGCTATGCGGCATCCAAGGGCGCGGTCATCGTGGCGGCGGCAGGCAATGACGGCAGCCCGGACAAGCTTTATCCGGCCGCCTACGACGAAGTCATATCCGTCGGATCCGTAGGCGCGGAGGACGTCCATTCGGCTTTTTCCAACTACGGCACCTGGGTGGATGTGGCCGCTCCGGGAGAAAAGATCGTGTCGACTTATATGTACGGACGTTATACGTATCTGAGCGGAACGTCCATGGCCGCTCCGCATGTGTCGGGCGTCGCCGCTCTGCTGGCTGGACAAGGACTCGACGCCTCGGCGATCCGGAAGCGCCTGCTGGCTTCAGCCGATCCTGTAGTGGGAACGGGCGTGTACTGGGCGCATGGGAGGGTGAATGCAGATCGGGCGTCATCGGAGGAATAAACCATCCGGATCATCATCTGGAGCTGATTATTTGCCCGCCATTGACTGCTTCAGGAGGCTTGCCCATCCGTGAGACACCCCGAAAAACGGCCGCCATTTATAATGGGGGCCGTTTTTTGGGGTTGCCTTCGTCGCCTTCAAGGCGCCCCGCCGGCTCGTTCGTCCGAAGCTTGCTGCCGGCGGACATGTACCTAAGGGACGATTGTTTTGCCGCTGGCATGCAAGTCCGGGGATGGAGCGGCGCCGTCATGCCAGTCGAACATGATCTTGTACAGGACGGCCGCCGCGACGGCCAGCAGCGCCAGCAGCGCGAACGTCCACTCGAAGCCGATCAAGCCGCAGAGAGGAATGGACAGCGGAGCCAGCGTGCGCCCGATCGTAAATCGGAGGCTGGAGGCGGCGAAATACTGGCCTCTCATCCTCTCCGGCGCGAGCCTCGTCACGAACATCTGCTGCGGCCCTGCGCACATGAGCTCGGCCAGCGTGAAGATGATCATGACGCCGGCGAGGCTCCAGACGCCGCCCGCCTGGCTGAACAGCGCCATGGAGGCGGCGTAGCAGAGGGCGCCGCCGATGAAGATCCAGCGATCCTTCAGCAGCGAGGACCAGCGCGCGATGGCGACGGTGAAGAGGGCGACGAGAAGCCCGTTCTCCGATACGAGCAGGCCGAACAGCCGCTCGCCGGTCAGCTTGAGATCCCAGCTGCTCCATACGCTTGCGGAATGGACGGTCTCTTCCAGATAGACCGGAAGCAGCAGGTCAAGCTGCATGAAGGTCTGCGACAGCAGGATTCCGGCTGCGATGAACAGCAGGAACACCCGGTCGGAGCCGATGATGCGGTAATTGCGCAGCTGCGCCCGCATCGCTTCTTTCCAGGAAGAGGCAGGAGTCCCTTTCTCGGGTGCCTGGGCCGGATTCGTCTCGCGCAGCCTGGCCGACAGGAGGACAGCCATCGTGACGCAGACGGCGCTTGCGGCTGCCGGCATGGCGGCGGGATGGCCGACGTACAGCACGGAGCCGAGCAGCGGTCCGATGACGACGGCGATGTTGACGAACGTATAGAAGACGGCGAATACTTCCGAGCGGTGCTTCTCGGCCACGACGTCCGCCACCATCGCCTGGCTGGCCGGATAGTAGAACGAAGTGGCCACGCTGGCAATCGTGAAGCCGGCGAACGCCAGCGCCGGAACCGGCAGCCAGGAAGAGGAAGCGGCTGCGAAAATGCCGTAGCCGACCGCCTGGCCGGAAGCGGCGAAGACCATCATCCGCTTGCGGCCGTAGCGGTCGGTGAAGTAGCCTCCGAGCAGGTTGGCTACGACGGCGAGAGACTGCGACAGCACCATCAGCAGGCCTGCCGTGCCTTTGCCGAAGGCGCGGGCGAATACGATGGAGAGGAACGGGAAGAACGTCCAGAAAACGATGTTCAGGACGAACTCTCCCCCGAGCCGCAGTTTGAGGTTGGAATCCCAGTCGCGAAGTTTCATGATCGGCCTCCCTTCAAGACAGGCATGGCGGAGCTCCCGTCATCGGGCGGCGGACGCCATGCGCAGATTAGCAGGAAGCTTCGCTAGGACATGGTTCTAGGGCAGGTCGGACGCAAATGCCGTCCTGCTGCCCGGTGCGGATGGTCAGCCTTCCGCAGCGATCCGCGGATCTGTCCTGCGCCCGTAAGGAAGCAGGAACAGCATGAGCAGGTTGACGGCGGCGAAGCCGAGCAGCAAGATGAAGATCATGTGCAGGCCGTTCTCCAGCTGGAGCGCGGTGCCGCCCTCCCGGTAGAAGCGGTTGAATACGAGGCCGAAGATCGCGACGCTGATCGTCTGGCCGAGCGCGTTCATGAGCGCATTGGTCGAGGTGGCGACACCTCTCGATTCCCAGCCGACCGAGTTCTGGACGGTGACCAGAATCGGGGTGTTCACGCAGCCCATGCCGAAGCCCATGACGCATAGGATGAAGATGAGATAGGCGAGCGGCGATGACGGCTGCAGGGCAAGCAGCAGCAGCGATCCGGCGGCGATCAGGATGACGCCTCCCGTGATGAACGGACGGGGGCCGAGACGATGCAGATAGCGGCCCGACAGATTGGAGGCGAGCGGCCAGGCGATCGACATCGGCATGAGCGCCAGGCCGGAGAAGGTGGCGGACTTGCCGAGCAGCATCTGAATCCAGAGCGGCGCGTAGATCGTCAGCCCGGACGATACGCTGAACATGAAGAAGCCCATGGTGTAAGGCACGGAGCGTTTGCGGTCGGCCAGCAGCGCCAGCGGAAGCATCGGCTCGGCGGCTCTTTTCTCTACCTGGATGAAGACGATCAGGAAGACGGCCGCGGCAGCGAACATGCCCAGAATGAGCGGGGAGTCCCACGCGTAAGTCTCGCCGCCCGTCAGGAGGGCGAAGAGCAGCGCCGAGATGCTGACGGTGAAGGCGGCGGCGCCGGCATAATCGATCTTTTTGCCGCTGCGGCTTACCGTCTCCTTGAGGAAGCCGAATACGAGCGCGAACGAGATGATGCCGATCGGGACATTAATGAAGAAGATCCAGCGCCAGCTGATCTGGTCCACGAAATAGCCGCCTACAAGAGGCCCCAGAAGAGCGGCTACCGACCACACGGAGGCGAAAACGCCCTGGATCTTGCCTCGTTCCTCGCCGGGATACAGATCTCCGGCGATCGTGAAGGCGACGGGAGAGAGGGCGCCTGCTCCGATCCCCTGGATGGCGCGGAACGCGATGAGCTGCTCCATGCTGCCGGCCGCTCCGCATAGGACAGAGCCGAGCACGAAGAGCAGCAGCCCGATGGCGAAGATGCTCCTGCGGCCGAATAGGTCGGCGAGCTTGCCGAAGATCGGCGTGGAGACGCATGTGGTGAGCGTGTAGATCGAGAAGATCCAGCTCAGCAGCGACAGGCCTTGAAGGTCGGCCGAGATGCTCTTGGTCGCGGTGCTGACGACGGTGGCGTCGAGCGCCCCGATGAACAGGCCGAGCAGCAAGCCGGCCGTCACGATTTTCCGATTCGTTTTGACGGGGGACACAGGTATCCCTCCTTACGTAAGATGTCAGCTATGGAGCATCGTAACGGCTTTTCTTTGACTTTGTCAATGTATTTCTTTACTATATAAGTACTACGCTGGACGCACGGCAAGAAGACCGGCATAAGGGGGAGAAGCAGATGTCACCGTCCGACAACAAGCAGGAAGGCGCGAGCGCCACCCGCACCCGCAGAACGATCGTCAACCTGCTCAAGCAGCACGGGCCTCTGGACGCCGGCACGCTGGCAGGCATGCTCGGCGTCTCCGGCATGGCCGTGCGCCAGCATCTGTACGGATTGCAGAACGAGGCCTTGATCACCTTCGAGGAGGAGCCCCGCGCGATGGGTCGCCCCGCCAAGCTGTGGAGCCTGACGGCGGAGGCCAACCGGCTCTTCCCTGCCGGCTACGCCGAGCTGACCATCGGGCTTATGGATTCCGTCCGCGAGACTTTCGGCGAGGAAGGGCTGGAGAAGCTGCTCTCCGTCCGCAACGGCAAGCAGATCGCCTTCTATTCCTTGCCTCCCGGAGAGGACGGAACGGAGCCGGCGCTCGAAGACAAGCTGCGGCGGCTGTCCGAAGCGCGCACGGCCGAGGGTTATATGGCGGAATACGAACGGCAGGCGGACGGAACGTATCTGTTCACGGAGAAGCACTGTCCCATCTGCGACGCCGCCGCGGCCTGCGCCAGCCTGTGCCGGTACGAGACGGGCATGATCGGCAGCGTGCTCGGCGAGGGCGTCGAGGTCGAGCGCACGGAGCATATGCTCTCCGGAGGGCGCCGATGCGTCTACCGGATTGCGGACACGGGAAGAGCGGGCGGAGCAGCCGCTCGTTGACAATGAACGGATCGAAAACCACGAAACGCCTCTTGCGGGCGTGAAGGGCCTCCTTGAGGGACGGGCCTTTGCGGCGAGGGGCGTTTTTTTGTTTGCGTACTGACCCTCTGCGGCGCTGCTTGAACGGGAGCAAGACAGCAAGAAAGCAAGAAAGCAAGAAAGCAAGAGAACACGACAGCAAGCAGGCACAGCCCTGCTCAGTCCGCCGTGCTGCTCGGTGGCCCTCCTTGCCGTTCAAGTTCCCCGCTACCAGAAATGCTTGTCCATGCCGGGGGGGATGCCGCAGCGGCGCAAAAACGAATCAAGCTGCTCTCCCTCCTCCGGACGTTCCCCGCAGGTCAGAAGCTTGACGGCGAATTCATTGGCTTCGCGTTCGTATCGGGAGAGGACGAAGCGGGTGCGGAGCGTGATGAAGGAATGGCTGAAGCCCTTGTGGAGGAGCATATGGCCGAGTTCATGGGCGCAGACGAATGCGGCCTCAGCTTCCTCCAGACGATCGGACAGCACGATGAACCGGCGTCGGAACGCATGCTGGCAAAAGCCTTTCATTCCGGAAGGGAGCGGATGCCGCAGAACGGAAATCCCCATTTCTTCGGACAGCCGGAAAGGGCAGGTCACGCCGTAGGTGCGGAACAGGCTGCGCGTCCGCTGTCTGATGTTCATCATGCGCGCGGCCCCTTTCTCGAGCTTAGTCTGGAGCGCCCGGTCCGGCGCCCCCTGAGCCGGCTTTTCTCCGCGCCTCCTTGTTCAGCCGCTTGGCCTCCCAGGCGATCGATTCCATGAGCTCCAGCATCTTCTGCCGGTCCTCTGCCGAGAATTCATGGCCGTCAAAATAGAGGACCTCGGGCATCTGGATGAATTTCTTGATGTCGCGGCGGTCTCTCGCCGTCGCCCAGGAAGGAATCGGAGCCGGGGCAGCCTGCTCCAGCAGGAAGTCGGGAGTGACCTCGAAAAAGCCGGCCAGCTTGATCAGCATGTCCAGTCTGGGCTTCGCGAGCCCGTTCTCCCAGGCGTTGTACCGGGCCCGCTTGATGCCGAGGCGGTCGGCGAGCTCATATTGGGTCCATCCCCTCTCCTCGCGCAGCCGGAGCAGATTCCTTGCGAACGACATCGGAGGGAGCCTCCTTTCTGAACTTCCAAATGTTGACGGCAATGCGAATGGCTGTCTATATTTAAAACACGAACACACGTTCTTGTAAAGCCGACATAAAAAAGGAAAGCGGGCTGTCCTTGCCGAAATGGATAATTTAATTATCTAAACAGCTTATCTTTATCGGGAAAGGAGGAGATGCCGCCTGACATTCGGAGAGAAAGAAGGGAAATGGGAGGAGGGAGAGTAGTTAGTACAGAATTCCATCCAGCCTTTTGAGGGAGGCGGACTCACATGGAAACGGGACAGCTGGAGTTGTTGGAGCAGACGGCCCGAGTCGCGGATAAATACGGCCTTTCAGCCGTTTTGCTGCTGTTGCTGCTTGGGGCGGTATTCCATTTGGTGAAGCTTATCGTAACGGGAGCTCTTGTGCCGAGGGAGAGGCTGGACCGTGCCGAGGAGGAGCGGGACAGGCTCCAGGCGATAATGGACAAGGAAAGGGAGGGGATGATGAGGCCCTTGCTTGCGCAAGGCGGCAACGAAAGGACGGATGGCGTCCTGGAATCTTCCATCAGCAAAGGAGAACGATGATGAAATTGTCAGATGCATGGCAGCACTGGGCCGGCTTCATGGCCGATCTGGCAGCCGTCTTGCTGTCGCTGACGGCGGCTGCGCTGATTCCCATCCTCAGCGTCAGGGCGCTCCGATACTTGACCGCCAGACGCAACGATCACCAGCGGGAAACGCTGCATCGCATCGCATCCGAGGCGGCGGCTCTGGCTGAAGCGGCGTTTGCGGACGGCAACGGTCCGCGCAAGCTGTCGCTTGCGATCGGCTACGCCCAGGAACAATGCGCCGGAACGGGCATAACGGCTTCGGCGGATACGATCCGCGCCGCTATTGAGAAGGCGGTCATGGATTACAACGCCATGGTTAAGCCGTGGTCGGGACTGCCGGCTCCGGGAGCGATAGCCAAGCCCAAGGGTGAAAGCTACAGCCAGTAATAGGAAGCGGCTGCTAGGCTGGAGCTGTTTTGCAACGGCAGCATGATGAAAGAAACAAGCCGGAAGAAATTCGGCAGATGCATGCCTGAAGAAGAACCGGAGGAAGCTGAACCGGAAAGAAACAAAACCGGAGGAAACAGAATCCGCAGGAGCAAAAGGGGCGGCCGCAGCGCATGAAGCGCTGCAGCCACCCCTTTTCTTGCCTTCAGTCGCGCAGCCCTTCCGCTGCTATCTCTGCGATTCTTGCGGGAATTCCTTCTTTTTCATACAAGCCGCCGTGATAACAAAGGACGCGCTGGACGGGCAGCTCCGCAAGCTTGAGCAAGGAACGGAGCGCCTCGGGCATATCCGGGGTGACGGGCTCGCTCGGTCCGACCAGCTCCCCGTTCGCGACTCGCAGGGCGTCGGCGGCGATGAGCAGCCCCTCCTTTTCCACGAAGAGGGAAATATGTCCCGGCGTATGCCCCGGCGTGTGGATGATCCGAATCCCTCCCTGCAGAGGGAGCTTCTCGCCGTCGACGACGAGCCGGTTGACATGGCCGCGAGGAGGGTTCGCGAGCAGCGCCTCGAGCTGCTCCGGCGGCATCGCTTTGGACATGCGTTCGCGGTTGAGCTTGATGAGCGGCAGCTCGCCCTCGATATAAGGGCGTTCGTCGGCATGCGCGTATACTTCCATGTGCGGTGTGCAGGTCTGAAGATCATGCAGCGAGCCGATATGGTCGATGTCCTGATGGGTCACGATGACCCGCTTGACGTCGGATATGCGCAGCCCTTCGGCTTCGACGGCCCGGACCAGCAGCTCATATTGCCCGATCATGCCGGTATCGATCAGCGTGGCGCCGTCCTCGTCCTGGAGCAGAACGGGGTGGATGGCGCTCTCGGGCTGGCCTTCCCGCATGGGGATGACCAGCGCCGAGATGCGGTCGGTCAGTTTCATTTCTACTCTCCTCTCGCGGGATGCGATCCTTCGGATCGGTTTCCCTGCTATCGTTTAGAACTAAACTATTTCGCTGCAACAGCTAGTGTAGCGTCAGGAGCACCTCGAAATCAAGCGGCCTGCTCCTCGCCGGACGGCTCTGGAGTGGAGGTCAGCGTCTCCCGCTTCAGCAGCCAGCTCGCGGCGAAGGCGGCGACGGCGATGATGCCGGCCAGCGTGAAGATGAAGGAGAAGGCGTTCGCGTAAACGGACTGGATGGCATCGACGAGAGTCTGGGACAGGCTGTCAGGCATGGCGCCCGATGCGACGGCGGTTTCGGTGCCTGCCGGCAGCCGGTCCGCGATGCCTGCGATGCCCGATCCGATCTTTCCGGAAAGCAGGCTGCCGAAGAGGCTGAAGCCGATTGTCACGCCGAACGACTGGAACAGCTGCACCGTCGCGATGGCGCTGCCTCCGTCCCGTTTGTCGACGGATTCCTGAACGATCAGGTTGTCGGAGCCGAACAGCACGCCGAAGCCGGCGCCCAGCAGCAGGAATGCGGCCAGAATAAAGACGATGGAGGTGCCCGCGTGGATCGTCGAGAGCATCGCGAACGCCGCGATCGGCAGCGCCAGCGACGCTACGATCAGATCCTTGTAGGGGAGCTTGGTGATGACCCAGCCGACGGCGATGCTGGTTCCGATTCCGCCGGCCATGACAGGGAGCGTCATATAGCCGGAGACGGTAGGCGACAAGCCGATGACATGCTGGGCATAGAACGGAAAGGAAGCCAGCGAGCCTTGAATGCCGAGCATCGTCAGGAAAATCAAAACCCCGAGCGCGACGATCGTGCGGTTGCGGAACAGATGCAGCGGAATGACCGGCTCCTTGGCGCGCGATTCCACCCGGACAAAAGCGGCGAGCAGCACGGCGCCTGCGGCAAGCAGGCCGACGATAAGCGGCGAATGCCATGTATAAGAGCCCATGTTGACGAGCTCGGGTGTCAGCAGGAGCGAGACGATGGCGCCCAGGATAAGCGCTGCTCCCGCCCAGTCGATGGACGGCTTGCCTTCGCCCCGGGATTCCCGCAGTCCTTTGCCGATTAGAATCGCGGCTACGACGCCGACCGGTATATTGATAAAGAATACCCAATGCCAGCTGATGGCATCCACAATGACGCCTCCGAGCAGCGGACCCGCCAGCTGCGGGATGAACATGATCGGCCCGACGAGGGCCATCAATTTGGCCCGCTTCTCCACGGGATACATATCCGTCATGATCAGCATGGCGATCGGCATGAGGCCCCCGGCGCCGATGCCCTGGATGCCCCTGCCGACCAGCAGCATGAGCATGGAGCCGGATGCTCCGCTGACGATGGAGCCGATGATGAACAGAGCCATGCAGGCGAGATAAATCTTCTTGCGGCCGAACAGATCGGCCATCTTGCCGAGGATCGGCATGAATGCGGTCAGCGCGAGCGCATAGATGCCGGCGACCCAGCCGTACAGGGACATGCCGTGCAGGTCCCGGATGATGGT
The DNA here is from genome assembly GCF_002243345.2 of Paenibacillus sp. RUD330. Classification (NCBI taxonomy): domain Bacteria; kingdom Bacillati; phylum Bacillota; class Bacilli; order Caryophanales; family Paenibacillaceae; genus Paenibacillus; species Paenibacillus sp. RUD330. The sequence continues at coordinate 456,985 of NZ_CP022655.2, forward strand.
AGGCATGGCGGTCGTGACAATCGTTTCGTCGAGCTCGGAGAAGATCAGCCCGATCAGTATTCCCGCGAGCACGATGCGGCTGCTTGTCGCCGCTCCGGCAGCGGGACGGGCGGCGGAAGCCGCGGATGGCTGCAGGGACATAGGAATCAACCTCGCTTCAATATTGGAATGAGGCTACTTTACCGAAGGAATATGGACTGAATGTGAACGGCGGGAAAAGCAGGCGAATTTCTCGGGGGCGTCCATGCGGAACGGCTTCGGGTCTCTTTATGGACCTTGCGGATCCGGGGATTGCTGAAAGCATATAAGAATGGTTTGAACGGCCGTTTCGATTCGACAGTTGCTTGAAAATCGTTCTCATTTATATTATAATGATTATAAATTAGTATTTATTATATTTAAGGAGTTGACCTGAGGATGAAACGTCTGCCTGTCTCTGTGCTTGAAAATCCAGCCGTCATGCCGCCCGGATTTCAAGAAGCGCTGCGTCTGCTGGAGAGGAAGGGAATCGCACTGACGGCCGCCAGGTACGATCTCTTGCAATGCATATACAGCTCGGATGCCAGTGTCTCGGTGGAGCAGCTCGTGGATATTCTGTCGGGCAGCCACCGCATGCTTGGAGCGACGATGGTCTACAGTTATCTGCGCGTCTTCAAGCGGCTCGGTCTCGTGCGCGAGCTCGACGCCCGCTACAGCGCCCGCCGCTACGAAGCCGTCCGGACTCCGGCGGTATAACCGCCCGGGAGCCTGAGCCGGAGGAAACGGCTTCCTGCTTAAGAAGAATAAGGAGGGCGACCGTGCGTGAAGCGCTCCCAACTGTGACAGCTGCGTGAAGCTTTTCGCAAACTGCAATCTTTCCCCGGCCACGGCTCGTAAAGGAAAACAAGGCGTATTCCTCATGCAGGAAGACGCTGGAAAAGCTCCCGTGCCGGGGTTTTTCTCTAATTGACATTGAGAATCATTATCAATTATGATGAAGGAACAATCGGCATCGTCTTCCCGGGCCGGCGTCCGGCGGAGATGAGCGCCGGGCTGTCCGGCGACTACGGAATGGCAGGAAAGGACGGTGGAGGCTCATGAGCGGAGTGGAGAGACATAGACTGGATGCGCCGGTGCCTCATACACTGGATGATTTGTGGTTCAAGCTGCGGGATGCCGCTCCATGCGGCATTGAAGTGGATAACGGCAGGCTGAAGCCGGAGTGGGAGGGAGACTTCCGGCTGATCGCCCTGACGGCGGGAGCCGGCAGGCTTGTAGCGGGGGAGCGCAGCCTTCCGCTGCGCGCGGGATCGGTGTACATCAGCTTCCCGGGCGAGCCGCTCCGGGCAACGGCGGATTCGGCGCACCGGATGGAGATGTTCATCTTCCGGTTCACGGTGATGAAGGATTCCGCGGCGGACAGGGGAGCAACGGAGTCCGTGCAGGATCCCTTTCCCCGGGTAGAGGAAGTAGCGGCCTATCCTGCCGTGGCGCTCACCTCCCTGTGCAAGTCCATCTGCGCCTGCTGGGGCAGTCTGGACATGCTGGAGAGATTCCGCGGACAATCGGTGTTCGTCGATCTGCTGCATCGCCTGTTCAAGGAAGCCCAGTCGGGAACGGACCAAGAGCTGGATGCGGCGCTGGAAGTCGTCCGCACCTATATCGAGCAGCATTATGAGCAGGAGCTGACCGTGAAAAAGCTCGCCGAAATGTCGAGAATAAGCCCGCGGCATCTGATGCGTTTGTTCAAGGAAAACTACGGCGTCAGCATCAGCGATTACATCAAGGCGCTGAAAAATCCCGGAAAGCAGGCTGCCCCGGTCATGCCGCGCAGCACGATCAAGGAGAAGTTCCGCAGGCCGGGACCGGCGAATTACCGCGCGGATGCTTAATCCGGCCGATTCCGGGTAAAAATGAACGGGCAAGGCATTCTACGGTTACCCGGGAAAGGGGCGGCGCCCATGCCGCAGGATCGGCCGGTCAAGGAAGGCAACGGCTATGTCATTCGCCGTGAAGGCGTGACCGCAGGAGAAATTACGTATATTCCGTCAGACGGAATATGGATCGTCGACCATACATTCGTGGACCCGGAATTCCGCGGGCAGCAGCTGGCTGGAACTCTCCTCCAGGCTGTCGTCGACGACGCCAGGAAAGCCGGCGTCAAGATCGAGCCCGCATGCTCCTATGCCGCTGCGCAGTTCAAGCGCCGCAAGGATTACGCCGACGTCCGCGCCTGAGAGCCGGGGGCTCCCGGCGATGGATGTGTTCTCTGGGCGTGCGCGTCTTGCAGGATAGGATGAGCTATCTTCGTCCGCAGCCAGCCTCTGCCTTCCGGCAGAGGCTGGCTGCGCTTGCCGTGCAACCAATTGCATGCAAAGGGCGTCAAATAGGAGAGTCCTAGTTGATTCTACCAGTATCCGCATCTCGGTCCGGCTATGGTATAATACTAGGGAATCTGCCCTTATCCCTATGGGGCAGCCCCTTACCCCGTTCAGCGAGGCTGCTTACGGGAAGCAGAGAGGAAGGAACCTTTACATGGAAAATCAAACTTCCCCGCAAACACAAGCAGGGACATTAGAGCCAGGAATCGCCAATCTGTTGGCGGCAATTTCCGGCGAACTGGATCGTGAAGTAGAGAACGGCCTTCCGGGAGAAGAGGCGGAAGCGCTGCTCGGCATGCTTGGCGAAGCGCGGCAGGCGCTGGAAGCCGGCGAGCATGCGGCGGCGGAAGGGTTCCTGTCCTCCATGAAGGAACGCAAACCGGAGATGGCTCCTTTGCAGGGAGCCCTTGTATACACGATTATCGCCCAGCAGCAGTGGGACCGCGCCAAGGAGCAGGAGGAAGTGCTGCTTCAGATGGCTGCGAATCCGGAGCAGGCAGGCGACTTCCAGGGCATGGTGGCGAGCCAGCTGAGCGCGCTCGGCCATGACGGCCGCGCTGCCGAGAAGCTGGAAGCTCTGATTGCCAAGCTTCCGGGACGCGAGGCCGACTTCGTTCCGCTTCTCTCGGCCGTCTACGTGAGATTGGGACGCCAGGAAGAATCGTGGAGCATCATCGAGCAGGCACTGCCGGAAGAAGGCCGGGAATCGGTTGTCCATCTTCCGCTGGTCGTATCGGCCGTCAATCGTGTCATCGACCTCAAGAAGTGGGATGTGTGGGCCAAGATCCAGCTCCGCGTCCGCCGTTATCTGAAGTCGCTCACCGACGAGAACGAGCAGCTCCGCGCCCGCGTCGTGCTTCTCTTGGAATGCCAGGCCTACATGCAGGCGGGACGCTTCCGCGAAGCGGAAATCTACGCCGAGCTGGCATACGGCATGGACAGCCATAACGAAGAGGTCCGCGAGCTGCGCAAGCAGATGCAGGAGATGCATGGACTCAGCAAAGAGCTGGAAAAAATGCGCAAGGATGCCGGCATTCATCCGGGCATCGCCATCCGCAACATGGAGTGGTATTACGCCGAGTTCAACGAGGAGGCGGCCGTCAGCCTTCGCGCGAGCCTTCCGGAGGAAGTGCTTTCTCGCATCGATGCCGAGCCCGAGAAGCTGATGCACGGCATCCTGCAGCTCCGCTTCCGCTATCCGGCCTTCTACCGCCGCTACCAGGAAGAATGGCAGGAAGTATACAAGCAAAAGCAAGCCGAGCTGGGTCAGCCGGCCGGCAAATAACAGCAATAATAGCCTGATCGTGATCAGCGGCAATGAACGGCGTCGAAGCCGTTGAAAAAGGCCGGGCAACGTCATTGACATGACGTTGTCCGGCCTTTTGATGTTCCTAGCGTTTCGCCGGCTTGGTGCCGGTGAAGAGCAGCAGGAGGAAGGAGATCAGGATGATGGCGGCGGTCCATGCCCATGCCATCGCGGTGCGGCCGGCGTCGACAGCCACGTAGATGGCCGTCGGCACGGTCTGCGTAATGCCGGGAATGTTGCCTGCGATCATGAGCGTGGCGCCGAACTCGCCGAGGCTGCGCGCGAATCCGAGCAGGAGAGCGCTGAGCAGGGAGCGGGCAGCCAGCGGGAGGGCGACGTGGCGAAGCACCTGCCCCTCGCTTGCTCCGGCGGACCGGGCAGCCTGCTCCAGCTCCGGCTCGATGCCGGCGAAGCCGGTCTTCATCGTCTGATAGACCAGCGGGAAGGAGACCACGACGGCCGCGACGACCGCGGCCCATGGCGTAAAGACGAGCGGAGCGGAGAATATGGCTTCGATCGTCTTGCCAAGGAAGCTGCGGCGGCCGAGCGCCACGAGAAGCACGAAGCCCACGACCGTCGGGGGAAGCACGAGGGGGAGCAGGAACGCGGTTTCAAGCAGCAGCTTCCCCCTGAACCTGGATCTGCTCATGAGCCGTGCGGCCGCCGTGCCGGCTGCGAGGGCGACAACGCTCGCCAGCAGAGCTACTTTCAGAGAGAGGATGACCGGCGGCCAAAACTGCTGCCAGTCTATCGGCGCCGGCATTATTTCGGATCCGTGAAGCCGAAGCTCTTGAACACGGCCATAGCATCTTCGGATTGAAGATACGCATAGAACCGCTCAGCCTCGGACCGATGCTTCGTCGCTTTGACGATGGCGGCGGGATAACGGATGGACGGATAGGACGCCGGATCCACTTCGTAGGCGACGGCTGCTTTGGCGGAAGCCTGCGCATCGGTCCGGTAGACAAAGCCTGCATCCGCGTTGCCGGTTTCCACCGCCTGCAGGACGGCTTTCACATCCTTGGCCTGAACGAGCTTGTCCTTCAAGGCGTCCCACCGGCCGGCCTTGGCCAGCGCTTCCTGGGCGTATTGTCCGGCCGGGACGCTCTCCGGAATGCCGATGGCGATCTTGCTGAAAGCCTGTCCGGCGAGAGCGTCAAGGGAAGAGATGCTTGGGTCGGCCCCTTTTGGCACGATGACGACAAGCGAATTGCCGAGAAGATCGCGGGAATCCTCTGCGGCGACGAGATTTTGATCCACGAGCGCCTTCATGTTTTTGGACGAAGCGGAGAGGAACAGGTCAGCGGGAGCTCCCTGTTCGATCTGTTTTTGCAGGGTGCCGGAAGCGCCGAAGTTGAAATGAAGGGAAATGCTTGGATTGGCGGCTTCAAAAGCGGCCTTGATCTCGTCCAATGCTCCGGTCAGGCTGGCCGCCGCGGACACCGTCAGCTCGGCGGGCGGGGCGGAGGAGGCTGGCGGAGAGGCGGCTGCGGAGGTGCCGCCGCTGCCGTCCGGCTGCGTATTGGCTTGCTTGCTGCCGCAAGCGGCGGCAGCAAGCAGCATGAGACCGGCTAGAAGGAACAGGAAAGCTTTCATTCGTATTGATTTCAGCATTTTCTCTCACTCCAAGTATGGTTTTATATGATCTAGTTATAATTAGGATGATTATATATAGATGCAGCGAAGCTGTAAATCCCTAAACCGGCATCATCCGCTATAATAAACGGCATAGAGCGATAGCGGGACAAAAGAGGAGATCAAACCATGAATCAGGAACCATCCTATACGGTCGAGGAAGTGGCCCAGCTGCTTCGGATCTCGAAGCTGACCGTCTACGACCTTGTCAAGAAAGGCCGGCTTCCCGCTTACCGGGTAGGGAAGCAGATGCGCGTGGACGCTACCGATCTGGAGGCTTATAAGGCGAAGTCCAAAAACCAGACCGCCGTCTTGGGCCTCAAGGATGTCGCGGGAAGCAGCTTCGCAGGAGCGAAGGAAGGTCCTGGCGGGGATGCGGCGAGCGGGGCTTCGGGTGTTCGCCGGCACGAGCCGGAGGACGGGAGCGGGGGGATTCCCGGCGGAGATGTCCGCTCCGGCGAAGGCTCTTCCTCTATGCAAGCGGGCAGAGTCTCTCATGCGGTTGCTCCGCGGCATCAGCTCGTCATCACCGGACAGGACATCAGTCTCGATCTGCTGACTTCCTTCATGGAGAAGGCGAACGGAACCAGGCCTCTGCGCTCCCATGCCGGCAGCCTGGACAGCCTGATCCAAATGTACAAGGGAGAAGCGGATATCGTGAGCACGCATCTATGGGATGGGGATACGGGAGAGTACAATCTCCCGTATATCACCCGCATTCTTGCCGGCTTCCCGCTGCTGGTGGTGAACCTGCTCGTTCGCCGCGCGGGCTTGTATGTACAGCCGGGCAATCCGCTGGGCATGTCCGGATGGGCCGACCTGGCCAGGCCGGGAATCCGTTTCGTCAGCCGGGAGCGCGGTTCGGGAGCCCGGGTGCTCGTCGATGAGCAGCTGCGCCTGCTCGGTATTCCTCCGCATACCCTCGAGCAGGATGGAAGAGTCCAGAACAGCCATCTCGGAGTGGCGGCCAAGGTGGCATCCGGCGATGCGGACGCGGGAGTCGGGATGGAGAAGGCGGCTTCGATGGTCGGGAACGTGGAATTCATCCCGCTGATCCGCGAGCGCTACGATCTGGTTGTGGTCAAAAAGCCGGAGAACGCTCCATGGATCGGCAAGCTGATGGATATTCTTCAATCGGAAGCGTTCCGAAGGGAACTGGGCGCCATTACGGGCTGCGACAGCTCCGAGACGGGCAAGGTGCGGCTGGATTCCTGAACCGGAAAGCCCGGTCCGGAAAGCCCGGTCCGGAAAGCCCGGTCCGGAAAGCCCGGTCCGGCCGCCTTGGCGGTCGCGACGCCGCCATCGGCACATCGGTGAAAAGCGGCAGAGATGCGGGCTTCCATGCGGGAAGAGCCTTTGTCAGAAGAAGCCTCGGGAAAGCCTCGGGAAAGCCTCGGGAAAGCCTCGGGAAAGCTCAAGAATCTTCAGGAATGATTTAGAAGCTAAAGAAGCTTCAGGAAAATTCCTTGAAAGCTCAAGGAAGGTAAGGAAAGCTTCAGAAAAAGAGGCTCTTGAAGGGAGCGCGATAAGTCCATGACTTATTCGGATCTGATCAAGTCTTACATCCAAGATTTGGACAAATACACGGCGGAGCAGCTGCGCTTCAAATCCTCGGCAGAGGTCTGGTCTCTCGGCCAGATGTACGATCATATGATCGCTGCGGCCCTTGATTATATGGATCAGGTGGAGAAATGCGCTGCCGGAGGCGAGAAGGACAAGGCAGTGAAGACGGAGGCAGGCGAGCGGCTGTTTGCGCTCGGGGGCTTCCCGGCGGTGAAAATCAAGCTGCCTGACGGACCGGCCAACACGCCTTGCCGTTCGGACGGCAGGGAAGAGCTGGCGCGCAGGCTGGAGCATGTTCTGGAACTGATGCAGCAATGGGAGAGGAAGCTGGAGGGGATCGATCCGGACAGCAAAGTCAGACATGGCGGATTCGGCTGGCTGAACGCCCGGGAGTGGTTCGACCTGTCCGGCATGCACTTCCGTCATCATCGGGCCCAGCAGAGGGAGCTGGAACAAAGGCTTGGGGTGTAGGCCGAGCATAAGCAGAAAGAAACGGAGCAGGAAGAAAACGGAGCAGAAAGAAACGGAACAGAAAGAAACGGATAAAGCAAATCTACAGATCGTGGGGCATTTGCAAAGCGGCAGTCGGGGAGCGCCATCCCGGGCTGCCGTTTTTAGTGTATGGACTGCGCCAGGTTGCTGTGCTTTTATCCCCAAACGGACTATGATCGACGGCGGTATATCCCTATTGAAAACATGGACGCAGAAGCTCTCGCCGGAAATCGTTGACATTATATGAAGGGTACAGCTATGATGACTTTATAAAGGTATTTATTTCAAAAGTAGAGGATTGACTATTCGATCATCCTCCGTCAACGAAAGAGAGGCAGCAAGATGACCCATCCCAAACTATTCCGGCTGCTGTGGGCCGGACAAAGCCTCTCCAATCTTGCTGATGCGCTGTATCTGCTGTCGGTCGTCACGATGGTCTACAAGCTGACCGGATCGGCGCTGTTCTCCGCCTTCGTGCCGTTGTGCCGGGTTGCAGGCCAGCTGGCTTGCGGGATCATGGCGCCGCTGATCATGGACCGGTTCCGGCTTACGTCGCTGATCAAGCTGTCCCAGCTGATTCAGGTCGCCTTGTTCGCCGTACTGGCTCTGGCGGCGGCGAATATGAGTGTCAGCGGAATACCGACTGCGCTGATCCTCATTGCCTTGCTGTCGTTCACGGATGGCATTACGACGCCGGTCCGCAATTCGCTCGTTCCCCTGTATGCAGGCAAAGACGAGCTTATGAAAGCCAACGGGCTGATGTCCACGACCGACCAGACCGTCATGATGCTTGGATGGGCTGGGGGCGGGATGCTTGTCACCTGGCTGGGAGGCGGCACCGTCATGGGCCTGACCCTTGCCATGTATGCCGGGGCGCTTGTGCTGACCTTGCAGCTCAAGGAATCGTCGGTTCCTTCAACTTCTTCGCTTGGCCAGAAGGAACCGGACCCGGCAGGCGTATCCGACTTGGAGGCGGCTGCCGGCCTGCCGGAGCTTGGCGACAGCGGAGTCCGGAGCGGCGGCCAAAAGATCGGCGCCTGGGCGTCGGTCAAGGAAGGCTGGCAAAACATCTGGCGCAACAAGACCCTGCGGCTGCTCATTGTGATGGATACCATCGAAGGCACGGTCGGGGCGGCCTGGATCGGCGCGCTCATGCTCGTCTATGCGACAGAGCAGCTGGGCAGGGGGACCGAATGGTACGGAATCATCAACGGGGGGTATTTTGCCGGCTGCATCATCGGGGGACTGCTCGTCGTCGCCTTCACCAGACGCCTGATGCGAAGGCCGGCTCTGTCCATCATGGCCGGAGCGGGTCTGATGGGCCTGATGACGCTGGCTTATGCCGCAACGGAATCGCCATGGGTCGCGCTGCTGCTGGTCATCCTCATGGGGCCGCCTCAGCAGCTCCGCGAGGTGACGCGCAGAACCGTCTTCCAGAGCGCTTGCCCTCCGGAACAGCTCCCCAAAGTGATGAGCGCCGAAAATACGCTGGTGTACTCCCTGTTCGGCCTGTCGGTCGTGCTTCTGTCCTGGATGGCGGACCGATGGGGCATCGCGGCCGTCTATGCCATGACGGGAGCCTTCTATCTGCTGACGGCCTGCCTGGCCGGACTCAACCGGAGCAGGCTCCAAGGGCAGGCTGCTGTTCGGGACGAGGCTGCCACGCAGACAAACATAGGAAGAGACAGCGAACTGTAAAGCCTTGAGGCCCGAAATGCACCGAGATTGTTCCTGCTCGATGACCGGGCATGCGCTGATCTTGATAAGGGCAGGAACACGGATTCCTGAGCCTTCGGCTATCAGGCCAAAACCTGGATGCCTTGGGCAGCAAGCTGTTTCTTCACGTCGGCGGCGACGGATGCGCTTCGAAGCTCCAGATCGACGACGGCCTGCTTGTGGGCGAGCAGCTGCTTGGCGTAACCGTTCATCATCTCCAGCGATTTCTCCACGACCGCGGCGTCGCTCTTGCGTGCGGCGGCCCCGAAATCCTTGAGGGCGGCCGCTGCGGATGATTCGGGGACTTTGGCAGCGGACTGGCGGGACCGGATAGCGAGAGAGAACTCGTCCATCCCTCCCAATGCTTTGCGTGCGGCGTTCATCTTGCGTGTGCGCTCTGCGCGGACGGCTTTCAGCAGATCCTCCTGGATCCGGATCTGCTGCCTGGCCAGCTGAACGGCGGCCTTCATCGTATCTGCCTGCATGCGGACCAGCTTGGCCAATTCCTTGCTGCCGTATTTGGAGGCTGCGCTTGCTTGATGGTTCATGGCCGTATAAGCCGCGTACAAAGGCTCGTAAGCGGATCTCGCCTTCTTCACGGCGGCCTCTTGCTTGGCGACGCGATCGGTGTCGAGCGAAGGAATCGACTTCCGGATGGCGGCAGCGTCCCGGCTGTTGCGTAGATGGAGCTCGGCTGCACGCAGGGTTCGTTCCTCCAACTGGGCGGTGATCGAGACGTAAGCGCCGTAATGGGCGTTCAATCTGGCTGCCGCAGGAGCTGCTGCGGCGGCGGCCGTCCGCTCGAAGGCGCTCTTGGCTGCGGGACTCACCGCGAGAGAAGTGGCAGCGGCCGGGGACGGGGCTGCAAGCAGCATGAGCGCAACAGCGAAGGCGGCAGCGGCCGAGGCTGCGCGCCGCCAGCCCGAAGCGCATAAAGACGAAAAAATGGACGATGGCATTCCAATCTCCTCCTAATTCCGCACGAAGCATAGAACGCGAAAAAGCACCGCAGCAAGCAGCTCTCCAGGAGAGCCGCAGGCTGCGGTGCTTCCGCATGTTCCTACACATGTCGTACGATCGTATGTTCTAAATTTAAGGCTGGCAAACGGAAATGTCAAGATAAATTTCAAGAAATTGTGCAGATGCTTCTTCAACTTTTCTGCTGTCGGATGGAACATGTCTCGTCAGGATTTCCTTGTCGTTCACGGTCCAGTTCACGCCTGTTCAGACCTCAAAACGGGATGGCCGGATCAGGACGACGAGGGCAAGGACAGATCAAAAAGCGCCCGGTTCAAGAGGCTCCTCGATCAGATGCCGGTAAAATACCGCGGCTGACGCCGAGACGTAAGGCATCAGCCACAGCAGGCCGAGCCCGAACGGAATCACGGCCAGGACGGCCCAGCCGAGGAAGCTGAGCTGGAGCACGAAAAGACGCCATTTATGGCCGACCATCAGCTGCTTGCTCCGGTCCAGCGCCTCGAGCACTCCCGTCTCCGGATTGTCGGCTAGAATATAATAGGCCTGGGAGTAGCGGTATGCCGCGATAATACCGGGTATGACCAGCAGCAGCGTCCACAGAAACACAAGCAACGCCATCAGCAGATAGAGCCCGAGCACTTTGCCGTAGTAGCGAAAGCCGTCAAAGATCATTCCCACGGCGATTTCCCGCCTGCGCGCGAGCGCCAGGTAAAAGAGGGCCGAGCCGAGAGCGAGCGGACCGGCGACAAGCAGCTCGAGAAGCCCTCCGAACCTGCCGAATTCCTGCAGGATGAAGCTGACCAGCACCGGAATGGCGCTGACCGCGATCGCCCGGCCCCAGCTGCCGGACAAGGCGGAACGGGCCTCCGCGCGAATCTCCGCCCGAGACGGCCCAATGTAGGAAGACATGGAATTCCCCCTTCGTGTAAGGTGAATGTCTTCCCCAGCTTATTCAACGCCGCCTGAGCTTAGAAGGCAATCTCACAGCCTTCCGTAGGCTCGAAGCGTAAGCAGGCGCTGCAGCGTGACGACGCCCCGCCACTCCATCTCCGCCGCCGGACTCAAGGCAGGGAAGGACATCGGCCAGCCGCCGTCCTCCTCCTGCTCTCTTTCCATCGCATCCAGATGCTCCTCCACGGCAACATCCCCGATGAATCTCCTCGCATAAGCGTTCGGCTCCGGCGCCCAGTCCAGCACTTTGTGGACGTAGCCTTCGGCATGGAAGTCCAAGCCGATGACGCCCGGCTTCTGCAGCCAGGCATCCAGCCGGCGCAGCAGCGGCTCGGCGCGTTCCCGGTCGGGAGCCGCATTCAGGAAGGCGATCCAGTGGACGGCTTCGTGGTAGCCTTGCGGCTCCCGGTCCGGATCCCTCTCCAGCATTCTCCACGCCGACCGTTCGGCTGCCTGGAACCAGTCTTGTCCGGCAAGCTCTGTCCAGCCGCTCCGGTAGAGAAGCCCGAGCAGCGTGCCGGTCGGGTTGATGGAGGGAGCGGAGGCGTCCAGCCCTTCCCACCACGGGGAGAGCGGCCAGCCGGCCGCGTCCCCGCGAATGATCGGCCAGCCTCCCTGGGGCAGAGAAGAGGCCTTCAGCCATTGGACCATGCCCTCCTCCAGCTGCTTGTCCCTCAGACCGGTCTCGGCGATCACATCCAAGGCAACCTCCAGCGGCACGGGCTGGCTATGCGGGCAGCGAATGTCAGGCTCAAGCGCATGGCCGAAGCCTCCATCCGGGTTCTGGTAGGCTTTCAGCGCCTGCAGGACGGCTTCGGCGGAGCCTTCCTCCCAGTGGAAGCGGAAGCGGAGGCGGTCGATAAGACGGGCGTTCAGGAGCAGAAAGGAACGGGCTTTATCCAGCGATGCAAAATGAGACGGCATATAGGAATCCTCCTCGCAAATTGAGTTCGGTCCCAGTATACCGCCTTCATCCTGACAGCATGGATGTCATGAATTTCTCGGCTTCAATCGCAAAGATGCAGGAAACGCACGAAGCTGCCCTTGGTCAGGCGGCAGGTCTCGCGGATGCAGAAGCCGGCTTCCCGGATGAGCGGCTCGATCGGCTCGGTCGTCAGGATGACGGCCCGTCCCGCCAGCCGGCGCAGGGAGGCAAGCATCTCGAGCTGCTCCTCCGGCGGCGACACGGAGCAGAGATTATAGGGCATGTCGAGCAGGGCGGCGTCGTAACGCCCTTCCAGCCCGCGCATGTCCGCGATCCGCACCAGCTCTTCGGGATAGCCGAAATGCCGCAGATTCTCGCGTGCCCCGACCGCTGCGAGCGGATTGAGGTCAGCGCCCCGGATGTCGATGTCCATCGAGAGGGCTTCCAGCAGCACCGTGCCGATGCCGCAGCAGGGATCGAGCGCGCGCGCGCCGGAAACTTCCGGCACCGCGATGTTGACGGCAGCCCGCGCCGCCCGGGCGGGCAGCGCCGTGGAATATTGCCGCGGCTTGGCATTCTGCCGCAGCCAGACCGGCTCGGCGGAAGCCATCTCGCCGCACAGCCAGCGGCCGTCCAGCAGCGCGGCCCCGAACACGGTATCCGGCCGGCGCAGGTCGGGCTCGCCATGGATGGCCATCCCGAGCTGCCTCTCCAGAGCAAGGCGGCCTTCATTGTCGGGCTGGCCCGGGGCTCCCGTCTTGGCGTAGCGCACGCGGAAGGTGCGCTCGCCGGCGGACAGGACGCCCGCCCGCTCCAGCAGCTCCTCCGGGGAAGCGGCGTCGATCTCGACCGCGAGGCGCTGCTTCAGGAAGGGGCTGCGGCTCGGATCGAGCCGGCGGCTATGGATGAAGGCATCCGCATCGGACGGCAGAGTCAGTCCGGGGAAGAGACAGCGGAGCTCCAGGGAACAGAGCTCCGCCTCGGATTCGTGGCAGGCATAAGTATAGAGATAACGATGGGTCTCGTTGCTAACAGGCATGCAGGTTCGGGTTCCTTTTCGTCGTCAGGCGTATGGAAGGCGGATTCTCCCGTTCATCAGGAGCATCCGCGATCGGAATCTTCATTGTACCTCTCCAGCACGGAGGCCGCCATAGAGGCGACAGCCGCCCTCAGCTCGGGAGGCGACAGCACCTCCGCATCCAGTCCCATTCCGTAGAAAAAGCGGACCGCCCATGTCCATTCGCCGGCCGGGCAGTCGAAGCGGAGCTCCCACTCCTCATCGCCTGCCTGCTCCACGAGCTCGCCGATATGCTCGTCCTGCTCGGCCAGCAGGGAGCCCCGGTATGTGAGGCGGACCGCGACGGGAACGGCGCTGCCGGCAGGGCATGCGGCAGCCGGCATGGAGGAGCGGGAGCCTGCGCTGTTCCCGGCGGGAGCGCCGCTGCTGGAGGCGTCGTCGCCTGCCTGGCCGCCGCGGATCGCCCTGCCGACGACAGATGCCGTCGCGCCTCCGGCCCCGCCTCCGGCCCCGGCTGAGGCCTCCGCGCCGCGAGAAGCTTCCCGGCAATCCGGCTCTCCCAAGCTGCCGGCTTCACTGCCTTCCTCCAGCGGCTGCAGCTCTTCCATCCGGTCGACCCGGAACGTCCGGACTTCGCCATGCAGAGGCGAGAACGCCTCGCAGTACCAGAACCCATGCGCCGCATAAACCCGAACAGGCTGCAGCTCCAGCCAGCGCCGGCTCGTCTGGGAGCGGTACAGCGTCCGCAGCGTCCGCGACTCGGCGAGCAGCTCCAGCAGAAGCGGGAGCATAGGGGAGCGGACGCTGCGGCGGGGCACCTCCAGATGCATTTTGCCGAGAATCGGCTCCACCTGCCTCAGCGTCTCCTCCGGCAGCAGAGCCCGGATCTTGTCCAGCACCGTCCAGCGCTCCCGGTTGAACGGGCTATCGCCGAAGCGGGTAACGGCATGCAGCGCGAACAGAGCCGTCAGCGCCTCCTGCGCGTCGAGCTGGAGCGGCGGCAGCCGGTAGCCGTCCATCAGGCGGAAGCCGCCGCCGGGGCCGGTGGCGGAATAGAGGGGGACGCCCATTTCAGACAGCGACTGCATGTCTCTCAGTATCGTCCGCTCCGACACCTCGAACCGTTCCGCGAGCTGCGCGGCCGTATAGGAATTGCGCTGCAGCGCGATCAGCAGGGCGATCAGACGGTCATTTCGGTTCATGGTCGACCAGCTCCTTTACCGTTTCTATACATCAGGTTGACGCCTGATTTACAAATCTTCGATACCCTAGTTCCATGATGGTTTTTGAGAGTGCCACTATTATTGAAGCCTGCGGCCATCGGCCGCCGGGGAATGGAGTGAAGGCGTTGACAGCAGCTGGAACAGGCAAGAGCGGAGACATCGGCAGATGGCTCAGACGGGTACTCCGTCGAAATGGAAAGAGGGCGGGAGCGGCCGCGCTGGCGGTCAGCCTGTCGGCGGGCATCCTGCTTCCTCCGGCGGCTTCCGTCGCGCAGGCTGCCGGTGTTCCGGGAGTTCCTCCCGTCATCGTGACGGAAATCGTTCCGGATAATATCGGCACCGACGACTACGAGTTTTTTGAGCTGCACAATACGACCGATCTTCCCCAAATGGTAACCGATTCGGTCTATTACCGCTACACCGACTCCAGCGGCAAAGCCGACGTCAAATTCACCATGCCTGCGGGGACGGCTCTCCTCCCCCATGAAACGAAAGTGTTCTGGTACAACAGCAGCGGCAAGACGCTGGCGGACTTCAACGGACATTTCAAAACCTCGCTCAGCAGCAGCCAGGTTGTCGAAGTGGGAGGCTTCACCGGCTTCGCGAACGGCGGCCAGCGGGCCGTCGTCTTGAAGGCGGACGGCGCCGACACCGCCTGGGCGGCCTACCTGGTAACCGATGTCGCGGCAGGGCTGGGCGTCCAATACCAGGCCGACTACAAGCCGGAGGAAATCAAGCTGGAGCTGAAGAGCCCGCCGACGCCGGGGTCGGTGAAGCCGGAGCAGCTGTCTCCGCCAGGCCAGCCGCCGGAAGAACCGGTTCAGCCGGACAAGCCGGTCATCCGGCATCAGGCGCCCGCTGCAGCGGACGGCGGGGCCGATCTCAAGCTGACGGCCGCGGTGGAAAGCGCCGAAGGGACGGCGATGCCGACCGCAGCGGGAAGCGTCTATTACCGGACGGCCACCGACCAGGTCTACGCCATGGTTCCGCTGACGGCGGAAGCAGGAGGAGCCTCGCTGTCGGGAACCATTCCGAAGGATGCTCTGAAGGAAAGCGGCCTCGTCTACTTCATCCAGGCGGAAGGCGTTGCGGGGGCCGTCCGATCGGATACATACACTGTGCCGGTGAACGAGCTCAAGCCTGACCCGCAGAAGCTGCCCGAGCTGCTCGTCACCGAGGTCGTGCCGGATAGCACCAACGTCGGAAGCAGCGACGGCTACGAGTTCGTGGAGATCTACAACAATACGGACCAGCCGCTGAGCTTCGACGACTACAAGCTGTATTACCGTTATACGGACAAAGGCCCTTCGGCCGACCTGACCTGGCCTTCCAAGCCGGAAAACATCGTGATCCCGGCCCGCGGCACGATCGTCCTCTGGGTGATCAACGGCCCGAACGCCGCCCTGACGGCGGCGGACTTCAATGCCAATTACGGAAGCTCCCTCGTCGAGGGCGTCAATCTGTTCCGCATGGAAAATTCCGGCATGGCCAACGGAGGCCTCAGAGGTCTTGTCGTGGGCACGAACACGCATGAGGATATATCGGCCGCCTACTATGTGAAGGAGGACGTGGCCGTCAACAAAGGCATCCTCTATCAATATCCCGGCGACGGAGGCACGGTCATGCGCAAAGGCTGGCCGGGACTCGAAGCCGCGACGCCGGGAAGGGTCAAGGACTGGCAGGTTCCGTCCGTGCCCGTCCATGTCGCCGCCGACGCCGAGCCGCCGGCCGTCCTCGATCTGACGGGCGCCGCCGAGGCGGATCAGGCCCGCGATCTGGACATCAAGCTGGAGGTCACGGACAACAAGCGCGTCAAGTCGGTTCGCCTCTCCTTCCGGACGGACCGCCAGCAGACGCCGACGACCGTGTATTTGACGCAGGATTACAACGATACCCTGTATCATCATCTGATTTCCTCCGCCGAGCTGATCGGCAAGAAATACCTGGAATACTCGGCCGAAGTATCCGACGGCCAGAATATGGCGTCGCTGCCGGCGGTGCGGGTTCCCGTCACCGGCGGAGCGGAGCAGGCCGCGCTGCGGCTGAACGTCAAGGACGGCCAGTTCGTGAAGGGCGTGCATACGCTCAAGGGAACGTCGGAGACCGACGCCCCCGAGCAGCTGCAGCTGTCCGTCGACGGGCAGACGGTGACCCAAGGAACCTATGCCGCGCTTGAGCAGGATGCGTATTTCGCCTTTGAAGCGACCGCGGTGGACTATTATTTCAAAAACGCGGTTACGATCGGCGATGAGATCCTCTATACGTTCATGGATCCGATCCCGTCCTGGAAAACGCTCGTTTATCCGATCGACAGCTCCAGGCTGAAGGCGGGCGCGAACGGCATCTGGATCCGTTCCGGCTCCAAGTCGGGTCCGTTCGACGATCGTCCGGAAGAGAACAAGGACGACTTCCAGATCCGCAACGTCCGCCTGATTCTGGCCGACGGGACGGAGCTGTACGATCCGGCCTATGCCGACCGGAGCAAGGAAATCCTCATGGGCGATTCCGCCGGCAAGCATGTCGGGCTGGAATTCAAGTTCGCCCTGCAGCAGGAGCAGCTTCGCTCCAAGACGCTGCCTTGGGATACGGCGCTGCTGAAGGACGGCAAGCATGTCGTGGCGGTCAAGGGAGCCTCGGGGCAGGCGGCGGCTGACGTGATGGTCGACAATGCCGCTCCAAGCATCGTTCCTTCCGTCCAGGAAGGCCAAGTGTACAGAGGGGCGTTCAAGCTGGATGCGGCCGTCACCGACGCCGGCTCCGGCATACGGGCAGGCTCGGTCGAAGCGCTGCTGGACGGCAAGGCGATCGCCGTTCCGTACGAGACGTCCTCCGCCAAGCTGCAGGCAGGCAGCCATACGCTGCTGATCCGCGCCGAGGACAACGTCGGCAACAAGTCCGAGCGGCGGGTCGCATTCTCGGTGCCGGCCGAAAACCCGCTCCTGCCGGAGCTGCTGGCTCCGCTGGACGGCTCCGTCGTGGAAGGAGCTTCCGCAGGGCTGAAGGTGCGCGTGTCTGATCCCGAGGGCGACAAGCTGACCGTAGGCTTCTACAAGGGCTTCGCGTACGGCGCTTCCGAGACGTCTTCGTTCCGGGCGTTCTCCGGCGCGGCCGACACCGAGCCGCCGCTCGTCCTGAAGCCGGACGGCGAAAGGGAGCTGACCAAAGAGGAATACGCCGCGATCGCCGGCGGCGAAGGGGACAAGCTGACCAATGACTCGACGCAGCAGTTTCCTTATCACCGCTTCGAGGTGAAGCTGGACGCCGCCGTCAAGGCTCAGGACGAGGTCGTCCTGCAGTGGAAGGGCGGCTCGCTGCCCGGCCGCAAGGTGTCGTTGTACGCCTGGAGTCCTTCCGGCAACGCCTGGAAGCGTCTCGACCAGGCCATCGCCGGCGGGGAGGACTTCTCCCTGCAGGCTTCCGTCCCGGCGGGAGACTACGCTGAGGGCGGCATGCTGAACGTCCTTGTCCAGGACGAGCTGCCCGCGAGGCAGGATCCGTACGACTTCTCCTTCGTCTGGATGTCGGACACGCAGTACTACTCCGAGAGCTGGCCCGAAATCTACGAGGGCAACACGAAGTGGATCATGGACAACAAGGATGCCATGAACATCAAGTACGTCATCCATACCGGCGATATCGTCGACAAGGCCGATAGGGAAGAGCAATGGACGAACGCGCAGAAGGCGATGGAAACGCTGGACGACGGCGGAATGCCTTACGGCGTGCTGGCGGGCAACCACGACGTCGGCCATCAGAACAACGACTACAGCAGCTACTGGAAGTATTACGGGGAGGACCGCTTCAAGGACCGTCCGTATTACGGGGGCTCGTACAAGAACAACCGGGGCCACTACGATCTCGTCTCCGCCGAAGGCAATGATTTCATCATCGTCTACATGGGCTGGGGCATCGGCGAGGAGGATATCGCCTGGATCGACAGCGTGCTGCAGCAATATCCGGAGCGCAAGGCCATTCTGGCGTTCCATGAATACCTGCTCGTCTCCGGCAACCGGGCTCCGATCGCCGACGACATCTATGAGCATGTCGTGAAAACCAACAAGAACGTGTTCGCGGTGCTCTCCGGCCACTATCACGACGCCGAGACGTTGGTGGACGAGATCGACGACGACGGGGACGGCAAGCCTGACCGCAAGGTGTACCAGATGCTCGCCGATTATCAGGGAGCGGAGAAAGGCGGCCTCGGCTATATCCGCCTGATGCAGTTCGATCTGCAGAGCAACCAGGTGCACATCAAGACTTACTCTCCTTATCTGGACGATTACAACTACTACGATCCGTCGGAATATCCGGGCAAGGATGAGCTCGATCTGGATGTGAATCTGACCCCCGTCGTGAAAAGGGTCGCCACCGATTCCATGTCCGTGAAGGTCTACACGTCGGATCGGATCGGCGAGGCGCAGGCAGCGAGCGGAGCCGAAGCTTCGGCGGCCTGGAACGGACTCGAGGCCGGCCGCAAGTATCAATGGTACGCGGCGGCAGGCGATGAATACGGCGGATACGCCCGCTCGGACATTTGGAGCTTCCGCGCGGCAGGAGACGCGGTTACGCCGACGCCGAAGCCTTCAGAGCCTCCGGTGACGGAGCCTTCGGAGCCTCCGGCGGCAACGCCAGAGCCGTCGCAGCCTCCTGCAGCGACGCCGACGCCTCCGGTGACGGCTTGGCCGACACCGACGCCGACACCGGCGCCATCGGGTTCCCCTTCGGCTTCGCCGACTCCGTCGGCAACGCCTGGCGCGACGCCGACTCCGAAGCCGGGAATGGAATTCAAGGATGTGCCGTCAACGCATTGGGCAGCCTCGGCCATTTCCCGGGCGGCAGCCCTCGGCATCGCGAGCGGCTACGCAGACGGCAGCTTCAAGCCTTCGGCGGGAGTATCGCGCGCCGAATTCGCGGTCATGCTCGGCCGGGCTCTCGGCTTGCAGGATGCAGCGAACGGTCCGGGCTTCAAGGATCAGAAGGCGATCCCGTCGTGGGCGGGCGGCTACATCGCCGCGGCCGTAGAAGCCGGCTGGCTGAACGGCTATGAGGACGGCACCTTCGGGCCTGGACGTACGGTAAGCCGTGCCGAGATGGCCGTCATCGCGGCCAGGGCGATGGGACTCAAGGGCGCGGGCAAGCCCATCTTCGCCGACGCGGCCAAGCTGCCGTCTTGGGCGGCCGGTTCCGCAGCTGCGCTGCAGCAGGCAGGCCTGATCCAAGGGGTGGAAGGCAATCTCTTCGCGCCGGGACAGAATGTAACCCGCGCTCAGGCGGTGACGCTGATCTTGAATATGCTGGACAGCGGCAGGCTCTGATCCGCTGACGGCAGACGATAGATAAAGTAGAAAGACAAGGCGATAGGTCTGCTTCATAGGTACAGGCGCAAGCCGGCTTCGTTGCGACGAAGCCGGCTTTTTTTCCATGGAAAGCTCAAATAGATCATGCAAGCCGAATGGCGGAGGGGAAAAAAGACCTGTTCGGGACGGCTTTAAACGATTTTTAACTTTCCATGCGGCAAGGGCCGTTCTATCATGAAGGAATGGACTTGGAACGGGATGGGAACATACGGAGGACGGACGGGAGGTGCGCCCGATGGCGGCACGCGCAAGGATTCTCTACATCGAAGACGACGCCGAGATCGGCGCCTGGCTCGCGGACGATCTTGCCCGCAGAGGCTACGAGGTGACGTGGCTGCAGTCGGGCGAGAAGGCGGAGGAGCATGCCGGAGCGGCCGACGTAGCCGTTCTGGACGTCATGCTGCCGGGCCTCGACGGCTTCTCCGTCGGCAGAAGGCTCAAGAAGCGGCGTCCCGAGCTGCCGATCCTGATGCTGTCCGCCCGCACGGCGGTCGAGGACAAGCTGCACGGCCTCGGCTTCGCGGACGATTACGTGACCAAGCCGTTCCATCCCGACGAGCTGGCCGCCAGGCTGGAGGTGCTGCTGCGCCGATCGGGGCAAGGCGGAGAAGAGGCGGTCCTCGTCGGCCATCTGGAGGTGCGCCCCCGGGAGCTGACGGTGACGGATTCCCGCAGCGGAGCCGAGATCGCTCTCACGCCCAAGCAGCTGCAGATTTTGCTGTACCTGCTTCGTCACGCCGGGCGCATCCTGACCAAGGAGCAGATCTACGAAGCGGTCTGGGGAGAGCCGTATATGGAGGGGGACAAAACCGTTATGGTGCATATCCGGTACCTGCGGGAGAGAATCGAGCTGGATCCGGCCCAGCCGGTGATCGTGGAGACGGTCCGGGGCATCGGATACCGGGTCAAGCCGTGAAAAGGCTGTTCGGGGCCGCGCGCCGGCCGTCCCTGCTGGCCCGTTATCTCCTGATCATCGTGTCGGCCCTTGTCGTGCTGCCTGCCGCCCTGCTCATGGCAGGAACGGGTTCGGTCGTCATCTCCGGGCTTGTCTCCCCCAAGGAGAGGGACAACCCGTATGCGGACACGAGCAGGCTGATCGAAGAGTGGCATCGGGAGGCGGCCTTGCTCCGGCATGCCGATCCGGAGACGATCGTCCGCAGCCTGGAGTCGTGGCGCAGCCGCTATCCCCGGTCCAGCGTCTTCTGGGTTGACAGCGCAAGCCGGCTGCGGGCAAGCCTGCCCTTCGACGAGGACCTGCCCCAGATATGGTCATCCGTGTACACGGTGGATTTCATGAAGGAAGCGGTCAACGGAACGAAGTATTCGGTCGTGGCGTTCATCGGCAAGGATGGCGAGCAGGGCTTCATGGCCATGCAGGTGCCGCGATATCTTACGCTGCCTAACGGACAGCGGCTGGGAATGCTCGGAGGAACCGCATACACGGCCGGCGCCATTGTCCTGCTGGGACTGTTCCTCACGGTCAGCTTCTTGTTCTTCAACCGCATCCGCAAGCGGCTGGTGAGGCTGCAGGCGGCGATGGAGCAGCCGTCGGGCAGCGGGCTGCCGCTCCCTGTGGAGGTGTCGGGAGCGGACGAGGTCGGCCGCCTGGAGGAAAGCTTCAACGGCATGGTCCGGGAGCTCGAGGCCGGGCGCCGCCGCGAGGCCGAGGAGGAGTCGCTGCGGCGCGAGCTTGTCGCGCGGCTGTCGCATGATCTGAGGACCCCGCTTACTGTCGTGCGCAGCCATGCGTACTCTCTGGAGCGGGAGCCGCTGAGCGGCCAGGGACGCAAGTCGGTGAAGCTGATCGGCGTCAAGCTGGATTACCTGTCGCAGCTGATCGAGAATCTGTTCTCCTACAGCCTGCTGTCCGCGGGCAAATACGCCTACCGGCCGGAGAAGACGGATATCGTGCGGCTGGCGAGAACGCAGCTGGCCGCCTGGTATCCCGCCTTCGAGCAGGCCGGCATGGAATTGGAGCCGGACCTTCCGGATGCTCCCGTCTATTGGCATACCGATCCTCACTGGCTGGAGCGGGTGCTGGACAATCTGCTGCAGAACGCCCTCCGGCACGCTGCTTCAGGAGGCTGGACGGCTGTCCGCATCGTCGAGGACGAGGGAGGCGGACTCATCATCGAGGATAAAGGTCCGGGGCTTGGCGGCGACTCGCCGAACAAGGGAAGCGGGCTCGGCCTGTCCATCGTGCAGCTGATGCTGAAGGAGATGGGTCTTCGCAAGGAAGTGAGCTCCGGCGAAGGAGGAACGGCGGTTGCGGTCAAGCCGGAACAAATGGATGGATGAACGTTCCGGAGAAAAAAATGAAGAGCCGGGGTCTGCGCTCCCGGCTCTATTTGTCTGCTTACGGATATCCTGCCCGACAATCTCCAGGGTGTCGCCGTCCAAGTACAATCCGATCGGACCGGACAGCTTGTCCATGGATGTGTTCAGAGCCGCCTTGTAGATCGTGCGATCGCCTTCAGGAAGGCTGCCCTCGTTTTAATCGCTTTTTAACCTTGTCCCGCCCCGGATTTTAACCTCCGCCCGTTACGATGGAGGCAGAGGTGATTCGAGATGAAGATGATGAGGCAAGCAAGCGGCTCCTGGCTGCTGGAAACGAAAGGCTTGACCAAGAAGCTCGGCGGCAAAGCGGTGGTCCGCGACGTGGACCTGCGGATCGGGGAAGGAGACATCTACGGCTTCCTCGGTCCGAACGGAGCCGGCAAGACGACGACGATCCGCATGCTGCTCGGCCTTGCCAAGCCGACGAGAGGCGGCGTGACGGTATTCGGGAAGAGCTTGGCGGCAAACCGGATGGACATTCTCCGGCATGTCGGCTCGCTGGTGGAATACCCGTCGTATTACGGCCATCTGACCGGCACGGAAAATCTGGAGGTCATCCGCCGGCTGCTCGACGTGCCCAAGGAAAGAATCGCCGAGGCGCTGTCGATCGTGCGGCTGGAGAAGGATGCCCGGCGCGCCGTCAAAGGCTACTCGCTCGGCATGAAGCAGCGGCTCGGCATCGCGGCCGCGCTGCTCGGCAACCCGAGGCTGCTCATTCTCGACGAGCCGACCAACGGCCTCGATCCGGCGGGCATCCAGGAAATGCGGGAGCTGATCAAAAGCCTCCCCGGCCAGCGGGGGGTGACGATCCTGCTCTCCAGCCATCTGCTGTCGGAGGTCGAGCTGATGGCGACGAAGGTGGGCATCATCAGCAGCGGCAGCCTGATCTATCAGGACAGCATCGCCAGCCTCAAGGCCAGGACGGCAGGCAGAATCCGGTTTGCCGTCAGCGAGCCGGAAGCCGCGTGGCAGCGGCTGCTGGAGCTCGGCTTCGAAGCCGAGCGCGACCAGAGCAGGCTGACGGTGGGCGGCGCGGCGGACCGGACGGTGGCCTACATCGTGGCGGAGCTGGTCCGGCGCGGCCACTCCGTGTACCGGGTGGAAGAAGAGCGGTCGTCCCTCGAGAGCGTCTTCCTGGAAATGACCGGGACGGGAGGCAGCCTGTGATCGGCCGCATGCTCTCGGTGGAGCTGCTCAAGATCCGCCGCAAGCTGCTCTGGCTGCTCGCCGCGCTCGGCCCCATCGGCGTCATCGGCCTGCAGGCCGTCAACTACGGCTTGCGCTACGACTACCTGATGAAGCTGCATGCCGATGATCCTTGGGGCGGGCTGCTGCTCCAGGCAGGCTCCTTGATGCTGCCGGCGCTGTTCATCGGCCTGGCGCTGGTCGCCTCCATGTCGGCGGGCATTGAGCATCAGGCCGGCGCCTGGAAGCAGCTGCTCGCGCTGCCGGTCACCCGGCTGCAGGTGTTCGCGGGCAAAGTGCTGCTGTCGCTCCTGCTGCTGCTGGCCTCCTGCACGCTGCTCCTGCTGCTGACTCTCGGAATGGGCCTGCTGCTCGGCTTCGAGCCGCAGGTTCCATGGGCAGACATCGTCAGCCAGTCCTACCTGCCCTATTTGGCCGCTCTCCCCTTCATCGCCCTGCAGAGCTGGCTGTCGATCGTCATGGCGAATCAGGCGCTGCCTCTTACCGTCGGCACGCTCGGCATGGTGTTCTCCATGTTCAGCGTGCTGATGCCCCAGTGGATGCCCTGGAGCTGGCCGGACCGGGCCGTACGCTCCGCCGACGCCCTGCAGGCCGCAGGCTCGGGTCTCGCCCTCGGCGTGCTCGTGCTGCTGATCGGCTACGCCCATTTTGCCCGGAAGGACGTGAGCTGACATGGCGAGATTGTTGGCATCGGAATGGATCAAGCTGAGACGCTCCATCATCTGGCTGCTGCTGCCGGCCAGCCCGCTGCTGGCGTTCGCAGCAGGCTGGAGATCCGGTCTCGGCTCCGAGGGCGCTGCGGCCTGGAGGGAGGTGCTCGCAGTCGGCGCGACGGTGCACGGCTATTTCTTTCTCCCGCTGCTGGTCGGCATTTTCGCGGCTCTGCTCTGCCGCTTTGAGCACGCTTCCGGCGGCTGGAAGCAGCTGCTCGCCCTTCCCGTCCGACCTGCGGCTGTCTACGGAGCGAAGCTCGCGGCAATCATGTCGCTGGTCGCCATTCTGCAGCTGCTGCTGTTCGCCGCCATCGTCTCGGCTGGGCTGCTGCGAGGGCTGGATGCTCCCGTTCCTTGGGGCATGGTCGGCATGTCGGCTTTCGGAGGCTGGCTCGCCTGCCTGCCTCTGGCCGCGCTCCAGCTGCTCGCGTCCACTGCTTTCCAGAGCTTCGCGGCGCCGCTCGCGGTCAACGTCATCTTCACGCTCCCCAACATGCTCGTCGCCAACTCGAGGGACTTCGCCCCCTGGTACCCGTGGGTGCAGCCGCTGCTGGCGATGGTGCCGCAGGATGCGTACGGCTTTGGCGCGTTCAACGTTTCTCTCGAGACCTTGCTCGCCGTCATCGGGGGCAGCTTCCTCGTCTTCCTCTGCTCCGGCTTGCTGTACTTCGTCCGGAGAGCGGTCTGATGGAGGCGGACGGGCATCCGGGGCGAAGGGCGGCGCGATAGGTCCCTAGCTTGGAAGCGGTGGACGGAGTAGCCGGAGCCCGGATTTCCAGATGCAAAAAAAAAGCGGCTCCCGAGCGCCTGCATGGCGCTTTGGAGCCGCTTTTGCTTTTAATCCGCATTCAGCGGAAGCAGGCTTGCATCCCGGCATTCAGCCGAAGTAGCCCTTCATCGCATTGGACCAGGCGTAGCCGGTCGTCGCGTCCCAGTTGATCGACCACGTCATGACGCCGCGGAAGCCCGCGTAGCCGGCCGGAGCCTGGAGCGTGTAGCCGCCGCCGAACGACTGGCCTTTGGTGATGTAGTTCAGCGCCTTCACGATGTCGGCCGGAGCGGTGTAGCCGCCGCCCGCAGCGGCTGGCGAGGACGGCAATCCGATGGCGACTTGATCCGCGCGCAGGGCGGGGAACATGTTGGCGGCGTTGCCGGCGACCGCGAAGCCTTTCAGCAGCACCTCGGCCATGGCGACCTGGAAGTCGGCCGTGCCCTGGGAATAGGACTTGCCGTCGAGCGCTTGCATGGAGCCGCTGTTGTAATGCTGGACATGGATGTAGTCGAGCTGGTCGCGGACGGCGTAGATGACGGGCAGGTAAGCCCCCCAAGGTCCGCCGTAGGCGATCTGGCCGCCTTGGACGTAAGCCGTTTCGGGAGCCATCGTCAGATCGAAGCCGGAGCCGTACGCGGCCATGATTTCCTTGATGGCCGCGATCAGATTGACGATTTTGGGCGTCGTCGGATTTTTGAAGTCGGAATCGCCGCCGTTCAGGGAGAGGGAGGCGCCTTCCAGGTCGATGTCGATGCCGTCGAAGCCGTAGGTGTCGATGATGGATTTGAGAGAGCTGACGAAGCTGGCCTTGTTCGCCGCGGTTTCCAGATCCACCGTGGCGTTGGCGCCGCCGATGGAGATGTGGACGCGCTTGCCTTGGCTTTGCAGGTAGGCGACATCGGCCTTGAACTGCGCCGGCGTCGTCTGGAACGGCGTGAACGTGAGCGTCGCGTGGTCGCTGAGCGTCTCGGCGAAGCTGACGTTGATGACGTTGAAGTTGCTCGAGACGTTGCGCAGCGGGATGACGCCCGAGCCGTTGTCGAAGTTGTGCCAGTAGCCGACGACCACTTTGCCGGTGGACGGAGTCGCGGTCGGCTTCGGCGTCGGAGTCGGGGTCGCGGTAGGAATCGGAGTCGCGGTCGGAGTGGCCGTCGGTTTCGGCGTTGCCGTAGGGGCCGGGGTTACGGTCGGTTTTGGAGTCGGAGTCGGCGTGACGGTCGGAGCCGGCGTGGCGCTAGGCGTCGGAGTCGGCGTCGTGCCGCCGGTCGGCGTCCACAGCGCCGGCACGTTCGGCGGCTCCCAGCCCGTGAGGGCGGTATGGGATTGCAGGCATTTGTAATCCTTGCCGCTGTACGTGACGACGTCTCCCGTCTTGTAGGCGGTTCCGGGTGTCCAGGCCGCGGCGCCGAATACGGTGGCCGGCAGCAGCGAGACGAGCAGCAGAAGGACGAGCGTCATGGCCAAGCCTTTGCTTTTCATAAGTGCATCCCCTTTCGCGGCGGCTCCTTCGTGGAGTCCGCCTCTCTATTGGACCACGAAAGGTCCGGGCGGATAAGGGATAAATTTCATAGGGGGCAGGGCATATTTTCCTTTGTCGGGGATTTTCCGATTCGAAAAGGCGCGAGGGGGGATGGTATAATAGCTTATCGTATCGTTGAAGACGATTTCTTTATCTGACAAGGAGCCTCATCATGCGAATCGGATTTCGTACCTGGAAAACCGCGGTCGGAGTCAGCCTGTCCGTCCTCATCGCGCAGCAGCTCGGACTGCTCAACTTCGCATCGGCGGGCATTCTGACCCTGCTCTGCATTCAAAAGACCCGCAGGCAGAGCCTGTCGGCCATATTGGACCGGCTGTTCGCCTGTTTGATTTCCATCGCCATATCGGCAGCGTTCTTCGAATGGGCCGGCTATTACGCGCTTCTGTTCGTCCCGATCTACCTGATCCTGATTCCCCTCTGCGTGAAGCTGGGCATTCAGGGAGGCATCGCGAGCAGCTCCGTCATCATGATGCATGTGTACATCCATGAGGGCGTGACGCTGAAATTCATCGGCAACGAGCTCCTTCTCATCCTGATCGGGCTGGGGCTGGCGCTGATCGTCAATCTCTACATGCCGGGAATCGACCGCAAGGTGCGGGAGCTGAAGAACGGAATCGAGCAGCGAATGGAAAATATATTGCGCGAGCTGGCGCTGTATCTGAAGGAAGGGAGCACTCTTTGGGACGGGCGCGAGGTTCTGGAGCTGGACAAGCTGCTGGACGAGGCGCGGAGCCTCGGGATCCAGGCGACCGAAAACGACTTCAGCGGGCGCCGCAGCTTGTTCTACGCCTATTACGAAACGCGCCGCAGGCAGGTGGAGATCCTGAAGATGCTCATTCCGCTCTGCTCGCAGGTCGACGGACGGCTGGAGCAGGGACGGCGCATCGGCGGCTTCCTGCTGGATCTGGCCGACAACTGGAATACCATTCCGGGCGGCCGGGATTATCATGCCAAGCTGCGCGCCATCCGCGACTATCACAAGGAGCTGCCGCTGCCCGAGACGCGCGAGGAGTTCGAGACCCGGGCCAGCCTGTACGGCCTTGCGAACGAGCTGGAACGGTTCATTCTGACGCTGGCGTAAGCCGGCTCGGATGGGCCGTTTTCTTTCTTTCCGCAAGAGCCTGATTTCCTGGCTTTACAAAAGGAACATGAATTCCTGACATTCCCATGAACATCGGCCGATACGCTTGCCAAAGTGCACTTATATCGATTAGGCAGGTGTGGGAAATGAAACCATGGTTACGGAAAGGCGTCGGCTTCATGCTGTCCGCCGCGCTGGCGGCAGGCATCGCGCTGCCGGCCGCCCGGGAAGCGCAGGCGGCGGTCGAGGAAACGCCGGTCAAGCTCGTGGAAGGAAACAGTGCCTGGAAGTATCTGGAGACTCCTTCCGATCAAGGAAGCGTCTGGAGGAACGTGTACGACGATACGGCCTGGACCAGCGGCGCCGCGCCGCTCGGGTATCCCGTGCGCGCCGAGACGGCAACGTCGAAGTTCGGCGGCATCGCGACGACGATCGGATACGGCGGCAACAGCAGCAACAAATACTTGACGACCTATTTCCGCAAAACGATTCAAGTCAGCGGAGCGGCGGACTACAAGCGGTTCGTCGGCAGCTTCGGCGTCGACGACGGCATGGTGCTCTATGTCAACGGTGAGGAAATCGCCCGCTACAATATGCCGGAGGGGCCGATCAGCTACACGACGCTGTCGGTGGAGGGCAAGGCGGCACCGCTGTTCTTCTATGACGTCGATCTGACGGACAAGCTTGCGGGCGTCGTCAAGGAAGGCGCGAATCAGATCGCCGTCGAGGTGCATCAGCAGAGCAAGAGCAGCTCGGACCTGTACTTCGACATGGAGCTGACGGCGTACAAGACGCCGGCGCAGCCGCCGGTCGAGCCGTCCAAGTCGCCGCTGCCCCAGTCGGTCGCGCTGACGTTCAACGGCGATCCGCGCACAGAGCTGGGCGTAGCCTGGTACACGTATGAGAACTACGCCGGCACGAAGCTGCAGGTCGCGGAGAAGGCCGCCGTTGGCTCAGCAGCGGAGTTCCCGGCGGACAAGGCGGCGACGTTCGAGGGGACTTCGGAGCGGATCGAGACGTTCCAGACCAAGGCGGACAAGACCGCTGCCAAAAAGACGGCGTACATCAGCCATAAGGCGAAGGCCGCCGGCCTGAAGCCGGGCACGGACTATGTCTATCGCGTCGGCGACGGCGAGGACGGCCATTGGAGCCCGGCAGGCTCCTTCCGTACGGAAGCGGCGCAGCCGGAAGGCTTCACATTCCTCTACACGACGGATTCGCAGGGAACGACGGAGGCGGACTTCGCCACCTGGGCGCATACGCTTCAGGAAGGAATCGCGCGCTTCCCGCAATCGGCCTTCATCGCCAATACGGGCGATCTGGTCGACAACGGGGATCTCGAGGAGCAGTGGAGCTGGTTCTTCAACAAGCCCAAGGAGCTGCTGATGAGCCGGCCGCTGGTGCCGCTCGTCGGCAACCATGAATCCAAGAACTACAATGACTACGCGCAGCATTTCAATCTTCCGAACGTGTCGCAGACGGGCGCCAAGCCGGACGGCTCCGTGTATGCCTTCGACTACGGCCCGGCACACTTCATGGTTGTCAATACGGAATATTCGCTCGTCAGCAGCACCGAGGAGCAGAAGCAGATCTACCGCAATCAGGTGCAATGGCTGAAGAGCGAAGCGGCCCGCACGGACAAGAAATGGAAGATCGTCCTGCTCCACAAATCGATGTATTCGGTGGCCAACCACTCCAGCGACTCCGATGTCCTGAGCTTCCGCCAGGATCTGACGAAGGCGTTCGACGAGATGGGCGTCGATCTCGTGCTCGGCGGCCATGACCATACGTATGCGCGCAGCTATCAAATGCTGAACAACGTGCCTCAGACCGACATCGTGCCGGATGCGGGCGGCCAGGTCGTCGATCCGAAGGGCACGCTCTACCTCATCACGAACGCGGCAGGCGACAAGCGCTACAACGTGAAAACGGGAACGACGTTCCCTTATGCCGCAAAATATGACCAGCCTGGCAAGGAAATGTTCACCGGCGTGAAGGTGACGGACGATGAAATCAGCTTCCAGGCATACACGACGACGGAGGCAGGCGGCACGGATGCGTACGATGCCTATGGAATCAAGCGCACGGACGCCGCTCCCGCTCCGGTGCAGCATGCGGAGTGGTCCGTCAATGCCGACGGCAAGCTGCAGCTGGAATGGACGGCTCCGGCCGGCGCGGCTCCCGCAGCTTACCGGATCTATGAGCAGAAGGACGCGCTTGGCGCGAACTGGAACGCAACGGTGAGCCATGAATCCGGCAAGTCGAGTTATGTCTATGTACTGGAAAATGCGGATCCAAAAGGCGAATATGAGCTGGCGATTCGTACGACCGGCGGTCGCGGCAACTCGGCTGCGGTTACGGTGAAGCCGAATGTAGCCGTTCAGCCGAGCGCAAGCCCGTCGCCGAGCGAAAGCCCGACGCCGAGCCCAAGCCCGTCGGCGAGCCCAAGCGCAAGCCCGACGCCGAGCGCAAGCCCGTCGCCGAGCGCAAGCCCGTCGCCGAGCGCAAGCCCGTCGCCGAGCCCGACGCCGACGCCGACCACGGGTCCGGTCTGGACCCCGAGCGCAAGTCCGTCGCCGAGCGCAAGTCCGAGCGCAAGCCCGACGCCGACGCCAAGCGCAGCGCCGACCGCAAGCCCGACGCCGACCCCGGCGCCGAGCATGATGCCGGCTCCTGCACCGGCGAAGGACGTTCCGGCGGCCCACTGGGCCTATGCCAGCATCGCCCGGGCGATGGAGCTCGGCATCGCTCAAGGTTATGAGGACGGCAGCTTCCGTCCCGACCGCTCGGTCAGCCGCGCGGAGCTTGCCGTGCTGCTCTCGCGGGCGATGAAGCAGCCGGAATCCGGCAGCCAGTCCTCCTTCAAGGATGCGGCGAGCATCCCGGTCTGGGCGCGCGGCGCTGTCGCCGGAGCCGCAGCCTCCGGCTGGATCGGCGGTTACGAGGACGGCAGCTTCCGTCCGGATCGTCACATCAGCCGCGCGGAGCTTGCCGTCATCGCAGCCAAGGCGGCCGGCCTCAAGACGGTCGCCGGCGACAAGCCGAGCTATCAAGATCTGGCCGGCATTCCGGTCTGGGCCCGCCCTTCGGTCGCTGCTCTGCAGCAAGCCGGACTGATGGGCGGCGTAGGCGGCAGCCGGTTCGCTCCGGCGGAGCCGGTGTCGCGCGCCCAAGCCGCGGCGCTGCTGGTGAAGCTGGCTGACCAGCAGGCGGCGTGAGCAAGCAGGAGCTCTGCCTCCGGGCAGCAGTATAAATGAAAAAACGCAAGCGAGGCGATCAGCTGCTGATCCCGCGCTTGCGTTTTTTTTCTATCGATGAGAGGGGTGAGCATGGCAGGGTAGAGAGAGGGAGGCGTCAGCCGCTGTCCGCCGCGTCCTGCGTTCCGTTCAGCAGCGTCTCGATGAAACGCTCGGAGCTCTTGGACAGGTAGCGGTCCCGCCGCCAGACGATGCCGACCTCGGAGTGGAAGCTCTCGCCGTCGAGCTCGCGCAGCTCGATGCCGGACATCTGGAACGAGGACAGCACGGAGCGCGGCAGGACGGTCGCTCCGATGCCTTCCGAGACAAGGGCCAGAATGACGGCGACGCTGGAGCATTCGCACAGGATATGCGGCTCGCAGCCTGCGCGGCGGAATTCCTGCAGCAGCTTCTCGTGCATGGCGGTCGTCCGCTCGGTCTTCAAGGTGAGAAAGGGATGCTCGGCGAGCTCCGCGAGCGTAATGGGGCCGGGACGGGCGAGCGGCCAGCCGGACGGCAAAATGGCGGCGAACGGATCGGATGGCAGATAGGCGGTCTGATAAGCGGCCGGCTCGGCGTCGAACTCGAACGGCAGCCGGGTGACGATCAGCTCGATCTCTCCCGCGTCGAGCTCCTGTCCGAGCGAGAAGTGGTCGCCTTCATGAACCTTGAACGTCACCTCGGGATAGCGGGCATGGAACTGCCGGATCGGCTCCGGCAGCAGGGAGATGCAGGATACGACGGCTCCGACGGACAGCACGCCGCGGATGCCTTCCCCTTGCCCGCGCACCTGCTGGAGCGCATCGGAGAATTCCCGCATGAGCCGCTCCGCCCTTTCGAGCAGCAGCTTGCCGGCGGCGGTGAGCCTCAGGCTGCGGCCGGTGCGGTCGAACAGCCTGACGCCGAGCTCCTCCTCCATCTGCCTGAGCTGGCGGCTGAGCGGCGGCTGCTCCATATGCAGCGCGCGGGCGGCCCGCGTAATCTGGCCTTCCCGGGCGATCGTCGCGAAATAATTCAGCTGGCGCATATCCATATCGAAATCCTCCTATTTGGGGAACAATGGAAGAAAGGCCGCGAGCGGGCGCTCAGCGGCATCCATACCTGGAAGGTATGGGAAGCTGAATGAAACCGATCCTTTAACTATAGGGGATCAAGTGGTAGGATGACTAGTAGAAGAATGAACGGGACGCCCCCGGCGGGCAGACTCCCGGAGAGAGGAAGTTAAGAGTAATGGCATACGATTTCAAGCATGAGCGCACGGCTTCCCCGAGAACGAAGGAATCGCTTCAGGGCTCGGTGTTCGGCACCCGCTTCACGGACCATATGTTTATTCTGGACTATGACAAAGGGCAGGGCTGGCATGACGGCCGCATCGTTCCGTACCAGCCGATCTCGCTGGATCCGGCGGCCAAGGTGTTCCACTACGGCCAGACGATCTTCGAAGGGCTCAAGGCGTACCTGACCGCTGACGGCCGCGTCCTGCTGTTCCGTCCCCGCAGCAACATCAAGCGGATGAACCTGTCCAACGCCCGCCTCAGCATTCCGCAGCTCGACGAGGAGCTCGTGCTGGAGGCGCTGCGCCAGCTGATCCAGGCCGAGCGCGACTGGGTGCCCTCCGAGGAAGGGACCTCCCTGTACGTGCGTCCGTTCGTCATCGCGACGCAGCCGACGCTGGGCGTCGCTCCTTCCCATCAGTACAAGTTCATGATCATCCTCTCTCCGGTCGGCGCTTACTACGCAGAGGGTGTGAATCCCGTCTCCATCTACGTGGAATCCAGCTACGTCCGCGCGGTGCCTGGCGGCGTCGGCGAAGCCAAGACGGCGGGCAACTACGCGGCCGGCCTGCAGGCGCAGGAGGAAGCGACGGCCAAGGGCTACTCGCAGGTGCTCTGGCTCGACGGCGTGCACCGCAAATACATCGAGGAAGTCGGCAGCATGAACGTGTTCTTCGTCATCGGCGACAAGGTCGTGACGCCGGCGCTGAACGGCAGCATCCTGCACGGCATCACGCGCGACTCCGTCATTACGATGCTGAAGCACTGGGGCTGCGACGTGGAGGAGCGCCAGCTCTCCATGCAGGAAGTCGCGGACGCCTACCATGACGGCACGCTGAAGGAAGCGTTCGGCACGGGCACCGCGGCCGTCATCTCGCCGATCGGCGAGCTGTACTGGCAGGGCGAGGCGATGCCGGTCAACGGCGGCAAGACGGGCGAACTGTCCCAGCGTCTGTACGACGAGGTCACCGGACTGCAGCGCGGCGAGAAGGAAGATCCGTTCGGCTGGACGATGGAGCTGTAAAAGAGAACGGACAACGAGGTCTCGTTATCGGAGACACAGGGAAGCCCCTTGGACACTCTTCAGGCGAAGAGGCGTCCGGGGGCTTTTTCGTTGCGCCGATGGAATAGTGGAGAAGTCGCGAAAAAAAGCCGTCCCCTTGGGGGCGGCTTTTCGGCAATCCTCGAACCTCTAGGAGGCGGCCTGCGCCTGTTCGGGAGCTCGATGATTCAGAATCGGCATCATGACCATCGCTCCGAGCAGGAACAGCAGCCCGGATCCGCTATAGATGGCTACGAGCGGGAATGCGCTCTTGAGCACCCCGGCGACGGACATGGAAATGACCATCATGCCGATGAACATCGGATTCAGCACGCCGTTCACCCGGCCCACGATCGACGGATGCGACCATTTCAGGATCATCGTGCTGATGCCGATGTGGATGCACGGGAACACGAGTCCGTTGACGAACTGGGTGACGAGGGTGAGCGTCACGCTCGTCGAGAAGCCGACGATGACCGTGCATACGGCTCCGACGAGCATGCCGGTCGCCAGCAGCAGCTGGGGAGAGACGCGCTTGGCGAACGTCGCCACGATTCCGCCTCCGATCAGCATGGCAACGCCGCTCACCATGAGGAGGTATTGGAGGAATTCCTTGTCCCGGCCGAGCCGCTCCGTCACGATGAACAGGTTGAGCGCCTGGGCGATGCCGACTGCGAGTCCGGCCAGGATGAAAGCCAGGCCCAGCATGCGGAGCACCTGGCTCTGCCAGACGTACCGGAACCCTTCCGCCAGCTCCCGGAAGAACTGCCCCTTCGCCGCAGCCGCACGCGGCTGCGGGATATCCTTGGGCAGCCGGACGAGGACGAGCGCGGAGAGCAGGAAGGCGATGCCCATGACGGCGACCGACGTCTCCAGGCCGAAGCGGCTGTAGACGAACGTGCCGAGCATGGGGCCGAGCACCATGAACGTCGCCTGCAGAGATTGGAACAGAGCCATGCCCTGCTGCATCTGCGTCTCCGGAACATGCTGCTTGAACAGCCTCATGCCGGACGGCTGGGAGAACTGCGACAGAATGGCGGAGATGAAGGCGACGAGGTATACCGCCTCCCAAGAGCCGAAATGGATGGCCAGCAGGACGACGAACACGGATACGGCGGACAGCAGGTCGCACCAGACCATGGTCCGTTTGGGCAACCAGCGGTCGGCGAACGTTCCGCCGATGAACGAGAAGACGAATATGGGGGCGAATTCGGCTACGCTGATAAGCGATATGGCGTACGGATCGTTGTTCGTTTTCTCGGCGACATAGAGGAGGATCGCGAAGTTCCGCACCCAGATTCCGATCTGCAGAAGCATGCTCGAGAGCAGGATCGTCTGCAGGAAACGGTTGCGGAAAAGGCTCGGAGGAGACTCCGCCGCGGATGGAATGCTCATGGTATCAACCACCTTTTGGGATGAAGAAAATTCGAGGCCAGGGCAGGCTTGAAGGACCTCCGCATCCATTGTATGTGTATTCGGCTTCTAATTCAGGTCAAGTTTTCTTTTAATTGAATTTTCCGGAAAATGAACGGACGGAAGCAAGGAGGCGTGCCGGCATGGCCCCGCGAGGCCGGCCTCGCGAATGGATGCCCCTTGCCTGGCGCATGACAACTGTCATGCGAAACAGATGATACGTTTGAATTCAAGTCCGTTCCCGCTTCCCTTAAGCTGAAAGCAGGAAGTCGAGCACGGCCGAACGAGGCCGAACGGGAGTGGAAACGAAATGGACCATGAGCCTGCCATCCAGATCGATAACGTGACGAAGCAATTCAAGGATAAAAAAGCCGTCGACCGCCTCAGCCTGAAGATCGGGAAAGGAAGCGTGACGGCGCTGCTCGGACCGAACGGAGCCGGCAAGACGACAACGGTCTCGATGATTCTCGGCTTGATGAAGCCGACGAGCGGCACGGTGAAGCTGCTCGGCGGAGATCCCCGCGAGCGGGCGGTGCGAAGCCGGATCGGAGCGATGCTGCAGGACACGAGCGTCATCGATTACCTCAAGGTCGGAGAGACGATCGACCTGTTCCGCAGCTACTACAGCCAGCCGCTCCCGCTGGAGCGGCTGCTGGCGATCGCCGGCCTCGGCGCGGAGCGGGGCAAGCTGGCGACAGCGCTGTCGGGAGGGCAGCAGCGGAGGCTGGGCTTCGCGCTGGCTGCGGCGGGAGACCCCGAGGTGCTGTTCCTCGACGAGCCGACGGTCGGCATGGACGTCACGGCGCGCGCTCTGTTCTGGGATACCGTCCGGGCGATGGCGGGCAGGGGCAAGACCATCCTGATGACGACCCATTACCTGGAGGAGGCGGATCAGATCGCCGATCGGGTGGCGGTCATCAGCCAGGGCAGGCTGATCGCCGACGGCACGCCGAGCAGCATCAAAGCCTCCGCGACGGGCCGCTGCATTTCGTTCACGGCCGGAGAGACGCTGACGCGAGACATGCTGCTCGCCGTTCCCGGCATCGCGGATATCGACTGGAAGGGCAGCCGGGTGAAGCTGTACAGCGCCGACACGGACCGGCTGATCGGCGTCCTGCTGGAGAGGAAGCTGCCGATGCGGGATATCGAAATCCAGAGCGGAGGCCTCGACGAGGCTTTCCAGAACCTGCTGAAGAAAGCCCAGTGACACGGCTGCGAAACCTCAATACCAAGGAGAGATTCCCGATGAACCCAACCTATAGAGCGACATGGGCGCAGTGCCGCGCCGAAATGCTCCGCACGATCCGCAACCGCCGCTTCGTCTTTTTCTCGATTTTGATGCCGGCGGCTTTCTTCTTCATCTTCACCGGCACGATGGACGGGGGCGGAATCCACAACTGGGCGGCGTATTACCTGATGTCGATGACCTCCTACGGCGTAGTCGGGGCGAGTCTGGTCACCTTCTCCCAGCGGGTGTCCAAGGAACGCGCCCAGGGCTGGATCCGGCTGCTCCGCATGACTCCGCTGCCTTCCGGCGCCTACGTCCTATCCAAGGCAGCCGCTCAAGGCGTCATCAATATCGGGCTCATTCTCGTCCTGTTCCTGACGGGCGGCTTGAGCAAGTCGATCGATCTGCCGGCATCCGTCTGGATCGAGGCGGGCCTATGGATCTGGATAGGCGGGTTCGCCTTCATGGCGCTCGGCATGCTGCTCGGCACGATGAGGAACAGCGACGTCGTGCAGGTGCTGGCGACGATTCTCTATATGTCCCTCTCGATCGTCGGAGGCTTATGGATGCCGACCGCCACGATGCCGCAGTTCATGCAGACGATCGCCAAGTTCACGCCGACGTACCGGATGGGCCAAGGGCCGTGGGCGCTCATCGGCGGGCAGCCGGTCGATTGGAGCGGGATCGGGGTGCTGGCTGTTTATATGATTTTGTTTATGGTAGTATCCGCTTATATCATGAAAAAACAGGAAGCGGTGTAGGATGGCCAAAAAAGGCAGGCGGCCCCGCTCGGGTCCGCCTATTTATTTCCCCCTCGTCTGGCTCGTCTACCTGACCTTCCCGGTCGCCAGCATCCTGCAGCTGCCGGCCGGGGAACGGGCGGCTTCGTTCGGGCTGCTCGGCGCGTTCAGCGCCGTGTATGTCTACAGCTTCCTCAAGCCGAAGCATCGTCTCGCGGGCATTTTGCTGCAGCAGGCGATCATCGCTTATTTCAGCGCGAGGTTCAGCGTCAACTTTTTGTACATGGCGTTTTTCCCGTCCCCGATCATCGGCTTTCTGAGGTCGGGGCGGCAGGCGGCGGCCGGCTTGTCCGGCATGGCGCTCCTGTTCGCTGTCACGGTATGGCTGCAGAGAGACGATATCCAAGGCGGAGACCTGCTGCAGCTCGTTCCTGCGCTGATCATCATGCTCGTCATGCCGCTCGGCATCCGGATAGGGATGAGATCGCGCGAGCTGCGGGAACGATTGACCCTGGCCGAGGAGGAGATCGCCCGCTTGTCCAAAAACGAAGAGAGGCAGCGCATCTCGAGAGACCTGCACGATACGCTGGGCCATACCCTGTCCCTCATTACGCTGAAGGGCGAGCTGGCCGAGCGGCTCGTGCGGGGAGATCCGACGCGCGCCGAGCAGGAAGCCCGCGATATTCAAGCCGCCTCGCGGGCGGCCTTGAAGCAGGTGCGAGAGCTGGTGTCGGGGATGAACGGCGCGACGCTCCGGGATGAGCTGCTCCATGCGCGGCAGATTCTGGAGGCTGCGGGCATCGCGCTGAACACAGGGAGCATGCCGCCCGAGGGGACCGTGCCTGCGCTTGCGGACAATATTCTCGGCATGTGCCTGCGGGAGGCGGTCACGAACGCGGTCAAGCATAGCAAGGCTTCTCGGCTTGAGGTGCGCTGGTCGGCCGTTCCGGACCGGATGGAGCTGTCCATCCGGGACAATGGCAGAGGCATGGCGGAATGCCCGGCGGACGGACCCGGCACGGGCAGCGGGCTGGGGAGCATGAAGGAAAGGCTGAAGCTGATCGAGGGCAGCCTGGCGGTAAGCTCCGTTCCGGGCAAAGGGACGGAGCTGGTGCTGGCGGTGCCGCTCGTATCGAAAGGAGCCGTGAAGAGATGAAGGTTGTGCTGGCGGAGGATCAGGGCATGCTGAGAGGCGCGATGGCGGCTCTGCTCGGCATGGAAGACGATATCGAAGTGGCGGGGCAGGCGGCGGACGGCTTGCTGGCATGGGAGCTGATCCAGTCCGTCAATCCGGATCTGTGCGTGCTGGACATCGAGATGCCGCTCCTGACGGGACTGGATGTGGCGGAGAAGCTGAAGGAGAGCAGGCATCCCTGCAAGGTCGTCATCCTCACGACGTTCTCGCGGTCGGGGTACTTCCAGCGGGCCATGAAGGCCGGCGCTCGCGGCTTCCTGCTGAAGGATTCGCCCGTCAGCGAGCTGGCGGCGGCGCTGCGCACCGTCCATGCCGGAGGCCGCGCGGTGAGCCCGGAGCTCGCGCTCTCGTTCTGGGAGGCGGAAAATCCGCTGAACGAGCGGGAACGGGAAATCCTGAAGCTCGCCGGAGAAGGGCTGTCGGCCGGGGACATCGCCGGGAGGCTGTTCCTGTCGGCGGGCACAGTGCGCAATTACTTGTCGGAGGCGATCCAGAAGCTGGACGCCCGGAACCGGATCGACGCCTGCGCGATCGCGGAAAAGAACGGCTGGCTGGACTAGCCGTTCTTTTTTGCGTCCGAATGTGTCCGAATGGTCTCGGGGATAGAGGGTTAACCGAATTTCAGTAACCCCATCCGAAATTATGGGGATATTATCCATCCTTCTCATTCGCTATTATTAGGAGGATTCCGTTATGAAAGCGGTACCAATCAGGAGGGGAAATCATTGGGAAAAGCAAAACCCGTTGCGGCGCTGCTCGGTGCGCTGCTGATCGCCGGCGGAGCCGTTCCGGTCTACGGAGCGGCTCCGGCCGCCAAGGAAACACAAGCAGGTTGCAGCAGCCCGGTCATGGAAAGATGGGCGGCGCTCGGTCTGGCCAGCGGTTATCCGGGCGGAGCGTTCAAGCCGGATGCGGCGGTTACGCGCGCGGAGCTTGCCCAGCTGATGGCAAGGCTGTTCGGTCTGGCCGATGACGGCTCGGAGCCGGACAAGCCGTACAGCGATGTGGCGGCAGCCTCCTGGTACTCGCAGGCTGTGCGGGCAATCGGGAAAGCAGGCGTCGCACAGGGCTTCCCGGACGGAAGCTTCCGTCCATCGGCCGCGGTGACGCGCCAGGAGGCCGCGGCCATGGCGGCCAAGCTGTTCAGGCTGCCGCTCGGAACAGGCAGCGGCCTGAACGGCTTCTCGGACGGAGCCGGCGCTGCGGCCTATGCCAAGCCAGCCCTCGAGGCGCTGCTTGCCGGAGGGTATTTGAAGGGATACGATGACGGCAGCCTGAAGCCGCAGCGGCCGATCACTCGCTCCGAGGCCGTCACGCTGCTGGACCGGCTGGCTCCTGCGATGGTGCTGAAGGACGG
This sequence comes from Paenibacillus sp. RUD330, assembly GCF_002243345.2. NCBI lineage: Bacteria > Bacillati > Bacillota > Bacilli > Caryophanales > Paenibacillaceae > Paenibacillus > Paenibacillus sp. RUD330. The sequence continues at coordinate 495,643 of NZ_CP022655.2, forward strand.
CAGGCAATCGAACGGCTCGGCGGGCAATATGCTGATCCGGGCCGGAAATACGGTCCTTGAGAACTCGCGCATCAAGGGCGACCTCTACATCGCTCCCGGCGTCGGCGAGGGCGATGTCACTCTGGAGGGAGTCACGGTGGAAGGACGGGTCCTCGTTCAGGGCGGGGGCGTCAACAGCATTCATTTCAAGCATTCGAGCGCCGGCTCTGTCGTGATCGACAAGGCGGGCTCGCCGGTGCGCGTCGTGCTTGAGGACGGCAGCCGGACCGGCAGGCTGTCGGTCGACAGCCCGGCGGCAGTCGAGATCGGCAGCGGCTCCACAGCGGACGAGGTCGAGCTCGGCGAGCATGCCGGCAGCACGTCGCTGGACGTGCAAGGCTCGATCGGACGCCTGACGGCCAAGGCGGGAGGCGCCGTCCTGAACGGCAGCGCGTTGCAGCAGGGCCGGCCGGTCGGCGTGGAAGCGGGCGTCGTCGGCGCTCCCGGCGGCACGGGCGCGACAGCGTCGCCAAGCGCGTCGCCGGCGCCGTGGGCGGGCACGCCGGCGCCGACCGCGACGCCGGCGCCGAGCGCAACGCCAACGCCGACGCCGAGCGCAACGCCGACGCCGAGCGCAACGCCGACGCCGAGCGCAACGCCGACGCCGAGCGCAACGCCGACGCCGAGCGCAACGCCGACGCCGAGCGCAACGCCGACGCCGAGCGCGACGCCGACGCCGAGCGCAACGCCGACGCCGAGCGCAACGCCGACGCCGAGCGCAACGCCGACGCCGGGAACGGAGCTCAAGGCTCCGCCCGTGCTGCAGCCCGACGGCGACGACAACACGGCCGGCCGAGCCATGGCAATCTCTTTTGAGGAGGACAGCCTGTGGAGAGCCGCCATTACGGCCGTGAGCGTGAACGGATTCTACCTGAATGCAGGAAGCTATAAGGCGGATTCGCCAGGCTTGCTGGAAATCAGCGCAGGAGCGTTCCCGGGCAAGGGCATATACACCGTGAACGTGGAAGCGAAGGGTTACAGGAATGTGCAGGTCCGGCAGCAGGTCGGGGAGTGGATGCTGAGCTGGTCGGACGAATTCAATGGAAACGCCGCGCAGCCGGACACGAACGGAGTCGACCTGTCCAAGTGGGGATACCAGCTTGGCAACGGCTCGGATTACGGCGTTTCCGACTGGGGGAACAACGAGCAGCAGTTTTACCGCAAGGAGAACTTGAAGGTGGAGAACGGCAGCCTCGTCATCGAAGCGCGCAAGGAAAGCGTGAACGGAAAGCCGTATACTTCGGGCCGTCTCTGGACGTCGCCGACCTTCAGCCAGGCCTACGGCAAGTTCGAGGCCCGCATGAAGCTGCCGGCCGGCCAAGGGCTGTGGCCCGCCTTCTGGCTCATGCCGAAGGACAGCGTATACGGCACTTGGGCCGCCTCGGGAGAGATCGACATCATGGAGGCGCGCGGCCGCCTGCTGGACGAGGTCGGAGGGACGCTGCATTACGGGAAGCCTTCGCCTAACAATCGATACACCGGCAAGACGTACACCTTCCCGGAAGGGGAGGACATCACCGGCTTCCACACGTACGGCGTGGAGTGGGAGCCCGGCGAAATCCGCTGGTACGTGGACGGCAAGGTCTACCAGACCCAGAGCCGCTGGGACAGCCAAGGAGCGGGACAGCCGGACAAATACGCATTCCCGGCGCCGTTCGACCAGCCGTTCTATATCATCCTGAACATGGCGGTCGGCGGCAACTACGACGGCAACCGCCTGCCGGACGACTCGGCGCTTCCGGCCCGCATGGAAGTCGACTATGTCCGCGCTTACGAGATGGAAGGCCGGCCTTACCGCACGCCGCAGGAGCCGGTGGCCGAGCGCGAGCCGGTGCCGGCGGACGCCAAGCTCCCGGTGGACGGCAGCTGGATCTACGACGAGACGTACGAGCATGGCCTCAAGGACATCGCGGCCTCGGGGACGGCGCTCGATCCTCTGTACTGGAACTTCCTGCATACGCCGGATTACGGCGGAGCGGGCAGCGCTTCGATCGATACGGTGGACGGCAGGAAAATGGCGAAAATCGCCATCTCCTCCGGAGGCGTGCAAAACTACGCCCTGCAGCTGATCCAGTACGCGACCTTGGTCAAGGGCCACGCCTACAAGCTCAGCTTCGACGCCAAGGCGGCGGCGGACCGGACGATCGCCGTGAAGATGGGCGGAGACGAGGACAACGGATGGGCCGTCTATACGGACCAGTTCTCGCCCGCTCTCGGAACGGGCCTGCAGCATTTCGAGTACCGCTTCCTTATGAACGGCGATACGGATCCTGCCGCCAGGCTGGAGTTCAATGCGGGCTTGAACGCGAACGCGGTATGGATCGGAGGCGTCAAGCTGGAGGAGATCGACAGCGTCGCCGATCCTTCCGCCGCCAAGGAACCTCTGGCGGACGGCAACCACGTCTACAACGGAGGCTTCGATCTCGGCACGATGGACCGGCTCGGCTATTGGACGGCCGCTCCTGCCGGCTCCGTCTCGGTTGACGCGGCAGCTCGCGAGGCGAGAATGCATGGATCCGAAGGGACGCCGATTTCGCTGGAGCAGAGCGGCCTCAACCTGCTGCAGAGCGACGATTACGAGCTGACCTTCCGCGCCCGCGCTTCTGCCGCGGGACGCTCCGTGACCGCATCGATAGGCAGCGGCGACGGCTCCGCCGTCTTCGGCTCGCATGCATTCGAGCTCGGGATCGGAATGGATGATTACAAGCTTTCCTTCACGATGCCTGCAGGAGTTACGGATGCGCACGGCAAGCTCCGCTTTCTGGCGGAAGCCGGGGAGGGCGACATCCTGCTGGATTCGGTGCGTCTGGTGCGCACCTCCAACCGCAACGTCGATTACAGCGGAGTGGATCTGTTCCCGCTGAAGAACGGAGGCTTTGACGCCGGCTTAGATGGCTGGGAGCCGTTCCAGCAAGGAGCGCAGGCTTCCTTCGCTATGGATGGCGGAGCGGCGAAGATCGATATTGCGAATGCCGGCTCGGAAGCCTGGAGCGTCATGCTCAACCAGGGGGGCATGAGCTTCGCCAAAGGTCTGACCTACCGCCTCGAATTCGATGCCCGCGCAAGCGAAGCGCGCGGCATGCTGGCGACGCTGGAGAACGGAGCCTATACGCGGCGTTTCGATTCCGGCACGCTGGCTCTTTCGACGGAATGGCAGCATTTCAGCTATGACGTGAAGATGCCGGAGAAGGAAAGCCTGGCGCTGAAATTCCAGCTCGGCAAGCTGCCGGGAACGCCGGCGGGCTCCCATCAGGTATGGATCGACAATGTCGTGCTGGAAGTCGCGAATGCTCCTGTCAAGCGGCCGCCGCTGCTCATCGCCGACCAGACCGGCAATACGGCAGGAACTATGCTGGAGCTGACCTTCGCCGATGATGCGGCTTGGCGTGCGGCGGCTGCGGGAGTTGCCGTGAACGGACGCTTGCTGGACGCAAGCCTGTACGAGCTGCTGCCGGGCGTGCTGAGGCTGCTGCCCGGAGCGGTGACGGAAGGCGGGACGGCTGCCGTGACGGTCAAGGCGGACGGTTATGGAGATGCGGCCGTGCAGCAGCCGGTCAAGGAAGCGGACGGCAATCTGCTGGCCAACGGGTCGTTCAGCGCGCAGGATGCGGGCTGGATTTACTGGAAGGGAGACGGGGGCGATTCCGAGTTCTCGATCCAGCAGGGCACGGCCCAAGCCGTCATCCTCAACAACGGCGGGATTCATCCCGAGTGGAAGGTGCCCGTCAGCTGGTCGGCCCAGCTCCTTCAGGAAAACCTGCAGCTTAAGGCCGGCCGGAGCTACGAGCTGACCTTCCGCGCCTGGTCCGATGCGGACCGGCCGATCGCGGTGGAATGGGATCCGGGCAAAACGTTGACGCCGTCCGTATTCCGGATCTCCGGCGACGACAAGACCGTCTACCGGACGGTGGTCAAGCCCGGGGCGGATATCGCCACGCCGCTGAAATTCCTGCTGGGCAATGTAATCGACGGCGACGCCGCGACTCCGGCCAGCCGCCACACGGTATGGCTGGACGATATCGCGGTGCGGGAGATCGGCGACGCTCCGGCGCTTGCGGTCCAGGGAAGCAGCCAGGCCGGCCAAGCCGTGACGCTCGCTTTCGCGGATGATGCGGCTTGGAGGCAGGCGGTATCCGCCCTCGTGCTGAACGGCGCTCCCGTACCGGCGGACGCCTGGACGCTGGAGCCGGGCAAGCTGACGCTGGCGGCTTCGCTCTTTCCGCAAGCCGGCTCGTACCGGCTGACGGTCGAAGCGGCGGGGCATGCTCCGGCGGCCATTGTCATCCAGGCCGCTTCTTCGGCTCCGAATGTTGCCGCAGGCAAGACGGCATCGGCATCCACCGCCAAGCAGGCCGCGGCCAACGCCGTGGACGGGGATTCCGGCACCCGCTGGGAAACCGAATCCGCGGATCCCCAGTGGATCGCCGTCGACCTCGGCGGCTTGTACCGGCTGGACGAGGCTGTCCTGCACTGGGAAGGAGCCTTCGCGAAAAGCTACAAGCTCCAAATCTCCTCCGCCGAATCGCCCGGCGACGGAGACTGGAGTGACGCTTACGTGCAGCCGGCGGGAGGCGGCGGGATCGAGAGGATCGCTTTGAGCGGCGTCCAGGCCCGTCATATCCGGGTGCTCGGCCTGCTTCGGGGAACGCAGTACGGCTACTCGCTATGGGAGCTCGAAGTGTTCGGCAATCCGGCTTCCTAGGGAAAAGGAAAGGCCGGCGCAGCGCGGAATTCCGTGCATGCGCCGGTCTTTTTTCCTTGCCTGTCCCCGTGCGTTTCCAGCGGGCGCGCCGCCTGCTCCGCTATAGGTTTTAGTCATGTTGGAAAGGCGGCGTCCATATGTTCTACTATCACAGCTTTCAGACATCCGGACAGAAGGGAAGATGCGCATGGCCATTTCCTATATGGACTACACTTCGCCCGATCTGCAGTTTTTCTTCGACGTGAATAAAAGCAACGCGTTTTTCACCAACAGCAAAAACTACATCAACATTCTCGGCTACAAGCAGCTGAATACGCTCGGCAACGCCTCGATCCTCGATATTTTCATGAGCAAGGGCCATTATGTCGAGCCGCACTATCATCAGAACGCGACCGAGCTGGTATACTGCGTCTCCGGCAAGATCACCGTCTCGTTCATCAATCCGTTCACGAACAAGCTGTACAACATTCCGATCACGCCCGGCCAGGTGGCCAACGTGCCTCAGGGGTGGTGGCACTACGAGCAGGCGACCGAGGACAATACGCATGTCGTGGCGATTTTCGACGCTCCGATGCCGGAGGTCATTTTGGGCTCGGACATTTTGCGGCTGACTCCGCCGAAAGTTATGGCCGATACGTATTGCCTCGACGAAGCCAAGTGGAAGGAAGCCGTGGCGCCGATTGCGAAAACGGTCGGCATCGGACCGCTCGACAGCTGCGGCAAAACCCGCGCCGACGGCGATTTCGAGGCGCCGTATGCGGATGAGCCTGAGCCGAGCCCTTATCAAGGCTACGGCTCGCCGCCGATATCGGAGCCTTATCAGGCGCAGGCCGCTGCGTATGCCCAGCAGCAGCCGTACGTTTATCGGACGCCGCCGTTCCCTTATGCGCCGTACCCGGCTTCGCCTTACCATGCCGGCCCTTATCAGGGGGGCGGCTATCCGCAGGCGCAACAGCCTCCCGGCCAGCCGTATCCGGCGCATCCCTACGCTCCTTACGGGTACCGGCAGCCCTGAAGCGCGCGATTCTTTGCGGAATAGGCAGCCCTGAAGCGCCTGGATTTCTTGCGGAATAGGCAGCCCTCAGCGCCTGTCCCTTGAGGCTGCCGGCAGTCCTGAAGCGCTTATCGGCCGCAACCGGCTCAATTCCTCTGCATGCCCGGCATCTCCGGCAACTGCCCGTCGGCAGAACCTCTCTTGCTCCCTGAGCCCTGCGGCTCGGGGGTTTTTTTGGCGAAGACCGGTCCAAGCCGATCTGATAGACTAGTAAATATCAGGGAGGGGGCGGTCTCTTGAGCTGGAAAGGAACAGGCATAGGAGGAGGAAAGGAAAAAGGAGGTGGGAACGGCAACGCTTGCCGGAGCCTTCTCCGGCTGGCCATCCTGCCGGTGCTTGCTTTGCTGGCCGTCATGTCCAGTCCTTGCGGGGCGGCGCTCGCCAACGGCGGGCCGGTCTACGAGCCGGCGGAAGGCTTCGGACCGATGCGTCTGGAGCATTCGGAGAGCATACTTCTTATCCGGGAAAAGGTTTCCTACTTCATTCCGAAGGAAGTTTCGGTTCCCAGCGGTCCATTTCCGGAGGTGACGGTCGATTACGAGCTGCATAACGGCGGCAAGGAGCCGCAGCGGGTCGAGGTGCTGTTCCTGTACCCCGACGGGGATGGGATGGAAGGGCTGCGAGTGGCGGAGAACGGGGGAGCTCAAGTCCCTGTCACGCCGGCGTCGGCAGATTCGCTCAAAGGCTTGATCGGTCGGCCGACGGTCAGGCCGGCGATCATGGAGCCGTTCTCCGGCAAGCCTCTTGCTACCCGCTCCAGCAATCACGGGGTCGGCGGAAGCCGCTTTCCGCTGGAATTCCGGGCCGGCGAGACGAAGCGGGTCCTCCTTTCCTACCGGGACCCGGGAGGCTGGGAGGAGTCGGCTGTCGTCAACCGGGTCGGGTCCCATCTGTATTTCTTGTCTCCGGCCTCCTACTGGGCCGGCAGGCCGAAGGTCGAGCTGGAGGTCCGGCTTGCGGACCGCAGCTCGCGGCTCAGCTCCAATATCCCCATGAACAAAGAAGGCCCTGGCTTGTACCGGGCCTTGCTAAGCGGGCTTCCGGAGGAGGAGTGGGTGTTCTCGCATGCTTCCGGGCATCGGCTGCTGCTTCCGCTTAACCGGCAGCCGGAATACAACCTGCTCGTTCTCCTGATTGCGGGCGTCGGGGGCGTCCTGACCGCCATGCTGGCCGGCAGGCTGCGGCGGCTGTGGATCGCCTGGCTCGGAGCCGCCTTTTGGACCGCTCTCGTCATCGGATCGATCGCCGATATGGGCGGGTATCCGTTCCAGATCATTCTGCTCCCGTTTGTGTACGGGGCGAATGCGGCGTTCCAGCTTGCCGCCGCGATCGCGGCAGGAAGACGGATAAGAAGGCGCAGGAGGAAGGAGGATGCGGCTTGATGAGGGGGCGGCCGCCATGTCCGCATGAGCCGCGCATCCCTTCCGCGGTCACGATGACCGCAGCCGGTCCAAATGCAGGCCGACAAGCTCCAGCAGCAAGGCAGGCTCGGAGCTGCCGGGGTTCAGCAGGGAGTGTACGGCAAGTCCGTCCACCAGCGCATGAAAGCGCCTGGCTTCCCGTTCGGCTTCCGGAGTGAGTCCGGCAGCCGGGTTCTCCCCTAGCCAGCAGGCGGTCAGCTTGCGAAAGGCATGCAGAAGCTCCCCGTGGACTTCCCTGAAGAGGGCGAGCAGTTCCGGATCGGCCAGAGCCTTGGCGGACAGGGCGAGCCAGACCTCCCCTTCGATGCGGCGCTCCTCGTCCAGAGGAAGCAGCTGGGAAGCGATAAGAAGAATATCGGACCGGGTATCCCCGCTGAGCGGAAGGGAGGCCATCCGCGCTGTGACCCGCTCGGAGACGAGGCGCATGGAGAAGGCGATGAGTTCCGCCTGGGTAGTGAAGTAATGGCGCAGGGAGCCGAGCGACAGGCCGGCGGCATCCGCGACCTTGCGCACCGAAGCGTTCTCGATGCCGCTCTCGCGGATAACGGCCCAGCAAGCCTCGGCAATTGTTCGGCGCCGTTCGGAATGGTCGACTTGTTTTGGCATACCTCATTTTAGCATGGTTGTTTTTTGTAATACAACTGTGCTATTATGCTGTTGTGAATTAATACAATTGTATTAAAAAGGGGTGTTCTTCTGGTCGCTTTCATCATCGCCTGCGAAATCGGCTTTTGGGTATTCGTTGTCGCCGGTCTGGCCTGCCGCTACCTGCTGAGGCTGAAAAAGCTCGGCTCTGCGCTGCTGATCGCAACGCCTCTGATCGACGTGCTGCTGCTGGCGGCGGCGCTGTGGGACATCCGCTCGGGAGCAGCCGCGACGGCCGCCCATGGCATCGCGGCCATCTATATCGGCGTGTCCATCGCCTTCGGACATTCCATGATCGCTTGGGCCGACGCTCAGTTTCATCACCGCTTCTCAGGGGGGCCGGCTCCCGTCAAGCCGCCCCGGCATGGCGGCGCGCACGCCGCTCGGCAGCGCAAGGGATGGCTCCGCCATCTTCTCGCTTATGGAATTGGGGGCGGGATTCTGCTCGGCATGACGGCTCTTGCCGGAAGCTCCGCGCAGACCGATGCCCTGATCGGGGTGCTCCGGATGTGGAGCCTCGTGCTGGCGATCGATTTCGCCGTCAGCTTCAGCTATACCCTTTGGCCGCGCAAGCCGAAGGCGCAGACCAAGGCTTCCTGAGGCGGCAGAGGCCCCATCGGGGGCCTTTTTTCAATTGGAGAAGGCACGCGAGAGGCGCAGACGAATGGGAGAAGGGCTCCATGAGCGGTGATGATTGTTGCCCTCCGAGCGGATCGTCATTCCCAGCGGCGCGCGGACGGGCTATAATGGATTCCATATTCCTTATTTATCCATATGTCTGGGGAGGAGCAAGGATCATGGAGGAGACTGGAGTCCGGACGGGTATGGAGGCGTTCATCCCCGGTCTGCGGCGTCGCTGCCTGAGGCTGGCGGGAGCGGGGTGGGATGCCCAGGATCTGGAGCAGGAGGTGCTGGCCAAGCTGCACCGGCTGCAGCTGCGGGAGCCGGAGCGGAGCCTCACCCAGGCTTATGTGAATCGGATGGCGGCGAATGCCTGGATCGACATCTGCCGCAGCAGGAGAAGCCGCGGGGACCAAGCCGGCGTCGAATACGAGGAGGAGCTCCATGCTCCGTGCGCAGCGGAAGGGCCCGACGAGGCGCTGCGCATCCGCATGCTGCTGGAGCAGCTCTCCGGCAGCCTGAATCCGAGGCAGATGGCGATGATTCTGCTCATGGACGTCTTCCGCTTCACGGCGGACGAGACTTCCCGCCTGCTCCGCCTGACGCCGGGGGCTGTCCGGGAAGGGCATAGGCGGGCGCGGCAGAGGCTGCAGTCGCTTGCCCGGGAGGGGCAGGCAGGGCGGGAGCAGCCGCCAGGGCAGGAGAGGGTCGGGCGGATCAGGCGCCAGAAATCCGTGGAGCCTTTGCCGCCGCGCATTTTCGAGCGGTTCCTGGACGCTTTTCGACGAGGGGATGCCGAAGGCATATGCAGCGCCTATATGTCCATATCCTCGCATGGCGTCCAGGTGGACAAGGTCGAAGCCGGAGGCCGGCGGGTTTCCTTCGCGTTCCGGGATCCCAGCGGGCATCTCATTCAATTGGTTCAGGATTTGGATTGAAACCTGTGTATTTTCGCAGGAGGCTTCCGTTATAGAAGATGAGAGCTCAACTATCCCATAAGATCCAAGGAGTGGATTTGAACATGGCCGTCAAAAACTATGCCGTCATCCAGCTGCCTGTCAGCAATCTGGAAGCGTCGATTCATTGGTATCATAACGTTCTGGACATTCCGTTCACCTTCCCGTTCACGCCGGGCGATACCGAAGCCTGGCTGAACGTAGGCGGGATCGGCCTCGGCCTCGTCAGCAGTCCGAACGTGCCCAAGCTGGAGTTCGAGAACATGCACGGCGTCGTGCAGCCGATCATCTCCCTCCAGGTCGACGATATTCATCAGATCCATTCCAAGCTGCGCGAGCGCGGCCTGGAGGTGGGAGAGATGTCGTACAAGCAGGGCGGAGGCTACAGCTTCATCCTCCGCGACCCCGACGGCCATGTGTCCAATCTATGGGGGGGCTGGCCGAAGGAAGGCGGCGAGGCTCCTGCCGATGCTGAAGGAGAAGCGGCAAAGGCTTAGCCGAAGTTCATGCCGCATTCATCGGAGGCCGTCCTGACCGAGGCCTGAATGCCGAAGAGGAGGCTCTCCATCGGAGCCTCCTCTTTGCTTGCTTCAAGATCTGCCGTCTCGGCGGCTCGCCAGCCGCGGCTTCAAGGCACTTGCTTTAGCTTGCGCTGCCTAACCCGCCGCCTTCAGCCCGACAGCCGCTCCGAGCACGAGCACGATGAACAGGATGCGCAGCGGGTTTTTCGACTCGCCGTAGAACAGCATGCCTACAAGAGCTCCGCCGGATGCGCCGATGCCGGTCCAGATCGCATAGGCGGTCCCCATCGGAATCGTGCGCATGGCGAGGGACAGCAGCGAGAAGCTCAGAGCGAAGCCGGCGGCGAGCAGCAGCAGGGAGACGAAGTCGCGGCGGCGGGTCAGCCGGTTCATCATGGCGACGCCGAAGATTTCGCACAGCCCGGCTCCGATCAGATATGCCCATGCCATCTCAATGCACCTCCCCGGTTGCCGGTTCCTTGTCGTGGCTGACGAGCTTCAGCCCGATGACGCCGACGAGCAGCACGCCGATCAGGATCAGCTTGAGCGCCTTGACGGGCTCGCCGAACAAAATCATGTCCGCGAGCACGGTTCCGGCTGTGCCGAGGCCGACAAAGACGGCGTATACGGTGCCGACCGGGAGCGTGCGGCTCGCGCTGATAAGCGCATAAAAACTCACGAGGATGCAGACGGCGGTCGCGATCCATTCCCAGGCCGTGTCGGCATGCTTGAGCCCGATGACCCAGCCGACCTCGAAGAAGGAGGCGCCGATGATTTTAAGCCAGTTCGCATTCATGATGATACCCCTTTCGAGCTGCAGGACTTGTTGCCGGGAAGGTTAGGAAGCTGTATTCCAGTATGCCCCAAAAACAAGGCTGAGCATCAAATAAAGCCCGGAAGACAAACCGCTTGGAAAGCGGCTTATCTCCCGGGCTTTTATCCCTCCGTGTAAATGCGGATCCGTGCTCCGCATCGTTCCCTCTCGGACCAGACCGGCTGGACTTCAGCCGCGGAACCCTAGGCAACCTGAACTGCGCTATGGAATTCAGGCCATTATATCAACAAGCGGTTGGGGAGGCAAGCGCCTTTTCGGCTGGAACTTTTTTGAAGAAGGAGACGTCTTACGGTTGGATGGTACGGTCCGGGATAGAAAGAACGTCAAGGGCCGCAAGGATACAAGCTGGCTGGGGAGAGAAGCGAATGACCGACATCGCCAAACGAATCCATAGGGTTCAGGCCATTTTCCTCCTATTGTCTATCGGTGCTCTGTTGCTCTGTGCGGGCATGTGGAGATACGGGGTTGTCCATCAGGCTCCCGGAGAAATGGATGAGGCGGCGAGCCTGTCCATATTTGGGTCGCTGGGCACATTGTTTTTCGGCGGCAGCTCGGCGGGAATCGGAATCCTGTGGCTGGCCGGGTCAATATTCGGGAGGGGGGATAGAGAATGAAAGGAGCCACGCTTGTGCGCTATCTTTTGCTATATGGCATCTTTGTCGCCTTGTTTCTGGGGGCATTGCTTGGCGTGGAGCGGATTGAAGGGTATAAGATCGCGACGACCGAGTATTACGGAATGATGAATATAGGCGGCATCTACATCGCAATGATGTTCATCCTGACGACAGCTCTCTACCCGGTCCTGGCGCTTCCGCTGACGCTGCTGGCCAACCGCTGGCTGCGGCATCCTGCGCTGCAAGCGGTTCTGTTCACGGGATTGGCCTTGTGGGCCGGCCTGTATCACTACAACAGCTACGGGGATTATTTCATCGAAGGGTACGGGCTTACTCCTTGGAGCTCGGTATGGATCTTCGCGGCCGCGGGCCTGCTGTATACGGCGGCCAATATCGGTCTCGGCAGGCTGGCGGATCGGGCCGGGAATTCGGCGATCCATCCGCCTCTCGATCGTCAGGGACCCGCTTGAATCCGTTGGCCGGCCCGGTCTAGGGCAAGCATAAGCGCCGCTGCTAATTCATCGGGCTGCCGGCAATTGTGAGCGCAAAACGCCAGTCGCTATCCCGGTGGAAGCCGGTCAACCGCAAGCCCAAGCGCCGTCGCTATCCGGTGGGAAGCGGTCATCCGCAGCCCAAAAAGCCCCGCTGCCCATCCAATGAATGAGCACGGGGCGCAGGTCAAGTCAAGTCAAGTCAGGTCATGCAAACCCGACCTTCGGCTTCTGGCGTTCCTTGAGGTTGACCGAAACGGTTCGAATCGAGGAGACGGGGATAAACAGTTCCTGATATTCCGTCTTGTATTTCACAAACTTGTCGTCCACTTCTTCCAGAGTGCCTTCCCCGATATGGGTTCCGTCGAGAAAATGAATCAGCACCTGCTTGCCTTTCAACTGCTCCAGCATAGCCATCACCTCTGCGGTTAAAATTGGATTCCATTCCATTGTACACCTACCGGATGCCGGCTTGGCAAAGGATGGATAGCCGAGCCGGACGCTCTCCTGTTCTCAAGGCTGCATGCTCGTAAAAGCTGCATGCTCGTAAAAGCTGCATGCTCGTAAAAGCTGCATGCTCGTAAAAGCTACATGCTCGTAATGATATGGTCCACGATTCCATATTCCTGGGCCTCTTCGGCGGAAAGGAACGTGTCGCGGTCCGTATCCCGCTCGATGCGCTCCAGAGGCTGGCCGGTGCGCTCCGCCGCAATCCGGTTCATCTTGTCTCTCAGCTTAAGGATGCGCGTGGCGGAAATGGCGATATCGCTGGCCTGGCCCTGCGCTCCTCCTGAAGGCTGATGGAGCATGACCTCGCTGTTCGGCAGCGCTCCCCGCTTGCCCTTCGTTCCCGCGAGCAGGAGCCAGGCCGCCATGGAAAAGGCCGTGCCGGTGCAGAGCGTCCGGACATCCGGTTTCACGAACTGCATCGTGTCGTAGATGGCGAGGCCGGCGCTCGTGGAGCCGCCCGGGCTGTTGATGTACATATGAATGTCCTTGTCGGGGTCATCGGCGGCCAGGAACAGCAGCTGCGCGATGATCGCGTTGGCCATATTGTCCTCGATCGCCGTGCCGACGAAAACGATGCGGTCTTTCAGCAGCCGGGAATAAATATCATAGGAGCGTTCCCCCTTGTTGGTCTGCTCCACGACATAAGGGATATGGGTCACAGGTCGTCATCCTCCTTCGCTGGATGGGTCGGAATGGTTTTGCCACTGGTAAACGGATGCGGGGAGGGAAAGGATACGGCTGGAACGCGGAAAAGAAATTCCCCGGCCTTCCGTATCCTTTTGGCAGGATCATTCGTTTACCGGTCAGAATATCTATGCGTATCGAAAGGGGATGCCGCCGATGGAGACGGAGACGGAGCTGGAGCTGGAGCTGGAGGAGGAGCGCGCGGCGCTGAGAAGATATTGCCTGGCGCTGACCCGCAGCGCCTGGGAAGCGGAGGATCTGGAGCAGTCGGCCTGGTGCAGGGCGCTGGCCGCCCCGATCTGGCGGGAGCATGCCAACCGTCAGGCGCTGCTTCTGCGCATCGCCCGGAACCTGTGGACGGACCACTTGCGCAGGGAAGCTCTCCATCGCCGAACGCTGCCCGAGCTGCAGGAGGCGGAGGCCGTCCAGCCTGCGGCTAGCTGGGAGCTGGAGGAGCTGCTGCGCCCGCTGGAGCTCCGCTTGTCTCCTCTGCAGCTGTCGGTATGGCTGCTGCGCGAGGTCATGAACCGTTCGATCCGCGAGACGGCGGAGCTGCTTCTGACGACGGAAGGCGCGGTGAAAGCCGCCTTCCACCGGGCCCGGCGCGCGCTTGACGGCGTCAGGCGCGATCTGCAAGCAGGCGGCCTGCGGGAGCCGGCCGACGAAGCGCTCATGGCGCGGCTGCGCGGCCTGGCCGCTGCGGTGCGGACGGACGATGCGGCCGCCATCGCAGCGCTCGCCGAGCAGGATGTGCTGGAGCCGGCCGTGGCGGTCGGCATCATCGGCGCCAGCGCCCATTCCGCCGCAGCGCATCGGGGACCGCAGGCGATGCTTGGCGGAAGCGGCTTCTACGCCTCCGCCGGCGGCTGGACGTCGTACGGCATGGCGGGCTGATTCGATTTTGATCAATTGCCGATTCAACCGGCTATGAGCCATAGTTGAGACATAGTCGGCTGGTTTGTCGGAAGTATGGTGCAGGAACTTTTGGAAGGAACTTTTGTGCGGCAGACCGTTGCCAGGAGGAGAATTCGGGTGTTCTTCAGACGGTGTATCGGACATACGATCCGTTAGTTAGGGATTTTTTTCGATTTCGTCGAATTATCGGACATAGGTTCCGCTATTTGGGGTAAAACAGCCCGTTTTGAGTTGTTTTCTCCGAAATAAGGGATCCTATGTCCGTTAAATTTTTTTGAACGGTGATTTTGGTTGAAATAGCGGATCGTATGTCCGATACGAGAGAAGTTGTGGTTTTAACGATAGTCGGAACACACCGGCACCTTGGTGCAAGCCCCGGTCAATCTGCCGCGCACCCCGCCAAGCAGCAAGCCCCGCCCAATCTGCCGCGACCCCCGCCAATCTGTCCCAGCCCCGGCCCCAATCGGCAAGAACACACAGCCTGCCCGCAGATCCGGCCTCGTAAGTCGCACACTTCTATCCCGCCGCGTGCAGCGACATGACCGCCTTTTCGCGTAATTGCTGCGGCCGGCCGACCTGCCCGCGGACTGCGGGTTGAAGATGGCCGCGCTCCTGCATATAATGGGTGTAGATAACGTTTGCAATCTTGACGAAATCCTTAATTGAATAGAGCGGATGAAGGCAGCGGGAGAGACTACCTGTAACACGGGGCGGCGCCGAAGGAGTAAGCCCTGGGGACAGGGTGAATCTCTCAGGCAAAAGGACCTTTGCCGGACGCATCTCTGGAGAGAATTCCAAGCCCGCGCACAGGCGCGCATGGAATCACCCAAGGGGAAACTCGCGGAGCGGGAAGCGAGGCAACTCTCAGGTACAAAGGACAGAGCGGAAGAATCGCGGGAACGGGCGGCACGCCCTTCTTTCGGCGCATTCTTCTGCTCTGTCCCTTTTTTCGGCTCTTGCAACAACTCATTTTCGGCCTCTACAACAACTCAAGACGAAGGAGAATGGCTGTGCGGTTCAAAGACGTGTTTTCCATTATCGGTCCGGCCATGGTCGGACCTTCCAGCTCCCATACGGCGGGAGCGGCGCGAATCGGGCTTGCGGGGCGCAGGCTGCTGGGCGAGATGCCGCAGGAAGCGAAAATCTCCTTTTACGGCTCCTTCGCGGCCACCTATCAAGGACATGGCACGGATACAGCCGTCACAGGCGGACTCATGGGCTTCCATACGGATGACCCGCGCCTGCCCGATTCGGTCGAGCTGGCCGAGGAAGCGGGAATGGACCTGGTGTTCCAGGAGGGGAAAGGGCTGTTCCCCCATCCCAACACGGTCCGGCTCGATCTGACCGCTGCGGACGGAGGCCGCAGGCTGTCTCTGCTCGGCACTTCGATCGGCGGAGGCAATGTGGAGGTCGTGGAGGTGAACGGCTTCGCGGTGAAATTCAGCTGCTCGTACCCGACGCTGCTCATCCGGCACCGGGACCAGCCGGGCGTCATCGCGTCTCTCTCGGCGGCGCTGCAGGAGGAAGGGCTCAATATCGGCGGGCTGTCGCTCAGCCGCATGGAGCGCCAGGGCGAGGCGCTGGCCGTGGTGGAGCTGGACGCTCCGGTGAAGGCGGGACTGATGGAGCGGATCGGCCGAATGCCGCATGTGCTTCAGACGGATTATATGGATTTGAACGATGACAGGGGGAACGACGATGAACTTCCGGACGCTGAAGGAACTGAGTGAGCGCTGCGGCGAAAGCGGCCTGAGCATCGGCCGTCTCATGCTGGAGCAGCAGTCGCGCGAATCGGGCCGCGAGCCCGGGGTGGAATTCGCGGCGATGAAGGACTATTACGGCATCATGAAGGAAGCCGTCCATAACGGCCTGACGCGCGACACAACTTCCCGCAGCGGCCTGACCGGGCTCGATGCCCAGCGGGTCGCGGCTTACAACGCGGCCGGGGAGCCGAGCCTCGGCGGCGATGCAGGGCGCGCCATGGCGTATGCGCTGGCCGTGTCGGAGGTGAATGCTTCCATGGGCCGCATCGTGGCGACGCCGACAGCAGGCTCCTGCGGCATTATCCCCGGCGTCTTCGTCAGCACGCAGGAGCGCTTCGGTTGGAGCGATGACGAGATGACCTACGGCCTGTTCGCGGCCGGCGCAATCGGTTATGTCATCGCGAACAATTCGTTCGTATCCGGCGCCGAGGGCGGCTGCCAGGCGGAGGTCGGCTCCGCGATCGGCATGGCGGCCGGAGCGCTTGCGGAGCTGCGCGGCGGCACGCCGGGCCAGGCTGTACACGCGGTCGGGCTCGCGCTGAAGAACTCGCTGGGCCTGATCTGCGATCCGGTCGGCGGGCTGGTGGAGATTCCGTGCATCGTGCGCAACGGCTTCGGCGCCGTTACGGCGCTTGCGGCTGCCGATATGGCGCTTGCCGGCGTGCGGAGCGTCATTCCTTCCGACGAGGTCGTGCAGGTGATGCTGGAGGTCGGCGCTGCGATGCCGGAGAAGCACCGCGAGACTGCGGGCGGCGGGCTGGCGCAGACGCCTACCGGCAAGAAGCTCATGAGCGAGCTGCGCAAGAAAGGCCGCCCTCTGCGCAAGGCGGAGGATCAGGACGGCAATACGGAAGCTTGACCGAAATCCGAATTCAAAGCCTCCTCGCGGAGGCTTTTTTTGCGCGCTGAATCGAGGCTGGAACCGCCGTCAGGCTGAGCATCATGACGTGCCGATATGCTGCTCAAATGCCTCTCGAATGCTGCTCAAATGCCTCTCGAATGTCTCTCGAATGCCTCTCGAATGCCTCTCAAATGCCTCTCAAATGCCTCTCAAATGCCTCTCGAATGCCTCTCGAATGCCTCTCAAATGCCTTCTCAAATACCTCTCGAATGTCTCTCGAATGCCTCTCGAATGCCTCTCGAATGCCTCTCGAATGCCTCTCATATGCTGCCCATATGTCGCTCATAGCCGCTCATATGCCGCTGATTCGGCGTTATCCGGCATATGGGCTTTTTCCTGAAGGCGGATGAGGTTCCGGCCGATTTTAGAGGACCTTCGATGCCTTCCCTTGCCCGGAGAATCGCTCGCAACGGGGAGGTCGATGCCTTCCGGATCGGCTGTGCGGCCATGGATTTGAAGCGGAATCCGGCGGCATGGAGCGATAGGGGCGGCTGCTCGGCTGTTCTGCAGGAGCTGAAGCAGCTAAGGCATGTGCTCGTGCAGTACGGGCATCCGCGACGCACAGCGGAGTGAGCCGACAGCAATGAAATACAGAAGAGCCGATTTCCGCCGATGACGGTTTCAAAACGTATGGAGATGGGTATAGGAAGTAAATCCGTTTAGTGTGCAAGTTCTGCGGAGATCGGAATAAAATAGTACGGTTAGGCGGATGGGACGCGGGGCGGCTGCGGCCGCCGGCGCGCCGAGGCAGTCAACATGTCAGGAGGAATGGCGGAAGTGGTCAAAACCAGAATGGTCGGCTTATGCATGCTGATTCTTGCCATGATCGCCGCAGGCTGCGGCAGCACTTCTCCAACCGAGAAAACGAAAACGCTTACACTCTGGTATTGGAACCGAAGCCTCGACGACGGGCTCATCAAGTCCGTCGAGCAGAAGTTCCCGGGCATCCGCATCAACGCGCAGAAAATCGGAGGCGACTTCAAGTCCAAGCTGAAAACGACGCTCGCCGCCGGCTCCGCAGGACCTGATATCGTCGCTTTCAACGACTGGGTGTCCGAGCTGTTCGTCAGCTCCGACCGCTTCTACGATCTGTACGACCTCGGAGCCAAGGAGATCGAGCCGGATTTCCTCGACTGGAAATGGAATTTCGGCGTCACGCCGGAAGGGACGATGATCGCCCTGCCGATCGATACGGGGCCGACCGCTCTCTTCTATCGGGCCGATCTGTTCCAGGAAGCGGGCCTCCCGTCGGATCCGGAGGACGTGCACAAGCAGCTCGGAACGTGGGAGAGCTATCTCGACGCAGGCAAGAAGCTTCAGGATCATTTTGCCGGCAAGGTCAAGATGCTCGACAACGTGAACAACGTCTACACCCAGGTCAATGCCCAATCCGACCGCATCTATTTCTCCAAGGAGGACGAATTCATCGGAGACACGACCGGCTCCTCGATGAAGAACGCCTGGAGCCTGGCCGTCAAGGCCGCCCAATTGAAGCTGGCCGGCAATGCAAACGCCTTCACGAGCGAATGGAGCGCGGCCATGAACAACAGCAGCATCGCGTCCTTCGTCGGGGCCGTCTGGATGAAGGAGGTTCTGGAGGAGGCCGCGCCGGATACGAGCGGCAAGTGGAGAGTCGCCCGGGCTCCGGGCGGAGACGGCAACAACGGCGGCTCCTTCCTCGCCATCATGAAGACGAGCAACTACCCGCAAGAGGCCTTCGAAGTCATCCGCTATCTTCAAAATCCCGACAATCAGATCCAGTCCTATAAAAATCTCAATCTGTTCCCTTCCGCCGCCAAAGCGCTGGACGATCCCATCATGAAGGAGAAGGAGCCGTTCTTCGGCAATCAGGCGACCGGCGAGATCTTCTCGGAATCCGCACGGAACGTGAAGCCGGCCTACTTCGGAGGCAAGTATTCGAATGTGAACGGAATCGTCGGCCGCGAGCTGACCTCCGTCGCCCTGCAGGGCAAAAACCCCGACAAAGCCTGGAAAGACGCGATAAGCCGGATCAAAAAAGAGCTGCTGCGCTGACGCGGAGCCGATGCCGCTGTGCATTCCTAAGATCAATGGCTGACAGGAGGTCACCCCAATGGGCAATCCCATGCTGAACGCGGAGCCTGCCCGCGCTCCCGTACCCCCGCGCATCAAAGGCAGCTTGGCTTCGAGACTTTGGAGACATCGGAAGGAATACCTGGCCATATCGCCTTTTTACATCTTGTTCGCCATTTTCGGCTTGTTCCCGATCGCATTCTCCATGTACCTGTCCTTCCAGAAGTGGGATGGAATCGGAAGGATGAGCTACAACGGCGTGAACAATTACCGCTTCATGCTGACGGATCCCGAATTCTGGAGGGCGGTCGGCAACACGCTCCTCATCTGGATCTACTCGACGATTCCGATGCTGTTCATCGCGCTGGCCGTCGCGTTCCTGCTCAATTCCTCGTTCGTCCGGTTCCGGACCTTCTATCGGATCGGCTATTTCCTGCCGAACGTCACCTCGCTAGTGGCGGTGGCGATCGTGTTCGGCACGATCTTTTCCAACAATTACGGGCTGCTCAACTATGTGCTGAACTTGCTGGGCCTGAATTCGATCGAGTGGCTGAACAAAACCTGGGGCATCCAGCTCGCGGTGTCCGTCATGGTTATCTGGCGCTGGGCGGGCTACAACGCGATCATCTATCTGGCGGGCTTGCAAAGCATCCCGAGCGTTCTCTATGAAGCCGCCAAAATCGACGGGGCCTCGACGATCCAATCCTTTTTCCGGATCACGATTCCGAACCTGAGGCCGATCATCCTCTTCACGCTGATCACCTCGACCATCGGAGGCATGCAGATCTTCACCGAGCCGCAGGTGCTCGCGGGCAATGACGGAGGGGTCAGCGGCGGCGGCCTCACGATCGTGCTGTATCTATACCGCGAAGCGTTCATCCATAACTACTTCGGCTACGGCGCGGCTGTCGGCTGGGGCATGTTCGTGCTGATCGCGCTCTTCTCGATCGTGAATTGGCTGTTCGTCCAAGGCGGGCAAACCCGCGGGCAGGAGGTGAAATGATGGCGATGAGAACCAAATCGATTCTGCTCCATATCGGCCTCGCCATCGGGCTGCTGATATCGATCTTCCCGTTCTACTGGCTGCTCGTCATGGCGACGCGCACGACATCGGACATTTACAGCTTCCCGCCGAAGCTGTGGTTCGGCACCCGGCTGCTCGACAATATCGGGCGGGTGTTCGACAATGTCGATTTCTTCGGAGCGTTCTGGAATACGCTGTTCGTCGCCTCCGCATGCACCCTGCTGGTGCTGTTCTTCGATTCGCTGGCGGGCTTCACGTTCGCCAAGTTCGATTTCCCCGGCAAAAAGCTGCTGTTCGTCCTGCTGCTGGCGACCATGATGGCGCCGTCCCAGCTGTCGCTCGTGCCTTCCTTCGTCATCATGGCCAAATTCGGGTGGGTCGGCACGTTCAAGGCGCTGATCATCCCGGGAATGGCCAATGCGTTCGGGATCTTCTGGATCCGTCAGTACGCCCAGGAATCGGTGCCGTCCGAGCTGCTGGACGCCGGCCGCATCGACGGCTGCGGCTTCCTGCGCCTCTATTGGAACGTCGCCCTGCCGATATTGCGGCCTGCGCTTTCCTTCCTCGGCGCCTTCACCTTCATCGGAGCGTGGAACGATTACCTATGGCCGCTGATCATCCTGACCGACGAGCGCAAATATACGCTGCAGGTGGCGCTGGCGTCGCTGAACGGAATTTACGTGACGGATTATTCGATGGTCATCGCCGGAACATTGCTTGCCGTCATTCCTCTCATCATCCTGTTCCTGTTCATCAGCAAGCAGTTCATCTCGGATATCGCAGCGGGCGCGATCAAGAGCTGAAGCGGGAGCGGGGAAAGATTCCGGACTTCAAAGGAGCGAGCCGTCCAAGGCCTCATCGGCCGATGGAGGGCTCTTTTTTTGCTGCTGCTCGGCAGAACACGCGGCTGCCGGGAGTCGCGGCTGCAAGTCCTCCGGCCGCCCTCTGCCGGTGCGGGAGCAGCGCCTGCCAAGCGTTCCCCTCCTTTTCCCTTCAATGGGCATTGACACCGGGCAAGGTCATCTCTTATAGTTCCCCTGACCTGATGCATAGGTTCAATTTGTTAGCCTAACAACTTAACGAGGGTGGTCCATCATGTTCAACCGAGCCGCGCAAGCCGAACTGCCCGGGAATTCATTCGAACGAACGTTCCAACAAGCGGTGCAGGAGGGAAACCGAACTTCCTTCCAATACCTCCTGTCGCTGTATAAAGGCAACTTCATGAACCTCGGCATCTCGCTGATGTTCATGGTGATCAAAAGCCTGCCGGTCTATCTGCTGCCGATCGTCACCGCCAATGTCATCAACATCGTCGCCCAGCCCTCCCAGCATTCCATGCGGGAACTCTGGCTCAACTTCGCGGTGCTGCTGGTCGTCGTGCTTCAGAATATCCCGACCCATGCCGCCTACGTGAGCTTCCTCAGCCGCGCCATCCGCACCGTCGAGGCGGGATTGCGCGGAGCGATGGTGCGCAAGCTGCAGCAGCTCTCGATCAATTCCCACCGCGAGCTGCAGGCTGGCCGGCTCCAGTCCAAGGTGCTGCGCGACGTCGAGGCGGTGGAGGGCATGTCCAAGCAGCTGATGCTGGCGCTGTTCCCGGCGATCCTGAACGTCATCATCGCGTTCGGCCTCACGCTGTACACCAACTGGCTCGTCTCGCTGTTCTTTCTCGTCACCGTTCCTTCCGCGATCGCGGTGATGAGGCTGTTCCGCAGGCGGATCAAGCAGAGCAACAGCGAGTTCCGCAAGGAAATCGAGACGATGAGCTCCCATGTGTCGGAGATGGTGGAGATGATTCCGGTCACCAAGGCGCATGGCCTGGAGCAGGTCGAGATCGACCGCATCGACACGACGCTGAAGCGGCTGCAGGGCAAGGGCTACCGGATGGATCTCGTCGAAGCCTACTTCGGCGCCTCCAACTGGGTCACGTTCCAGATCGTGCAGGTCGTATGCCTGCTGTTCACCGCCTATCTCGCTTACACCAACAAGATTCCGGTCGGCAGCATCGTCATGTACCAGGGGTATTTCGGCATGATTCTCGGCTCCATCACGGCTCTCATGAACGTGTATCCGATGATTGCCAAGGGCTTCGAGTCTATTTCTTCCATTACGGAGATTCTGAAATCGCCGGATATCGAGAACAACGCCGGAAAGCTCAAGCTGGCCAAGGTGGCCGGTGATTACCGCTTCTCGGGCGTCCAGCTGAAGTTCAAGGACAGCGAGCAGCATGTGCTGGAGGAGCTGTCGCTGGAGGTGAAGGCCGGCGAATGCGTCGCTTTTGTCGGAGAATCGGGGGCAGGAAAGTCGACGATCCTCAATCTCGTTATCGGCTTCCTCGAGCCCAGCTCGGGACAGGTGAGCGTAGACGGGATTCCGCTGTCCGAGCTGGATCTGTCGGAATACCGCCGCCATCTGGCCGTGGTTCCGCAGACGAACATCCTCTTCTCCGGCTCGATCCGGGACAACATCACCTACGGCCTGAAGGGCATCACGGACGAGAGGCTGATGGAGGTCGTGGAGCTGGCCCATCTGTCGGAAATGGTGGGCAGGCTGCCGCACGGCGTCGACACGATGGTCGGCGAGCATGGAGGCAAGCTCTCCGGCGGCCAGCGCCAGCGCATCGCGATCGCCCGCGCGCTCGTACGGGATCCGCAGGTCATCGTCCTCGACGAGGCGACGTCGGCGCTCGACAACGCCTCGGAATTTCATGTGCAGCAGGCGATGCAGCAGCTCATCAAGGGGCGCACGACATTCATCGTCGCGCACCGGCTGTCTACGATCCGCCATGCGGACCGCATCGTAGTCATGAAGCGCGGAAGAATCGTCGAGACGGGCACGTTCGACGAGCTGATCGCCCTCAAGGGCGAATTCTATCATTTGAAACAGCTGCAGATGTAGCTCTGCAGCCTTACTGAGATAACAGCAAAAAAGAGGATTCCCGTCGGGGGGATCCTCTTTTTTTGTTTCGTTTTTGCATGGTTTAAACCTGGGTTAACTCTTGCAAGCGTCAGACAGACAGGAGGGGGGGTGAATCCTTCCCTGTCTGCTTTGACGAAGAGATGTCCGCTCGCTGTCAAGGACGGCGAAGCGGGTTACTTGCGCAGCTCGAAAAACTCGCAGCCGCTGCGGGAGTGGTAGGCAAGGTCGGCGACGCCGGATTGGATGACGACCGTACGCTCGTCGAAGCGGACGATGCAGCTTCCGGATTCGATCATCTGGTCGTCGCGGAAGACGCGCACCCGAATGCTCTTGTCGAGCGCTTCCTGGAAGTCGGCATCGGTATGCAGCGGGCGTATGTGGGCCATGGCGGGAAGCTCCTTTGTCATAAGGTCGTGGACAGTCATTGAAAGCCATTATAGCACAAGCGCTCAGCGCCGGGGCCCTGTCTGGAGGATGGCTATCGCCGAGAGGCGGGTCTGGGCTCCGCTAGATCAGCGAAGCATCCTCCTGATAAGGGATCCAAGGCAAGGAGGCGAGCAGGAAGTGGGGGATGGACAGTCGGCGAGGTTTGGGGATGAGCGGCGGAGGAAACGATGATACGGAGATGGATCGGCGGAAGGAGGACTGAGGACAATGGATAAGGATCGGAGCGCGGATGGGATTCAGGGCAGCAAACGGGCAAGGAAGGGTGGGATCGATCCCGGCAGACTTCGAATCAGAGTCCGCTGCGTGCATGTCCGCCCGGCTGCTTTGTTCGGGCTTATGCTTCTGTCCGCAGCGATGCTGGAGGGCTGCTTCTCCCATTCCGCTCTGCAGCAGCCGACCCGGACGGTGATGACGGATGTGACGGGCGGAAGGGGGCAGGCACACATTCCGATGCTGGCGCCGGAGACGCTGCCGCAGGCTGATGAGAGAAGCGATGCAGGCGGGGATCGCAATCCTGAGGGCGGAACGGCAGTCGATTCGGCATCCGGGTCTCCAGGGAGCGAAGCATCCGGGAAGCTTCCCGCGGACCCTGCTTCAGTCCCTTCGCCTTTTGCGGCTCCAGGCGAAGCCGACGCATTCCGGGACAGCGCTCCCGAGGCGCTGGCCGTCCGTTCGTCCGAAGCGGCGATGCAAGCGGCTCCATGGATCGCTACGGCCCATACGACGCGAATCAATGCGGCCGATCCGTATGAGGCAGCCGTTCTGGCGTCGCGGATGGCCTGGCCCTCGACGGAAGACGAGGCACGTCCAGGCGGGGTTGTGCTCGTGCCTCAAGGGGACTGGATCGCGGCCGTGCTGGGAGCGGGCTTGATCGACGATGCCGCGGACGGTCCGCTGCTGTACGCGGATGCAGACGGCATTCCGGAGGCGACACTGCGGGAGCTGAAGCGTCTGCGGCCGATAGGGATGCCTGAAAATGGGGGCGTGCAGGCCATTCTGGTCGGGGCGCTGGGACCGCAGGTTCAGCGGCAGGCGGAGAAGCTCGGCCTGCGCGTCGAACGGATCGCGGCCCGCGGAGCCGCAGACCTGGCCCGCGCTGTGGACGCCTATGAAGCCGCGCAATCAGGCGAATATCCGGCTGATGTCCTCGTCGGATCTGCGGACGAGGAAGCCCGGCTGTACACGGCGCCCGCCGTGAGCCGGATCGCTAGCAGCGCTGAACCGCTGCTGCTCGTCGGCCGCGCCGGCATTCCGCTGGAGACGGCGCAGGCTCTGGAGCTGCGCGGCGGCAAAGCGCGCATCCACCTGATCGCGCCAGAGTCCATCGTGCCGCCCGAAGTAGCCGAAGACTTGGCCGAATACGGCCAAGTCACCCGTATTTCAGGCGAGGATCATTTTGCCCAATCGGTCGCTATGGCCCGTTATGAGGAAATTGCCGGGACAGGCACAGGAGGGAGCGGCGCCGGAGGCATATCTCGAAGCGTATCGCTCGTGAGCTCGGAGTCGCCGTCGCTGGCTCCTGTCGCGGCGCTGATGTCCCGAGGGAATATGTCCGCTCCTCTCCTATGGACGGAGAAGGAAGCTATGCCGGAGGCGGTCCTGGCCTATGTGAGATCGCGGCTGACAGAGGGGAAGGATTCCTTGGCCTCCTTTGGCCATGCATGGCTGATCGGGGAGCTCGGCAGCTTGTCCATGGGCGCGCAAGGAGAAGTCGACACGGTCATTCGACAAGCCGCTGTTCCCGGGCTCGGGAAGGGTGTGGCGCCCGGGAGTTCGGGGAGTCGGTAGGGGGCGGGGCCGAGATGGGACAGCGATTGGAATTGAGGCCGCAATAGAGAACGGAACATTTAGGCGCTAGGAAGTGGAACAGGAGTAGGAGTAAGAAGTAGGAGTGGAAGCAGGAGTAAGCAGAAGGAGTAAGAAGTAGGAGTAAGAAGAAGGAGTAAGAAGAAGGAGTAAGAAGAAGGAGTAAGAAGAAGTAGGAGTAAGAAGTAGGAGTGGAAGCAGGAGTAAGGAGTAGGAGTAAGTGTGAGAAGTTGGACCGGATAAAGATGGAGGTAGGGATTGAGATAGGAGCAGGAGCACGAGCAGGAGCAGGAGCAGGATAAAGGATCCGAGCAGGCTTCTGCGCCAAGAGGCATCATGGTAAGCGATAGCAACGCACGAAGTGGGATTCGCGATTAGGCGAGTCTATTTGCCGTTTAAAAAGTTTATTTAAGACAATAAATATAGATCTAAAAGCTTTTAAATGGCGTTTAATAAAAATTTTAAAGATTCAAATTATGCATAAAATCGAATTGGGATCACCCTCTTAAAATCTTGAACATTTGTGAATGAAAAGAAACTTATGCAAGATTTGATGAGGGAGGAATAGACATGAGCAAGGATCATGAGCATGAAGAGGATGGAAATACGCCGTTGCGAATGAACGGAGCGCCGGGAAGGAAGAGCGCCAGTAGCTGGTTTTCCCGCATCGGAAATCGGTATCGCCATCCTTGTGGGTTTGCTTTTTATCTTAGGAATCCTGAAGGGACTGGCTGAAGGGACTGGAACAGCGGCATTCATTTCGTTCGGGCAGCAGCAAGATGAAGCGAAGCCTGGACTCGCAGGTTTCTGGATGGTTTCCTTTTGGACGAGGGAAAGGATGAGACCAACGGCAGGCAACAAGGAGCTTAAGGCCTCATTCCCGATTAAATGAATCCGAATTGTTTTTCATAATCGGATCTGGGGAACCAGTTTCTCAGGATTGAATTGGGACCTTATGCTTGGATTGCCGCGAAGAATCGATTTCTTTTCATACTAAAGAATCATTTCTTCTTTTGCTTATTTTACCATATTTACCGAATAGATTACGGTGTGGTACATTCATTGCCACCACCGCTAATCTATTTTTTTTCGTTAAAAGGCGGTTGTGAATATTCATACATAGAACGGAGGCGATATGCAACATTTATTTTCTGATATTGCTTTAGGTTTTGAAAAAAAATTTTATGACTGGAGTGAATTTGTGTAATGAAAAAAATGATTCCTACTTTGCTTGGCACCGTATTGCTGCTTTCTTCCGCTTCCGCTGTCGCAGCTGAATCTCCAAGCCTCGGAGCGGCCGGAACTCCCGGCGTCAGCGTCGTGAACAACCAGCTTGTGACTCAATTCATCGACGCTGCCAAGGATGCCAAGATTGTGCCGGGCTCTTCCGAGGATAAGATCTGGGCTTTCCTTGAAGGCCAGCAGGCAAAGCTGGGCGTATCCGCAGCGGATGTGAAAACATCGTTCCTGATCCAGAAGAAGGAAGTCGATCCGACTTCGGGCGTCGAGCATTTCCGTCTGCAGCAATATGTGAATGGCATCCCGGTATATGGCGGCGACCAAACCATTCACATCGACAAGGCCGGCCAGGTTACGTCGTTCGTAGGAGCCGTTCTGCCTGCTCAGAATCAGATCACGGCAAAATCCAGCGTGCCGGCCGTCAGCGCATCCGATGCCCTGGCTATCGCGGCGAAGGAAGCAAGCTCCCGCATCGGCGAGCTGGGAGCGCAGGAGAAGGCTCCGTCGGCTCAGCTGTACGTCTATCCGGAAGGCAACGGGTCGCGTCTCGTCTACCAGACGGAAGTGAATGTGCTTGAGCCGCAGCCGCTGCGCACCCGCTACCTCATCGATGCGGCCGACGGCCATATCGTGCAGCAATACGATCTGATCGAGACGGCCACCGGTTCCGGCACGGGTGTGCTCGGCGACAGCAAGACGTTCCAGACGACCCTTTCCGGCAGCACGTACCAGCTGAAAGACACCACTCGCGGCAATGGCATCTATACCTACACGGCCAGCAATCGGACTTCGATTCCGGGCACGCTGCTGACGGACGCCGACAACGTATGGTCGGATGGAGCCGCTGTCGATGCCCATGCTTATGCAGGCAAAGTATATGATTTCTACAAAACGAAGTTCGGACGCAACAGCCTCGACGGCAACGGCCTGCTGATTCGTTCCACGGTCCACTACAGCAGCAAGTATAACAACGCCTTCTGGAACGGCACCCAGATCGTATTCGGCGACGGAGACGGCTCGACGTTCATTCCGCTGTCCGGCGATCTCGACGTGGTCGGCCATGAGCTGTCCCATGGAGTCATCGAATACACATCCAACCTCCAGTACCTCAATGAATCCGGCGCGCTGAACGAGTCCTATGCCGACGTCCTCGGCAACTCCATCCAAGCGAAAAACTGGCTTATCGGCGACGATGTCTATACGCCTGGCATCTCCGGAGACGCTCTCCGATCCATGTCCAACCCGACGCTGTACGGCCAGCCGGACAACTATGCCAACCGCTACACAGGATCTTCCGACAACGGCGGCGTTCATACGAACAGCGGCATCACGAACAAAGCGTTCTACCTGCTCGCCCAAGGCGGCACCCAGAACGGCGTTGCCGTCACGGGCATCGGCCGCGACGCGGCCGTGAACATTTTCTACAACACGGTGGCCTATTACCTTACTTCCACTTCCAACTTCGCCGCGGCGAAGAACGCCTCGATCCAGGCAGCCAAAGACCTGTACGGAACGAGCTCCTCTTATGTCACCTCGGTGACCAATGCATTCAGAGCCGTAGGCCTGTAAGGCGGAGGATGCGTCCGTAAGCAGAAGATAGGTCTGTAAGCGGAAGACAGGCCTGTGAGCAGAAGGTAGGTCCGTAAGCAGAAGGTGGTCTTTAAGCAGAAGGTAGGTCTGGAAAAGAACGGAGCAGCCGGGTTGCCGGCTGCTCTTTTTATGTGGGCAGGGACGAGCATTGTTGGCCGGGGAAAGCCATATATACTCTCTTTCTTAGGCGCATTCTTGGTTTTCCTGTTTCACCCTTTCTACTCCGTCTTTCTATGCAGGTATACGGGAAGAATCCGGTTAGTCGAATGAAGTGGAGAGATGGAGGCGGCTTCGATCGACAATGGAATTGGGGAGACGAGCGGAGCGGTACGAATGAACGACGGAAGTTGGAAAAGAGCGGCATTAAGGGGGAGGAGGAGTGGACACGAACAGGCAGTTGAACTAGCAGGGAGGGGACATCATGGAATGGGCATTGGAAGAATACCGGGTGGCTGCTGATCCTGCAAAATGGCGGGTTGTCCGCATTATCGGACATCAGATCCGTTATTTCGATCAAAATGTCCTATTCAAACGTTTTTCGGACATCAGATCCGTTATTTGTGAACAATTATCGGAATAGTAGTGAGTCGATGAGAAATAACGGAACGTATGTCCGATAGCGAGCGAAACAGCTCGAGTTTCGTGAAATAACGGAACGTATGTCCGATAGCGAGCGGAACAGCTCGAGTTTCGTGAAATAACGGAACGTATGTCCGATAGCGAGCGAAACAGCTCGAGTTTCGTGAAATAACGGAACGTATGTCCGACCGCAAGCGGAACAGCTCAAATTACGTGAAATAACGGAACGTATGTCCGACCGCGAGCGGAACGTATGTCCGACAACGAGGCGGTCTGACCTGAATTGGGCCAGCCGGAAAAATCGGCTGGCCTGAGTCCATTCCGATGCGGCCGGCCGAGGCTTCGAGAGCTTGCGCCGGACATTATTTTCGCAGCAAAGCCAAATCGAACTCCGGAACGAGGCCTTCCCTCGCCGCTCGTCCGAGCAAGGACTCGACGGCGTTGTAGCCGTCCTCGCCAAGCTCGCGGGTGAACTCGTTCACGTAGAGGGCGATGTGGGCGCTGGTGACCTCGGGCGACATTTCCTGGGCATGGGATCGGACATAATCGGCAGATCGCGCGGGATGCTCCCAGGCGTATTCGACGGAAGCGCGAGCCCATGCCTCGATGGAGCTGCGGTCGAGGGAGCGCTTGGCAATGATGGCGCCGAGCGGAATCGGGAGGCCCGTATCGGCTTCCCACCATGCGCCCATATCGGCCATCAGCGACAGGCCGTATTCGGGATAAGTGAAGCGCGCTTCGTGAATGACGAGCCCGGCATCGATACGGCCGTCGCGGACGGCGGGCATGATTTCGTGGAAAGGCATGACGATAATTTCGCCGACGCCTCCGGGAACATTCTGCGCCGCCCAGAGCCGGAACAGCAGGTAGGCGGTCGACCGTTCGCTCGGCACAGCGACCCGCTTGCCGCTCAGCCAGGATGGATCCGCGCCGGGAGCGGCAGCTCCCATGTGGGCATGGGCCGAGCCTGCAGCAGGAACGGCCTCCTGATAGGAGGTTTGCTGCTCATCAGGGATTGTTAGGCCTGCCGAGACATCCGGCTTTGCCGCAGTATCCTGGCCTTCAGCAGCACCCGTAGCGCCAGCAGCAACCGTAGCGCCAGCAGCACCCGTAGCGCCAGCAGCGCCGTCAGCAGTGGTGCCAGCGGCGCCGTCTGCAGCATCCCCGCCGCCAGCGGCGGCTGATGCTCCCGGCATGGCGTCGGCAGAGCGGCGCGAGGTTCCGCCGCCGGCGGTCAGCACGAGTGGACCGCAGCCGCGACCCAGAGCGCCGCCGCATGGGATGAGAGCGTAGTCTTCCAGCACCCAAGGCAGGGCGGCATAGGAAATTTTCATGACCTCGGGCCCGATGCGGTCGTCTGCCCAGCCATTGGTAATGTCGATATCGGCGTAAGTCACTTCCAGCTCAGGCGCGCCTTCGATGAGGCCGTGCGCCCAAGCGTGAAAGACAAAGGTATCGTTGGGACAAGGAGAATAAGCGATTTTCATTGGATTCCAAGCACCTCCGGCAGTAAAAATCCCGTCTTTTCAAGCGCCTTGAGCGCGTCGCCGATGCGCCAGGCTTCCCGGTCGCGCGGACCGACCGCATTGGAGATCGCCCGGATTTCCAGCGCCTCGATGCCTTGCATGGCGGCGGCTATGGCGACGCCGTAGCCTTCCATCGCTTCGGCTGCGGCTCCCGGCACCCTTGCCTGGAGCTCGGCTGCCGACTCGGCCGATCCCGTGACGGTGGACAGCGTCAGCACCGGGCCGGCTGCGGCTGCGACAGGCTCATCCGCCATGCGCAGGGCTTCGGCGATGCGTTCGGCCAGCTCTCGGTCGGCCGCTACGCGCCAGGAGCCGAAGCCGAGCTGATCCACGCTTGCGAAGCCGTCCGCCGTCTCGGCGCCCAAATCCGCCGCGATGATATCCGTCGCGATGACGACGGAGCCGACGGGTGCGATCGGGGAGAAGCCTCCGCCGATGCCGGCGCTGATGACATAGCGGAAGGAAGGGCAGCCCGCGATGGCGAGGGCGGCGCTGGCGGCTGCGGCGGCCGGGCCTACGCCGCCAGCGAGCACGATATAGCGGCCGACCCGCCGCAGCGGACCTTCGACCTCGCCGCATACTTCCGAGGGACAGGCTTTGAGCAGGCCGCGGACGACGGCGTCCCGCTCGGCTTCCACGGCGGTGACGACCAGGACGTAATGCGGCGTTGGATCCAGCTTTTTAATCATGAATAGTATCTCTCCCGGGGGCTTCTTCTCCTAGAAAAAGCCCGTTAATGGTCAAGGGCATGCAGCCCGCAGGTGAAGGGCGAGAACTCGAATGCGCATGGGCAGGAGCTCGTCCGGGTCCGTGATGGACGGTTCATCTCTAACCATACTCCTATGCGGGCGTCCGTTCAAGGAAGCCTCCTCTCCTCCGCCAGTCTCTGTACGATAAGGACCGCAGCCTCAAGCAGGGAGGAGACGTTCCAATCCGCCGGAGATGGCTTGGTTCCATGTTTTTGAATCCTTCGCGCAGAGCCGGCCCCCTCCCGGCTGCCGCCGTCCTTCCCTTTCCTCCTGCCCGCAGCGCCGCCCACTCGAATCGTCCGCGTGCCGGCTGCGCGGCCGGCTGCGATATCGCTCTCGCGGTCTCCGATCATGTAGCTCTCGCCAAGCGAGAGGCGATGCCGCTTCGCCAGCTCCAGCAGCATGCCGGGCCGCGGCTTGCGGCAGGCGCATCCGGAATCGGGTTTATGCGGGCAGAAGGCGATGCCGTCCAGCCTTGCCCCTTTTCCCGCCAGCAGCTCCTCCAGCCGTTCATGCACCGCCTTCAGGTCCGCCAAGGACATGTAGCCGAGGCCGACGCCGCCTTGATTCGTCACCACGTATACCCGGTAGCCCGCTTCCGCCAGCCCACGGATCGCTTCGGCGGTTCCGGGCAATAGATGGACATCGTCCGGACCGTTCACTTGGCGTACACGCGCGGTATTCATCTCGTTGACGACGCCGTCCCGGTCCAGAAAGACCGCTTTCGCTGATTTCATTCCCCATCCTCCTTTTCCAAATTTTTTGCCACGGGGTATTAAGCTAGGCCCGGAGCGGAGCGTGAGCGCAACGGGGCCGTTCCTTCCGAGTGGCTTTCCGCCCCTTTGCCTGTTCCGCCTCGCTGCCATCCCGCTGCCTGCTCCCAGCCGGTCTGCTGCCATCCCGCTGCCTATTTCCTTATCTTACCCCGCTCCTCGGCTTCCCATCTTGATTGGCTGTTCCCGGACAGAGGGTAATAGACACCAGACTATCCGGCAAGGAGGCATACCATCCATGCAGACGATCTGGAAGGGAGCGGTCGGCTTCGGCCTCGTCAACGTTCCGGTGCGGCTATATGCGGCTACCGAGGACAACGACATCCCGATGCGGATGCTCCACAAGAAATACAACCAGCCGATCAAGTACCACCGTACCTGTCCCAAATGCGAGGAGGACGTTTCCTGGAGCGACATCGTCAAAGGCTACGAGTATGAGGATGGCCGCTTCGTCACCTTCGAGAAGGACGAGCTGGAGCAGCTGGCTTCGAAAACCTCGCGCGAGATCCGTATCCTCGATTTTGTGGATTTGGAGGAAATAGATCCCATCTATTTTCAAAAGACCTACTATCTCTCTCCGGAGGAAACCGGCAAGCACGCCTATCGGCTGCTCGTCGAGGCGCTGAAAAGCACCCGGAAAATCGGCGTCGCCAATGTGACGATACGGCAGAAGAGCAGCCTTGCGGCTATCCGCGTCGTGGACGGAGTGCTTTCCCTCGTCACGATGTTTTATGAGGATGAGATCCGCGAGAAAAACCATATTCCGGGCCTGCCCGAGGAAGAGAAGGTCGACCGGCGGGAGCTGGACATGGCGAAGTCGCTGATCGAGCAGCTGACGGGAAGCTTCGAGCCGGAGAAATACAAGGACGAGTACCGGGAAAGGCTGCTGGAGGCGATCGAGGGCAAGGTGGAAGGCAAGGAGGTCAAGGTCGCCGAAGAGGAGGCGGAGCCGAACGTGCTGGACTTGATGGACGCGCTGCAGAAGAGTCTCAAGCAGCTGAAGCCTGCAGGCGGCACGGATTCCGGAAATGCGGACAAGCCGCGCAGGGGGGCAGCCTCCAAAGCCAAGCCGAAATCATCCAAGGCCGGGTCCTCCGCTTCCAAACCAAAGCCGTCGGAATCCAAGGCGAAGCCGGCTGCCGCCAAGCCGAAGCGCCGTTCGGGAACCCGGTCGAAAGAAACGGGATCATAAGGGATGAAGCCTTTCGTTCCGATGTCGCCGGTTTTGACGGATTGTCTGCCTGCGGGCGGCGATTGGGCCTATCAGCTGAAGTGGGACGGGTTCCGCATCATCTCCGTCCTTCGCGGCGGGGAAGCGAGCCTATGGTCGAAGCGGATGCTGCCGAAGACCGAATCCTATCCGGAGCTGGCCCATGCGCTCGAAGACTGCGCCGCCGAAGGCTTTCCGGATCTCATGCTGGACGGCGAGGCATTCCTCCTCGATCCCGATACCGCCAAGCCCAGCTTTCAGATGATGCAGGGCCGGGACAAGCTGCGCGGTCGGGAACGGATCGAGCTTGCCTCGCGTCGCCAGCCGGTCGGCTATATGATTTTCGATCTGCTGCAGGAGGGGAGCGAGGATCTCCGGAGCTTGCCGTTCGAGGAGCGCAGCGCCCGGCTGAGAAAGCTGTGCTCCGGCTGGAAGCCTCCCTTTTTCCTTGCGGATACGTATGAGGACGGCGAGCCGCTCTGGCGGTGGGCGGAGGAGAACGGCTGGGAGGGCGTTGTCGCCAAGCGGCGCGGCAGCCGGTATTCGGAGGGCAAGGAACACGGCGACTGGTACAAGCGGAAGACGTTTTTTCACCGCGAAGTGGATATCGTGGCTGTGCTTTATAAGGAAGGGAAGCTGTCGAGCCTGGTCATGAGCCGGCAAGGGCGGTATATGGGGCGCATCTCTTCGGGCTTGAACGCAAGGGCCAAGCGGCAGCTTTCCTTGCAGAAGACGACGTTGGGGGGCCAGGGAGAATTTGGCGGCAGCCTGCCGGAAGGATTGAGGGGGACCGATATCCGCTGGCTGGCCAGCCCGATCGCGGCCGGCGTGAGCGGCAGGGAGCTGACGCAGTCGGGCCTGCTGCGGCATCCCAAGCTGGAATGGCTGGAGGGGATCGTGTTATGAGCCGAAGCATGCTGGAGGTCGAGGGCAACCGCATCGAGATCACCCATCCGGATAAAATGCTGTGGCCGGCGCCCGGCATCCGCAAAGCCGATTATTTGCAAAAGCTCGTCGAGCTTGCTCCGTATCTTATCCGCTACTGCAGCGGACGCCGGCTGACGGCCATACGATTTCCGAATGGCGTGGGCGGCAAGTCCTTCTACCAGAAGAACGCGCCTGAGCCGACGCCAGAATTCGTGGACATCGCCGAAGCCGGCGGAGTCCGCTACATCGATCTGAACTCTGTCTCGACGCTTCTCTGGCTCGGCAATCTTGGAGTGCTGGAGTTCCATCCCTCCTTCGACAAGATCGAGGACGGCATGCCGGGCGAGTGGGTGCTCGACATCGATCCGTCGGAGGAAACCCGTCCCCGCCTGATGGAGGCGGGGAGTCTGATCGGCGAGGCGCTGGACGGCATGGGCATCGCCGCCGTGCCCAAAACGTCGGGGGCGACGGGCATCCAGATCGTCACCCCGCTGGCCAAGCCGTATACGTTCGGGCAGCTTCGGAGCCTGGGAGCTTTTCTGGGGCATTATTTATCAGACAAATATCCGCGGCTGTTCACGGTGGAGCGGTCGATCCGGGCGCGCAGAGGAAGGATCTACATCGACTACGTCCAGCATGCGGCGGGCAAGAGCCTCTCGGCTCCCTACACGCCGAGAGGACGGGCGGAAGCGACCGTGAGCACGCCGCTTACTTGGGACGAGGTGCGCGGCGAAGCCGATCCGCAAGCGTTCACCCTGCATGCAATCGGGGAACGCCTACAGCGGATGGGCGATCTGCTCGCCGCGGCGGAGCCTCAGAATCTCGACGCGGTGCTGGAGTTCACGGCCAAGCGGGCCGAAGCTTGAATGTATTTGTACGCAGGTTCAAGAATTTCAATCCAGGGAGGGATTTGCAGTGGAAGACCAACGCAAAGGGAATGTGCATATTACGCCGGACGGAGACGGGGGATGGGTAACCCAGCGCGAAGGACGCGTGCTCAGCCGTCACGATACGAAGGCGGAAGCCGAGGAGCGCGGCCGGGAAGAGGCGCGCCAAGCGAAGACGGAGCTGAAAATCCATACCAAAAATGGCCGGATCAGCGAATCCCACAGCTACGGCAACGACCCCTTCCCGCCGAGAGGCTGACGGGCAGCGGGGCTTGCCGAGCGTTTATCGATAGATTTGAGGCAGGTTTTAATTTCCTTGAACATGAAATGGTTAACGCAAAAACCGGTCCGCGGGCCTGATGGCCAGCCGGAGCCGGTTTTTTGCGGTTGCGGTCAACGCTGCTTGAAGGATATGTTCCCTGACCCGGCCGATAGATGGACCGGGATTTCGCCGTTCCCGAACACGATCGTATCGATGTCGGCATCTCCTTTTCTCTCTCCGCCGCCCCAGTCGATGCGGAAGCTGCCGGAACCCGTGGAATAGCTGACGGCGGCGGAATCCGGTGCTTTTTTCGTCTGGATCGTGACGTTGCCGCTGCCGGAGCGGGCCTCGAGCGGATGCATGAGAGCGTCGAGCTGGACGCGGATGTTGCCGCTGCTGGTCTTCGCCTTGATCGCCCCTTCTACGTCCGTCAGGCCGATATTGCCGCTGCCGACGGTCGTCTCAAGCTCATTCATACGGCTTTGTTCGATCGACAGGTTGCCGGAGCTTGTTCTAATCTTGGCCTCGACCGCTTCGGCCTCGCTTACTTCCACGTTGCCGGAGCCGTTGTCAAGCTCCAGAACGGTGGCCTTCAGCCCTTCAAGGCTGATGTCGCCGCTTCCGGAATCCACGATGATGGAGTCGTATTGACGCTCCGGCAACGATATCTCCAGATTCACGTTGACGATGTTGAGGCCCATCGTGAAGCCGGTGCTGGCATCGCTCTTCAGGATGGCCGTATCGCCTTCCTTGAGAAGTTCGACACGGATTTTTTTCAGAGCTTTTCCGTTCGCCTTGCCGGTGGCGGCCGCTTCGATGACATCCGCCTTTCCTTTGACCAGGGTGATGTCCATGCTGCCGGATTCCACCTTGAGGCGGGCAATGCCGGCAGCGGGGATTTCCTTGCGGATATCGACCTCCTTCAAGCCGAAGCTGAGGTCGGAGCCGGCAAAGGTGAAGCCCCCTCCGACCAAGCCGGCCAGAAGCAGGATGAGCGCGAACACGACGAGCTTGCGCATCAGGATTTCCTCCCTTTCATGATTCGGGTATTCAATTGAAGATACTTCAGCGTCAGGCTCATGAAGCTGCGGGTCAGCTTGTAGGTGCCGGCGCCGGAGAGCAGTCCGAGCGAGAGCAGGACCATGGCGGCGGAGATCGCTTGCGGCCCGGTCAGCGCGTCGCCGAACCAGCCTTCATAGAGGACGGGGACGACGGAGACCACGAGAGAGGCCGATACCGCCCAGAACGCGAACAGAACTCCAAGCAGGCCGAAATAGGGGCCGAGGACGAAGACCAGATTGAAGAAGCCGATGCCGACGGCGGCAAATACGGCTCTGGAAACGGAGGGCAGGCTGCCGCCCTTGCTTTCCGCTTCGGCTACCCGGTATCCGAGCAGCAGCTCCTTGGCGACCAGCCTCGGATCTCCGAGCTCGGAGGCGGCTTCCTCCTCGAGGCGTCCGTGCTCGGCCGCCATCCGGAAATGCTCCTCGTAGTCGTACATCCACTCCTTGCGGGTGCGCTCCGGAACCGGAGACAGCAGATTCCACAATTGCTGAAGATATTGCTCTCTGTTCATCGCTCGACACCTTCCTTGATCAATTCATCCACCGCGATCGAGAATGACCGCCATTCGCTGATGAGAGACATGAGATGGGAATGTCCCTGCGGGGTCAGCTTGTAGTACTTGCGGGGAGGGCCCTCCGTCGACTCCTGGAGATAGGTCGTGAAGTAGCCTTCCTGCGTCAGGCGGTTGAGCAGCGGATAGACGCTTCCGACCGCGACCTCGAACTTCGCGGACATCGCGACGGCGAGCTCGTAGCCGTAGCGGTCCTCCCATGCCGTAAGCGCAAGCACGCATAGATCCAGCACGCCTTTCTTGAACTGTACATTCATATGCGCTGCTCCTAACTATAATAAGGTATTCGTTAATGTAGAATAGTTGGCTGTGAAGAATACCGTCCCGTTGGCTATACTATACCACTCACTATTCTGCTTTGCAATATAGCTTTGGAAATATTGGCAAATGCCTAGAGGGAGGGGGGCGAGCTCGTGAACGCAAATTGCGAGGCTGCCGCTGCTCTTGGATGCCTTTAGGATAGATGCCTTTGCACATCGGAAGCTGTCTCGACGACTCGCGGCAGCCGGTTCAGACAAGGCGGGCCGGCCGAAGGGCACTTCCTTTGGCAGATCGAAAAGCTCGGCCCCGTCTTCGCTGCGGACGTGGATGAAGCGGATCGGAGTGCCGTCGATCCCGGCCGTGAATGGGGAGAGGCGGTTCAACCGGGCTTCCTGCGCTTTCTGAGGAATATGAAGCTAGAACGGAGCAATGGCTTTGCCAGCTTGCGAAGCGGATGCTGGATTCATGGACATGGCCTCCCGATAGGTTGGTTCGGCTGCTGAATCCATCCCAACCCCATCGCCCTGACAGCCTTATGTCAGGGTGATGGGGAGGAGAAAATGATCGTTGGAGAAGATGGCTCCATCCTAAAAATGGATTTCTTTATATTCAAAACCTTGAAAAAGCAAACCTCACACCTTGAGGATGCCTCATTGTTGAAAACGATTTCTTAGCGGATAATTCGACTATAAACTTTGCAAGGGGGACACAACAGGTGGAAAACCAAGTAAAGAAAAACCACGCAATCAAAAAAACGGTCAGCGTCCTGACCATCGGCGCGCTTGCAGTCGGCCTCGCAGCCTGCGGCAGCAGCAACGACAATAACGGGGGCAATTCCGGAGGCGCGAATACGGCGGCCAACACGGGGTCGAGCACGAATACCGGAGGCGCATCGACGGATTCCGGCAAGAAAGTCACGATCACATTCCAGAACATTTATCCGGACGCGACTTCCCCGGCCAACAAGCTGCTGAAGGAGCTCGTCGCCCAATACGAATCCGAGCATCCGAACATCAAGATCGAGCTGGATTCGCTCAATACCGACCAGCAGAAGCTGAAGCTGAAAACGCAGGCCGGCAACAAAGAGATTCCGGACATCACGATCGTGAACCCGGCCGCTCAGATGAAGCCCTACGTGGACGCCAAGCTCCTCGCTCCGCTCAACGACATGCTGGATCAGAACGGCCTGAAGGACACCTTCCAAAAAGGCCTGCTCGATTACTACAGCTTCGACGGCAACACGTACGCGCTTCCTGACGGCAACAACATCGAAGTCGTCTACTACAACAAAGACCTGTTCACTCAAGCCGGCATCAGCGACGTTCCGAAAACGTTCGACGAGCTGATCGCCGACGTGAAGGCGCTCAAGGCCAAAGGCATCACGCCGATCGCCATCGGCGAGAAGGACACCTGGACCGGCTCGTTCCTGTTCATGAACATCCTGCTCCGCACGAACGGCGGTCCTGGCTTCCTGCAGGACGTCATGGACGGCAAGAAGGACTTCAACGATCCGGCGTTCACGGAAGCGGTCGACGCCTTCCAGGAGCTGGTTCAAGCCGGCGCGTTCCCTGAAGGCGCGACGTCCATCGACGCCAATGCGGGCGGCAACATCTTCAAAACCGGCAAAGCGGCCATGTTCATCATCGGCTCGTGGGAAACGGGCAACATCGACGCTTCCTCGGTAGCAGGTAAAGTCGGAGCCTTCACGTTCCCGACCGTAAAAGGCAAAGGCGACCTGAACCAGTTCATGCTGGCTCCTGGATCCGGCTTCGCGATCTCGGCGAACAGCAAGCATCTGCAAGAAACGAAGGATTTCCTGAACTTCTTCATGACGGAGTTCCCGAAAAAGAAATTCGAGCTTAAAGACGCTGTCGGCGTAGGCCAAGTGGTCGAAGGCGACTTCAAGGCGGCAGGCTACTCGGATCTGGCCATCAACATCCTGGATCTGTTCAAGAACGTCAGCGGCGGAGACCTCGCCTTCGACAACACGATGAACCCAGCGGTCGCGCAAGCGCATCTGAGCAGTATCCAGAACCTGTTCGTGCAGAAGGTTGATTCCAAGCAAGTGGCGAAAGAACACCAGGACGCATTCGTTGCCAACAAGTAAGCGATAGCAAGGCGCATGCCGGCGCCAGAAGCCGGATTGAGATTGGCGGCAAGGGCGGACTCCGGCATGGAGCCGCCCTTGCCCCGCTCCATGCGATAGAGAACGGAGGAGTTGAAGAACCATGAATGTGCTCAAGGTCCCCAAGCTTACGATTGCCGTGTTCGTTCTGCCTTGCTTGCTGCTGTATGTCAGCATGGTGTTCGTGCCGATCCTGTTTTCCGTCTACAACAGCACGTTCCAGTGGGACGGCCTTTCCTCGGTGAAGGAATTCGTCGGACTGGAAAACTACCGAAACATCCTGCTTAACGATCCTTACTTCTGGCCTGCCGTCCGGCGCACGCTCATGTACGCCGTCTTCTCCATGGTGGAGATTCCGGTCTGCCTGCTCTTCGCAATTCTGATCAACCGCTACGTCCGCAAGGGCAATACGCTCGTATCCATCTACTTCATGCCGGTCATCCTCTCGGTCGTCATCATCGGCCAGCTGTGGAAGACGATCTACAATCCGCTCGACATGGGCGGCATGATCAACGGCGTGCTGCATTTCCTCGGCATGGACTCGTCCATGAAGGCATGGCTGAGCTCGCCCAAGTTCGCGATGTACTGCCTTTATATCGTTTCGCTCTGGCAATACTTCGGCTACCATCTGCTCATCCAGTTCACCGGGGTGCAGAATATTCCGGCCGATATTTACGAGGCTGCCCGGATCGACGGCGCCGAAGGCTTCAAGGCCGACCGCTACATCACGCTTCCGCTGATCGTGCCGGTGTTCAAGATTTCCATCGTGCTGGCCTTCATCGGATCGCTTCAGGCCTTCGATCTCATCATGGTCATGACGGGCGGAGGTCCGGCCCATGCGACGGACGTCATCTCGACGCTCATGTACAACAACACGTTCATGTCCAACAAATACGGCTACGGCAGCGCGCTGGCCATCGTTCTGGTCATCATCTGCCTGGTGTTCACGGTGTTCATCAACACGATTTTCAAACGCGTAGAGAATAAGGTAAGCTAAGGGAGGAAAAACATCCATGTCCGCAATCAAGAAATGGATCGTCTATCTTCTCCTGGCGATCCTTGTCGTAACCCAGCTGTACCCGCTGCTCTGGCTCGTCCTGTACTCGTTCAAGACCAATGAAGAGATTCTGGGCGGGAGCTTTTTCGCCCTTCCTCAGAATCCCCGCTTCGCGAACTATACGGAAGCGTTCGAGGCAGGCAATTATCTTCGCTATCTCGCGAACAGCGTCATCGTCACGGTCGTCACGATGGTATGCGTCATCGTGCTGGCCAGCATGGTCGCTTACGCCATTTCCCGGTTCCGCTGGAAGCTGGCGCCTGTCGCGCTCATCATCTTCATGCTGGGCCTGATGATTCCGATGCAGGCGACCCTGCTGCCGCTGATGACGATCTTCAAGGGCATTCCGTTCTTGAAAAACACGCTCGGCATGCTTATTCTGCCTTATATCGCCTTCCAGACGCCGGTCGCGGTATTCATCCTGAGCGGCTTCATGAAAGGCATTCCGCATGAGATCGAGGAATCGGCATTCATGGACGGAGCGAGCGTCTACCGGATCTTCCGCAGCATCATCCTGCCGATCTCCGTTCCTCCGATCATGACGGTGTGTATCCTTACCTTCATCAATATCTGGAACGAATACATCCTGGCGGCGACATTCATCTCCAAGGAAAGCCTCAAGACGCTTCCTTTCGGCGTCAACAGCTTCGTCAGCCAATATGCCGTCAACTACGGCAATATCGGAGCGTTCCTCGTCATGGGCGCGATTCCGGTCATCCTGATCTACTTCATCCTCTCCGAGAGAATCACGAAGGGCATGGTGGCAGGCGCGGTCAAAGGGTAAGGGCATGCTGCTCGGCTTCGGCCGAAATGCCGCTGCGCATCGACAGCAAGAGCATCTGCGCATCAACGGGGAAGCCCGGCAGAGCACAGCTGGACGAAATAGATAAAAGCCGCCTAGAAAGCGGCGCGACAACCCCGTCCGTGAAACCGCTCACGGACGGGGATTTGTCATTAAAAACAGGAAGGGGTCATGCAGCTTGAAGCGGCGAGGAAGCAATTCATTTCAAACCTGGCTGTTCATCGTGCTGCTCAGCTGCATGACAGGCATGGTGATCATCGTCAGCCTGCTGTTCTACAACCGGACGACAGAACAGCTGAGGGCGAAGATCCACGATCTCTCCAGCAAAAACGTAGCCCAGACGATCGGCCTGTTCGATCTCGTCGACAAAGGCTTCGACAGCCTGTCCAAGTCGATCAGCAACAACTTTGACCTCGTCCGCCTGCTGACCAGCCATCCGACCGAGCCTCAAGAGCAGTTCGCGAATGAGAGGGCGATCACGAACATCATCGGAACGAACTTTTTTTCCCGCGACGACCTGATCGGCATCCATGTCATGACGAATCAAAAGCGCATCTACAACTATGGGAACTATATCAACGAGGTCAAGCCGGGTTACGACAAGACCGGCTGGTACAAAAGCATCGTCGACGAAGGCGGGAAAATCGTCTGGCTGGGCCTGTTTCCAACGTCCGTCATCGATGAGAACGAAACCCGTCCCGTTCTGGCCTTCGGACGGCAGCTGTATGATCTCGACGTGCACAAGCCGATCGGAGTCGTACTCTACGAGACAAGCCCGGCGCCGATTCTGAAGGCGCTTGAGAATCTCAAGCTCAGCTCCAACAGCAAAGTCTATCTGCTCGACGAGCGGGGCAGTCTCGTCAGCGCTACGGACGGCTCGGAGGATCTGCCGGCATTCGCCGATGTCCGCCGGCCGGAATCCGTCGGAGAGACCCAGGTATACAGCCGGGACGGCCGGCTCGTCGTCACGTCGAGCCTTCCGTTCGCCGACTGGACGGCCGTCACGGTAACGCCGGAGAAGGATCTGAACGTCGAGCTGGTTGAGATGCGACGGTATTTGTTTATCGTCGGGCTGATCCTCATTCTGGTATCCATCATCGTGGCGACCATTCTGTCCAACACGATCTCCTCGCCGCTCAAGCGGGTCATCCGCGAGATGAAAAAGGTCGAGCTGGGCAACTTCCAAGGACAGGTCCAAGTCCGGAGCTACCGGGAAATCAATTCGCTGGCCGGCTCCTTCAATGAAATGGTGCGGCAGATCGATCAGCTCGTCGAGCGGGTGAAGATCAGCTCGATGAGCGAGAAGAACGCGGAGCTGCTGGCGCTCCAGTCCCAGGTCAATCCCCATTTCCTGTACAATACGCTGGACATGATCTATTGGATGCTCGACGAGAAGGAAGAGGATCATCTCGGCGAGGTCGTGCTGTCCCTCTCCCGCATGTTCCGCTACAGCAGCCATTGGGAGCAGGGCGCGCTGGTGACGCTGGGCGAGGAGCTGGAGCAGATCCGCGATTATCTGACCATCATTACGATCCGGCTCGAGGGGAGAGTCTCGGTGAACATGGAGGTTCCGCCCGAATATCTTTCGGTTCCGCTGCCGAAAATGACGCTGCAGCCGATCATCGAGAATGCCGTCAAGCACGGGCTTGAGCCGCTTGGCGGCGAAGGATGCCTCGTCATCACCGCCGGCAGCCAGGGGGCGCGACTGACGATTACGGTGAAGGATAACGGAGTCGGGATGGATGCGGCCGCGCTGGCCATGCTCAGAGCCTCTCTCGACAGCGAGATCAACGCGCCGGGAGGCGTCCTGGAGCCGGGAATCAAGCGCAAGGGCGGCATAGGCCTGCCGAACGTGCACCGCCGCCTGATCCACACATTCGGACCGGAATATGGACTGCGCCTGAGCAGCGAGAGAGACGGGGGAACGACGGCGTCCATCACGCTCCCGCTTCCGCCGCGCCAGACGCCGGTTATTCCGCTGCCGAAGAAGGAGGAGTGATTCATGCATATTCTGGTCGCCGACGATGAAAGCATCATCCGGACAGGGGTGAGAAGGACGCTGGAGCAGGCCCGCCCTGGATATACGATCCACTTGGCCGATTCCGCCGATCAAGCGGCGAAGCTGCTTACGGAGCATCCCATCGATATCGTGCTGACGGACATCCTCATGCCCGGCATGAACGGTCTGGAGTTCATGCAGCTGTCGAGAGCGAAGCATCCCGGAATCAAATGGGTCGTCATCTCGGCTCATTCGGAATTCTCCTATGCCCAGAAAGCGGTGCAGCTGGGGGCGAAGGACTATCTGTTGAAGCCGATCGGGAAAAAGCGGCTCGTCGAGCTTCTGGAAGAGCTGGAGGCGGAGCTGGGCCGGGAGCAATCGGAGGTCAAGCAAAACGAGCTGCTGCGGACGAATCTGAAATACTTGCGTGAAGGGATGTTCCAACGGCTGGCTGCCGGCCATGATATCGGAAACCTGGACATCGGGCCGCTCATGGACCGGTATCCGGAATTCCATCTCGTCGTCGTCCGCTTGGAGGCGGGCAGCCGCGATGCGGGGCTGGAGCATTTCATCGTGGACAATGTGTTCTCCGAGCTGATCGGCCGGTACGGCGAAGGCTTCGTCGTCAGCTACGACCGGCTGACGCTGATCGGTCTCGCTTCCGTAGAGACCGAGGACGCGTTCGCCCAGCTGATCGCTTCGCTGCGGGGATATTTGGGCCATTATCTGAAGCTTCCTTTCCGCATAGCAAGCAGCGGCCTCATGAAGGAGATCCGCTCCGTCCCGGACACGATCATGAAGCTTGCCCGCCAGGCATCGCATGCCGCGGCCGGACAGGAGGAGGCGGTCCGGATCAAGGGAGGCAGCGACAACAAGGCGATTGAAGTCGCGCTCCAGTATATTGAGGCGCATTATAAGGAAGAAACTCTTTCGCTCGAGCGGATCGCTTCCGTCGTGTATCTCAATCCGGTCTACTTCAGCCAGTTGTTCAAGCAGAAGACCGGGCAGGGCTTCAAGGATTACATCATCGGACTGAGGCTGGAGGAAGCCAAGCTGCTGCTGCGG
The DNA here is from genome assembly GCF_002243345.2 of Paenibacillus sp. RUD330. NCBI lineage: Bacteria > Bacillati > Bacillota > Bacilli > Caryophanales > Paenibacillaceae > Paenibacillus > Paenibacillus sp. RUD330. Next base: position 539,250 of record NZ_CP022655.2, read on the forward strand.
GAGTCGGATCTGAAGCTCGCGGATATCGCGGAGCGGATCGGGTATCAGGACATGAGGCATTTCACGCAGGTGTTCCGCAAGAGATTCATGCAGACGCCGACGGAATACCGGACCCGCAAGAAGCTGGAACAGCGTTGACTGTTCATAGCTGACATGGACGTGGCACCTAATTAGGCTTCCCGCCTCTTCAAGAGGTTCGGGGTGCCTATTTATGTCAAAGGCGAATCGGGATCTGGAAGGAAGTGTTGGAAACGGCAATCCTTCCGGGGAACCATGTATATAGAAGGGAAGACAGGTGAGAATAGGACGGTGGCGGGATTGGAAACGGCCGAGGGGCTCTATCGGGACTGCTGCCGGCTGGTTGGGATGAGGTCGTTTGCCTGCTGTGCATGCCTGAGAAAAAGAGGGGAAGTTTTAAATAAAGATGAGAAATGATAAATAAACATGCAAATTGATTTGCTTAGAGATTGTAAAGAATAGGGCAAGTTTTCCGATAAATCATTTAATCCTTTGTGGCTCCTATGAATAATACTTTATCAAATAATTGCGTTAATTGAATGAAGCGTCAGTGTGATGAAATTAACATTGAATAATTATAAGTGTAAAAAATTGAGAATTCTGTTTGAGGCGCGAATAAATTTATCGGCCGAAAGAAAATAATGCAAGTTGTTATTCTTACTATGTAATAGTATAATTCATTTATGCTATTCAACCATTAATGTGAGGGGCGTGTAAGGTTAGTGTACAAAAAGACAGGATTGACACTGGCAGCACTGATGATCGCAGGCAGCGTGCTTGCAGCATGCGGCGACGGCAACAATAACAGCAACTCCGGCAACACCGGCGGAGAAGCGGCCGGCAACACGGCAACGAACAGCGCCGAAAACACCGGCGGAGAAGCAGCCGGCAACCTGGCCGCAGATCAAGTCTTCCGCATGAACCTCACTTCCGAGCCTCCTACTTTGGACCCGGCTCTGATGCAGGACAACGTGTCCGGCACGGTTGCAGACGGCCTGTTCGAAGGTCTGATGACGACCAACAAAGATGGCGAAGTCGTAGAGGGCATGGCTGAGAAAGTAGACGTATCCGATGACGGCAAGACGTATACGTTCCACATTCGCCAAGGCACCAAATGGTCCACCGGCAACCCGGTCACGGCCCATGACTTTGAATTCTCCTGGAAGCGCACTCTGGATCCGAAGGCCGCTACTCCGGCTCCTTACGCTTACCAGCTCTACTACCTGGCCGGCGCTGAAGAGTACAACACGGGCAAAGGCAGCGTAGATGCTGTCGGCGTCAAGGCAGTCGACGACAACACTCTCGAAGTCAAGCTGGTCAACCCGACGACCTACTTCCTCAGCCTGCAGACGTTCTACACGTACTTCCCTGTAGACAAAGTCGCTGTCGAAAAGGATGCGAACTGGGCCAACGAAGCGGCGACGTTCTCCAGCAACGGACCGTTCAAGCTGTCCGCATGGAAGCACAACGACTCCGTTGAGCTCGTTCCGAACGACGGCTACTACGGCAAAGCCGACGTGAAGCTGCAAAAAGTCCAGTTCTCCATGATCGCTGACTCCAACACCGAGTTCAACAGCTTCAAAACGGGCAAGCTGGACTGGGCTGGAGCACCGACCGGCACGATTCCGCTGCCGCAGCTGGCCAAGCTCCGCAAAGACAATGACCCAAGCCTTCAAATCAAAGATACGGCGAACACGTACTTCTACATCTTCAACCAGTCGAAGAAGCCGTTCAACAACGCCAAGGTCCGCAAAGCCCTCTCGATGGCGATCGACCGCCAGCTGCTGATCGACCGCGTCGTATCCGGCGGCCAAAAACCGGCCTTCGGCTTCGTACCGCCGAGCATCACCGGCGAAGCGAAGAGCTTCCGCGAGGAAACGCAGGACGCTTACTTCAAGGAAGACGTCGCTCAAGCGAAAACGCTGCTTGCCGAAGGCCTGAAAGAAGAAGGCATGGCTTCCTTCCCTGCGACGACGCTGCTCTTCAACACCTCCGATGCGCATAAGCAAATCGCTGAAGCTGTAGTCGACATGTGGAAAACGAACCTCGGCATCGAAGTGAAGCCGGAAGTCCAAGAGTGGAAAGTCTTCCTGAAAAACCGTACCGCTCTGAACTACGACATCGCCCGCGCAGGCTGGGGCGCCGACTACAACGATGCCATGACGTTCCTCGACCTGTACGTAACGGGCGGCGGCAACAACGACATCGGCCACAAAAACCCAGAGTACGACAAGCTCATCAAAGACGCTTACGCCTCCCCGAACCAAGCTGAGCGCGTGAAGCTGATGGCGCAAGCCGAAAAAATCCTCATTGAGGATGAAATGGCTGTACTGCCGATCTACTACTACACGAGCTCCGAGCTGGTAAATCCTAAACTCAAAGGCGTTACCGTGAACTACGCAGGCAACATCAACTACAACAACGGTTACTTTGAGAAATAAGCCATACCGCTGAACAGCTGACAGAGAGAAGAAGGGATCGCGGCTGGAGCCGCCGTCCGGTGCTGGACACCGGACCGTCTCCGGCCGTCCCTTCTTTCTTTGCGGTTGGGCTGGGTAACGAAAAGAGGTGCTGGAATGTTTCGATTCATCGTTCGGAGGCTCATCAATATCGTCATCTCGCTCGTCGTGCTTGCGTCAGCGACGTTTTTCCTGATGAAAGCCGTTCCGGGCAACCCTTTCCTTAACGAAAAAAACTCGCAGGCCACCATTGATGCGATGATGAAATATTATGGTCTGGACAAGCCTTTGTGGCAGCAATACCTGACCTATATGAAAAATCTGTTCCAGGGTGAATTGGGCGAATCGCTCAAAACTCCGGGCCGGATGGTCACTGACATCATCTCCCAATCCTTCGGCAATTCCCTCAAGCTCGGCCTCGTGGCCGTTGTCGTATCCGTCATCGTCGGCGTGGCGCTCGGCATGATTGCCGCGATGTACAACCGCAAGCTCATCGACAAGCTGGCCGTTTTCATCGCCATTCTGGGCATTTCCATTCCGAACTTTGTCGTCGGTTCCGTCATGCAGTATCTGCTCGGCGTCAAGGTAACCTGGTTCAACGTCGCCGGCCTAGCCGGACCGATGGATTACGTCCTGCCTACGATCGCGCTCTCTGCGCTGCCGATCGCCTTCATCACCCGTTTGACACGCTCCTCCATGCTCGAAGTGCTGACCGCGGACTACATCCGCACAGCCAAGGCAAAGGGACTGTCCCCTGTTCGAATCGTCCTGCGCCACGGCTTGCGCAATGCGATCCTGCCGGTCGTCACCTATCTCGGCCCGATGAGCGCCAACGTCATCACCGGCTCCGTCGTCGTCGAAAAAATCTATTCCATCGCAGGCTTGGGCAAATTCTTCACGGACAGCATCGCGAACCGCGATTACCCGCTGATTATGGGCATCACGCTGTTTTACGCGATCATTCTCATGGTGGCAAGGTTCCTGGCCGATATCGGCTACGCGCTGGTGGATCCGCGCATGAAGAAGAGCAAAGGAGGCTGATTCCAACATGGACAACACAACTGACCAACGCCGGCCTTTGCCGGATCCGAAAAAGTTCATTCCGCTGAAGAAGCGGGAGAACATCCAGCAGCAAATGGCGCCAAGTTATACGACCTGGAAGCTCGCGATGATGAAGCTGACTTCCAACAAGTTCGCCATGGCTGGCGGCGTCGTTCTGATTCTGCTCATTCTGATGGCCATCTTCGGCCCGATGATGACCAAATACGACTTCCGCACGACCAGCCTGCTCAATTCCTTCCTGCCTCCCGGAGGCGACCATTACTTCGGCACCGACGACCTCGGACGCGATATATTCGCACGCAGCTGGAAGGGCGCGCAAATCTCTCTGACCGTGGGCATCATCGCCGCGCTTGCCGACGTCATACTCGGCATCATCATCGGCGGCATCATGGGCTTCTTCGGCGGCAAAGTCGATGAAGTGCTCAACAAGATCACGGAAATCCTCTATTCGATTCCTTACCTGCTCGTCGTTATCCTGCTCGGCGTCGTGCTCGGACAAGGCATGCTCACCATCATCATCGCCCTTAGCGCGACGGGATGGATCAACATGGCCTGGATCGTGCGGGGCCAGATCAAGCAGCTCAAAAATCAGGAATACGTCCTGGCCGCTCAAGCTGTCGGTTCCGGCGGATTCCGCATCCTTTTCAAACATCTGATTCCGAATACGATGGGCCCTATCATCGTCACGATGACGCTTACCGTTCCGAGCGCGATTTTCGCCGAAGCCTTCCTGAGCTTCCTCGGTCTAGGCGTTCAATCCCCGGCAGCTTCATGGGGAACGATGATCAACGATTCGATCGTAAGTTATCAGCTGTATCCTTGGACGCTTCTGTTCCCGGCCGGACTTCTCTGTATCGCCATGCTGGCTTTCAACATTTTCGGCGATGGCCTGCGCGATGCATTCGATCCGAAAACCAAGGTGGAATAGAAAGACCCGACTCTCGAAAGCTCTGTCTCCGCTGCTGCTGAGACGGGCAGCCGGATGACTTCTATACCCAACAAGATGAAGTTGAAAGGCTTGCTGTTCGGCGCAGCAGACGGAATGTCCCTGGAAAAGCGACAGCGCTCGCCTTTGAAGATCGGATTCCAACCCTGAACGGGGTTGGACAATGAAGGAATCCGGCATTCAACAGCGATTGAAAGGGACATCCGGTCTGCGAAGCGCATCGATAGCGACATTCGACTTACTAGCTACCACCGACATGAGGAAGGTGAAACTCTTATGGAACCGATTCTTACAGTCGACGACCTGCGCGTCTCTTTCCGGGTCCGCGGCGGCGAAGTGCAGGCCGTACGCGGCGTCTCCTTCTCCATGGAAAAAGGAGAGGCGCTGGCAATCGTCGGCGAGTCCGGATCCGGCAAGAGCGTCACGGCCCAATCCATTATGCGTCTGATTCCTACGCCTCCGGGCGTATTCAAGGACGGCTCGATCGTTTTCGAAGGCAGCGACCTGCTGAAGAAGACCGAGAAGCAAATGGAATCCGTACGCGGCCGCGATATCGGCATGATATTCCAGGATCCCATGACATCGCTCAATCCGACGATGACCATCGGCGGACAGATTATTGAAGTGCTGGTCCGCCATCAGAATATGTCTCGCGGCGACGCCGAGAAGCGCGCCGTCGAAATGCTGCGGATCGTCGGCATTCCGAATCCGGAAGCCCGCGTCAAGCAGTATCCGCATGAATTCTCCGGCGGCATGCGCCAGCGCGCGATGATCGCCATCGCGCTGAGCTGCGATCCTACGCTGCTCATCGCCGATGAGCCGACGACAGCTCTTGACGTCACGATTCAGGCTCAGATCCTTCAGGTCATGAAGGACATGCAGGAGAAGCTCGGCACATCGATCATCCTTATCACTCATGATCTTGGCATCGTGGCCGATATGTGTGATAAAGTTATTGTCATGTATGCCGGACAGGTCGTGGAGCGAGGCGACAAGTTCGAGATCTTTAGAAACCCTCAGCATCCGTACACCCAAGGACTTCTGAAATCCTTGCCGCGCATGGATCAGAGAAAAGACGAGCCGCTGATTCCAATCGAAGGCACGCCTCCGGATATGGCCAACCCGCCTCACGGCTGCCCGTTCGCGGCCCGCTGCCCGCACGCGATGGAAGTATGCGTCGAAGTCGATCCGTATATGTTCACGCACAGCCCGACCCATGAATCCAAGTGCTGGCTTCACGCCAAGCCGGAGTAAGGAGGACGAACAGTATGAGCAACAGCAATCATGCGATGCTGGATGTAAACGACCTCAGCAAGTTCTTCGATGTCGGCAAGAACAAGACGCTGAAGGCCGTGAACGGACTGAATTTGTCCATCCGCAAGGGCGAAACGCTCGGCATGGTCGGCGAATCCGGCTGCGGCAAGTCGACGGCCGGACGCACGATCATGCGTCTGTACGAGCCGACCTCCGGATCGGTCAACTTCAACGGCGAGAACATCTACTCGATGAAGGGCGCCAAGCTCAAGGCTCTGCGCCGCGAGATGCAGATGGTGTTCCAGGATCCTTACGCCTCCCTCAATCCACGCTGGACGGTCGAGAACATCATCGCCGAGCCGCTGGATGTGCACGGCCTGACGCCGAGCAAGAAGGAGCGCAAGCTGGCCGTCGAGAGGCTTCTCGACAAGGTCGGCCTGAACCCGTCCCATCTGACACGTTACCCGCATGAATTCTCCGGCGGCCAACGCCAGCGGATCGGCATCGCCCGCTCGCTCGCGGTCGATCCGAAGTTCATCGTGGCGGACGAGCCGATCTCGGCGCTCGATGTGTCCATCCAGGCTCAGGTCGTCAACCTTCTGCAGAACCTGCAGAAGACGGAAGGCCTGACCTACCTGTTCATCGCGCATGACCTGGCGATGGTCAAGCATATCAGCGACCGGATCGCAGTCATGTATCTCGGCAAGCTGGTGGAGATCGCGGAAAGCGACGATCTGTACGCAGACCCGCGCCATCCGTATACCCAAGCGCTGCTGTCGTCCATTCCGGTACCGGATCCAGACTTCGAGGCGACCAAGGAACGCATCGTGCTTCGCGGCGATCTGCCAAGCCCGATCAGCCCTCCGAGCGGCTGCCCGTTCCGTACACGCTGCCCGGCAGCTACGGAGCGCTGCGCGGCCGAAGTTCCGGAGCTGCGCCAAGTCGGTTCGAGCCCTGGCCATCTGGCTGCTTGCCATTATGCTTAACGCTTTTCAGATCGAGAGCCTCTGGTGTCCTTTGCGGATGCCGGAGGTTTTTTTATGTCTTGATTCGAAAAGCGAGTAGGGAATGAAGGGGACTCCATGGACTCCATGGCTTGCGGAAGGGGGCTGCCATATATTCGGAATGGTTGAACTCGGCTCTGCCACGCGTCATCAACGGGAGCAAGCCCCGGCTTGAGCGTTGATGGAATTCCTTGATCTCCATTTCAAACAGGTGGATTTGTTCGTAGGTCATGAATGCACTCTCCTTAATCGGAATAAAAGGCGGTCGTTCTTCCGTTCTGTACTTCCTTATCTTAGGAGCCTGCAGTGACAACAGTCTGTCAGCAATGGAAAACAACCGGAACAAATGTTCCGATGAGGATAGGCTTTAATCCATAAGGGCTTGTGAGATCAAGCGGGGATATGGCCGGTGCGTGAAACGCTGCGCTTGAAAAGGAGTCTGGCCATGCAAAAGAGACCATGGGCATGCAATAAAGCGCATAGCAAAGAGTCCATAGGCAAGAGCGAAGAGCCCATAAGCTTGATTTCATAGGCATGAAAAGATTCCATAGGCATGAAAAAAAAGCCCTTCGGCAGACAACCGCTCGAAGGGCTTCAGTTTAGTAGCCGTTATTCGCTTTTCATCTTGCGGCGGAGTTCGGCGAGCTGCTCGTCGATGACGGAGGCGCGGCCGGAATCCGGGGCCGGCGCCGACGGCTCATAGGAAGGAGCTGCTGAAGCTGCTGTGCCGGAGCCGGGCTTGTAGTCTCTGGAGAGCCCGAGCTGAGCTTCCCACTGAAGAATCTTCTCTTCGATGCGGTCGAAGCCGCGTGAAGCGATTCCCGGCTCGAAGCCATGGGAGAAGCTAGGCGCCTTGCGCTCTGCGGCAGCCTCTGCTTTTTGCAGGCGCTCGCTCAGATCGGAGCGCTTCTGGACAAGGCGGGCCAGCTCTTCCTGGGCGCCTTCGAGGCGGATATCCAGCTCGGCAGAAGCATGCTTCGCTTGATCGTACAGGCGGCCGTATTCAGCAGCCTGCTCCGAATAACGGAGCTTGGTCTCAAGGGCAAGGCGGGCTTCCGACTCGCGCCCTTCGGCCAAAGCCTCCTCGGCTTTGAGCTGGTTGTGCTGCGACAGCTGCTGACATTCATCGAGGCGCTGCTTGTAGGCGCGGGAAGCGGACTGCTGGCGGCTCAGCTCGCTTTTCATGCCGTCGATTTCCTCTTCCATGTTGCGGATGTACTGATTCATCATCAATACGGGATTTTCAAGCTTGCTGATGACTTCGTTGGCGGTAGCTTTGGTCAGGTTCATGATCCGGTCGAATACGCTCATGGGATGCACTCCTTTATAGTGGGTATGGCAGGCTTTATCGGTGCGGAATGGATGACGGTCCCGTCTTAACGATAGGTGTAGGAATCAGGCGGAGGCGGTGCCGCGAAGCCGGACTCCTTGGGAAGGACAACGGCGGCGGCGGCATAGATCAGGAGGGCCGTACCGCAGCTGAATACGGCTGCGGCGATGAAGCCGATCCGGAGCAATCCGGGATCAATGCCGTATGTGCGGCCGATTCCTCCGCATACCCCCGCAAGCTTGCGATCTGTGCGCGAACGATACAAGGTTCTCATACTCATGCATTCTCCTCTTGATGCGGCGCCCTGCGGCGCTGCTTGATGTCCTTATTGTACCTCCTTGCCGGGAACGGCGACACGGACTCCCGAATGTAATTGCACCTGGACCCGAGACCGGGCTTGCCTCCGCCCCCGGCATGTGAGCGCCGCCGAGGGGACATGCGATGAATGAAATGGCCGGCGGCTTCACAAGATAACATCGCTTCACATTTCGATATCCGGGAGGTCCGCTCATGGGCAAGAACAAAGCATCCAAAGCAGAGGTCCAATCCACGAAGCTGAATACATTTTCTGAAAATGACACCGAATTTTCCAATGAGCTGACTTCGGACGCCAAAGCGGCATTCAGCGGCAAGGCGACCAAAGCAAACCGCAAAAAAAGCTAAGCAAAAGTCCCCCGCTGGATGCGGGGGACTTTACATAGAACGATGCGCCGGTACGGCGAAGAGGCGGATTTGCTCCTGCAACAGCCTGTGAAGCCTACTTGCTTTTAAACGCTTTGGCAGCGGCTGCCCTGGAAGCCTGCACTCCCGCTGCGGCGGGTTTCCCCGCAGCCCGCACAGGAGGCTTGGAAGCGGCTGCAGGGGCTTGCTTCTCCGCAGCGCCGGTAGGCTGGCCGGGGGAAACCGGAGGAGCCTGGAAGGCCGCCAGCAAAAACCGGGATACATCGATTTTGCGGCCGCGGTAAGTGGCGGGAGAGCTGACGAGCAGCTCTTCCTTGGCCCGCGTGATCGCCACGTAAGCAAGCCGGCGCTCTTCCTCCAGCGCGGCTTCCTTGCGGGCTGCCGGATCGGAGTCGGCGCCGCCGACCAGCTTGTCCGCCTCCAGCGCAAGGCTGTGGGGCAGGATGCCCTCCGAAGCCCCGATGATGGCGACGGCGGGGAATTCAAGGCCCTTGGACTTGTGGATCGTCATGAGCTTGACGGCGTCCTTGGCCGCATCCGGCGGCAAGGACTTCATCTGCGCATGGCGCTCCGCCATTTTCGATACAAAGGTGAGGAAGGCCGGGACGTCGCTGAAACGCGCAGCGGAGGACTCCAGCTCGTCCAGAGATTCCCGCAGCGTCTCCTTGTGGGCCGTCGCCCCCGCTGCGATATGGCCTCCGGTAGCGGCTCCTGCCTGCTCCGCATCGAGGTAGGCGTCGTAGAACTCCTTGCGCATGCGCCGCACGGCATCGGCCGGCTTGAGCGCCTTGAGCCCTTTGACGAACGCAATGCGGGATTGGATCTGTTCCTTCTGGAAGTCCTTCAGCCCCTCCATCGTGAGCAGATGGATCAGCGGGCCTTTCTTCGGACGGGGATCGTCCTTGGCCCGGATGTGGGCCATGCCCTTATGCCGGTTGACATACATGGAGGGCAGGACGCCTTCCATCGCGGTGAAATCGCGCCGCTTGACCGACAGCCTCATATAATCCACGAGCGGCTTGACGGCGGATTGGTCGTAGAACAGGTCGCCGGTATCCTGGATCTGGAACGGAATCTCCGAGAGGACGAGCTGCTCGAACATGGCGCGGCTGTTGCTCGCGGTACGGTATAGGATGGCGAAGTCGCCGTAAGCCCTCGCGCCTTCCTCAACACGCTCCCGGATATGGGAGGTGACGGCAAGCGCCTCCTGGTCGGTCGTGAAGGGGCGGATGTACAGCGGCACGTCCCGGCTTGTGGCCACCGCCTTCAGCGTCTTCGGAAAGCGGGCCTTGTTGTGCTTGATCACTTCATTGCCGAGACCGACGATGCTGGCCGTTGAGCGGTAATTCGTATCCAGCGTAATCATCCTCGCTCGGGGAAATGCATCCTTGAAGCCAAGGATATATTCGCTTCGGGCTCCGTTGAAACCGTAGATCGTCTGGTCGTCGTCGCCGACCGCCATCAGGTTGCCGTGGCCGCCGGCCAGCAGGCGGATGAGCTCGTACTGCAGCAGGCTCGTATCCTGGAACTCGTCGATCATAATGTAGCGGAAACGCCGCTGAAGCGTCGCGAGCAGTCCGGGCTGCTCCTGCAAAAGGCGATGGGACCAGAGCAGAATGTCGTCGAAATCCATCCGCTGCTCGCGTTCCTTCCATTCCTCGAAGCGAAGCAGCAGCCGCTTGAGCTCCCGGTCGGCCTGCGTCTTGTCCGGCAGCTCCTCCAGCGGAACGAGGCTCAGCTTGGCCTCGGACAGGGCTGCGAGCGCAGTCTCCGGCTCGATCCGGTCGCCGAGGCCGAGCTCGCGGATCATGCCCTTGAGCACGATCATCGGATAGGGTCCGCTGCCGAGTATCTCCTGGCGGTAGCCGCGGCTGCGGAGGAGCTGCAGGAAGAAGGAATGGAACGTGCGCGCCGTCACTTGGGCGGCCGCGCCGGGCGGCATGCCGGGCAGAGCGGCGATGCGCTCCTTCATCTCGGCAGCGGCCTTGACCGAGAAGGTGACGAGCAGGATCGAGCGCGGGTCGGCGCCGCGCACGCAGACCAGATAGCCGGTTCTGCCGGCGAGCACGCTCGTCTTGCCGGAGCCGGCGCCCGCCAGCGTCAGCAGCGGGCCGTCGCCGTGGCGGACGGCCTCGATCTGCGGGCCGTTCAGGCTCAGGCCGCGGCTCTCGAGCGCACGGAAGAAGCCGCTGTCGGCGTCGCTGTCCGGCACGAGCCGGGAGCTTCCTCCCGCGGAGGCGAGGACAGCGTAGGGAAGCGAGCGTCCGGTTGCCCCGAGCGGCTTTTTGTAGGGAATGGGTAGATTCGCGTTCATAGATGTTGTCGTCTCCAATGTATACCTTCCCTCAGGGGGAGAATGCTTGTTCGTCGTCCTATCAGGATAACGGATTTTCGGAGCCGGAACAAACGGGAATATGCGGAATGGTTGCAATCCGCCTCCGGCCGTTGTATCATTGATCCATCAACCATTGATCCATCAAACGAATGGAAGGGGGTTCTTGCCATTCCGAACTGCCGAACCGAAGACTTGCTGTATCTGCTCCTCCATCTGAACAAGCATATTGCCACCCGGTTCGAGCGCTGCGCCGGAATCAGCCCGAACCGGCTTGAGCTGCTCTGCCAGCTGTCAGGCGGCGAAATCAGTCAAGCGGAGCTGCAGAAGAAGGTCTCCATCGATCCGGCTGCCGTCACCAGGCATGTCCAGCAGCTGGAGGCGGAGGGCTTGCTTACCCGCAGCCGTTGCGAGAGCGACAATCGCCTGACGTTGGTACGGCTGACCGATGAGGGACGGATCCGCCTTCGCTCCCATAAGGAAGAGAAGGACCGCTTCATGGGAGAGCTGCAGTCCGGCCTCCGCGAGGAGGAGCGGCTGGAGCTCGTCCGGATGCTGCAGCAGCTCGGCGACAAGGTGCAGCTGGTGGAGAAGGCGCTGAGCCGTTCCGGAGATGCCGGCGCATCCTGAGTTTTTTGAATGACGCAAGGCTTGGAGAGAGACCCGGGCTTCCGGGAAGAAGACGGATGGATAGAGACAAAAATACAGAAGATAAAACGAGGGAGAGATAAACCATGACTGTATCTACAAAATCGAACGACTACAAAAAAATCATTTCCGAACGCCGCTCTGTGCGGATATACGACCCGGCCGTCAAAATTAGCCGCGAGGAAATGACCGAGATTCTGGCGGAAGCGACCCTCGCTCCGTCTTCCGTCAACCTGCAGCCGTGGAGATTCCTCGTCGTTGAAAGCGAGGAGGCGAAGGCGGCTCTGGCCGAAATCGCGCCGAACAATGCTACCCAGGTCAACACCTCGTCTGCTGTCATTGCCGTCTTCGGCGATATGAAAGCTTTCGACTACGCGGATGAAATCATGGCCGGGTCAGTTGAGCGAGGCTTCATGCCGCAGGAAGTGAAGGACCAGATGATGGCCAACTACACTCGCCTGTTCGCTTCGATTCCGGCCCAGGCTTTCCGCGAGATGATTTTGGTGGACAGCGGCCTCGTGTCGATGCAGCTCATGCTGGCGGCCCGCGCTCGCGGCTACGACACGAACCCGATCGGCGGCTACGACAAGAGCCGCATCGCCGACGTATTCGGCATGGAGCATGACCGCTACGTTCCGGTCATGCTCATCTCGGTCGGCGTCGCCGCCAAGGAAGCGCGCCTGACGACCCGCTTGGCTGTGGACCGCGTAGCGGAGTGGAAGTAAGCGCAGCAGGACGAGGATGCGGGCTGAGCGAAGGCGCAGCGGAGCGGAAGCATGCGTAAAGGACGAAGCGGAAGCATGCGTTGCGGACGAAGCTGCGGCGGAGTGGAAGCATGCGTAGCGGACGAAGCTGCGGCGGAGTGGAAGCATGCGCAGCGGACGAAGCAGCGGCGGAGTGGAAGCATGCGCAGCGGACGAAGCAGCGGCGGAGTGGAAGCATGTGTAAAGGACGAAGCTGCAGCGGAGTGGAAGCATGCGTAGCGGACGAAGCTGCGGCGGAGTGGAAGCATGCGCAGCGGACGAAGCAGCGGCGGAGCGGAAGCATGCGTAGCGGACGAAGCTGCAGCGGAGTGGAAGCATGCGTAGCGGACGAAGCAGCGGCGGAGTGGAAGCATGAGTAGAAAGACGAGGGTGCAGGCTCAGTGAAGCCCCAGCATGACGGAGCTGTACCACTGGGAAAGCATGATGGAACAGAAGAGCGCATAGGGAGACGGCTATCGCAGGCAGCTTAGTTGAAGTCGCCATGAGGGCTGGAGCGAGGCGCAGATTGAAGCGGCAGGCAAGCATAGAGCATAAGCTGTGGCTGTCGGCATCGACAGCGCGGCCAGGCTACGAAAGCGAGGAAACAACATGATTATCATCCATGCAGGCATCAAGGTGAAAAGCGATGCGGAGAGCGAATTCCTAAGCGCCGCCAAGGCGCTGGTGGAAGCTTCCCGAGCTGAAGCCGGCAACGTCTCGTACAGCTTGCTCAAGGACACGGACCAGGAGCATTCGTACACGATGGTCGAGCTGTGGCAAGATGCGGAGGCTGTCGCCGCCCATAATGCCAGCGGGCATTTTCAGTCGTTCGTGAAGGCTGCACAGGCCTATATGGCGGCCCCGCTGGACGTGCGCGCTTTTGCGGGAGAAGCTGTTCAGAAATAAGGATGCCAGGGGAGGGCGCTCCCGTTATGCAGGACCAGCCATTCGGCTGGTTCTTTTTTGTTGTTTAACCGGAGGAGCTGGCAGGTGGATTTGACCATAGTCGTTCTTTCCCATTCGGAGCGCCGCCCGTGTGATACCATTGCACCTATAACATAAACGCGGGAGGAGCAGGAGACCATGGAAGCATCTATCGTAATCCGTCCCATGACACGGGGCGACATCGGACTCATATATGAAGGGCTGTCCGGCCACGACGTCGGCAAGCCTCAAGACTACATCGAACGCTGCTGGGAAGAAAACCAAAAGGGAGAAAGATTCACTTTGCTGGCTCTTCATGAACATGATTTCGCAGGCTGGGGGCATGTGGTGTACATATCCCACTATCCTTACTTTGCGGAGAACGAGATTCCTGAAATTCAGAATTTCGACGTCATCCCGCCGTTCAGGAGGCGGGGAATCGGGGGCCGGCTGATCGAAGCGCTGGAAGCGCAGGCTTATGAAGGGTCCGGCACGGTCGGCATCGGATTCGGATTGTATGCGGATTATGGCAGCGCCCAGAGGCTATACGTCAAACGGGGTTATGTCCCCGACGGAAAAGGCGTCATGTACGGCAACCGTCCCGTCGAGCCTGGCGGTCAAGTGCGTGTGGATGACGATCTGGTGCTCTATTTGACGAAGGCCAAAGGAAAGATGGAGGGCGACGCAGGGAAGGGCTGAGGACTGAAGAGCCGAAGGACGGCAAGCAGAAGGAGGGACGGTGGGGCAGAGGAATGATGGCAGAAGGGGGGGATGAAGAACGTCAGGACAGAAGGACAGAAGGGCAGAAGGACCAGAAGGACAGAAGGGCAGAAGGACAGAAGGACAGAAGGACCAGAAGGGCAGAAGGGCAGAAGGACAGAAGGACAGAAGGACAGAAGGGCAGAAGGACAGAAGGGCAGAAGGACAGAAGGACAGAAGGACAGAAGGACCAGAAGGACCAGAAGGACCAGAAGGACCAGAAGGGCAGAAGGACAGAAGGACGGACGGACAGAAGGACCATTTTTGAATGGGGAATAAGGGGGCAAATGGACGAAGGGGCGATGGATTAGGGATGAAGGAAAGGAGCGGCTAGAATCGCATGAAGCGCAAACGGGATTGAATGCGGAGCGCCAGCCGGGTATGCTAACAGAATAGGAGTGGAGAGAGGTTGTGAAGAAGCAGACATGGCGGTATTGATCAATGAGCAAATCAAAGCATTCGAGGTGATGCTGACGGGACTGAACGGGGAGAAGTTCGGCATCGTCAGCCGGGAGGAAGCGCTCTCGATGGCGAAGGCAGCAGGTGCGGATCTCGTCTGCACCTCGCTCATGAGCAGTCCGCCCCCATGCAGCCTGACACCGAAGGGGAAAGGCAAGGACAAGACTCGCCAGGACTCCAAGGCGGCAGGGAAGGGTGCGGCTAGCCCCGGCGGCAAGAGCGGCAAAAGCGGGGACAAGGTCAAAGAGCTTCGCTTTACCGCGCACATCGAGGAGCATGACTACGACACGAAGCTGCGGCAGGCGGACAAGCTGTTGCGGAGCGGCAGCGCCGTGCAGCTTGTCGTCAAGGCTACCGGAGCCAAGGAAGGCGCCGCCGCCAAGGCCGTGCTGGAGCGGCTGCTGGCTGATCTGAAGGAAGCCGGCCGCAAGGAAAGCGGCATCCAGACGAGCGGCAAAGGCTCCCAGGCGAAGGTGAACCCGCTCTAGATGTAAGAAGCTGTGCAGCTGTGCGTTCTGCGGCAGTTGCATGGCTGAATGTGGGAGTGCGGCGGCTTGCATGCATGGCACCTCATGAGAGGGGCGGCGGATTCGACTTGCGGCAAGAAGCCGGATCGGACATACGATCCGCTATTTTGCGGAATGAAGCCATTATGGAAGCGGATCGGACATACGATCCGCTATTTCTTCATTCTTATTGGGATACTGATTCTGTTTGGTGGAATAACGGAACGTATGTCCGATAATTGCGCAAAAATGAAGAATACGCCTAAATAACGGAACGTATGTCCGATGCGAGGGGCCGGACCATCCAAACAAGCACGGGGGGACCCGCCCGGTGAGGGGGACTGCAGAGCTCCGGCATCTGGTAAAGGTGCGTGTCGGTGCGTCCATAGGTTCGAATGTCCTCGAAGTCCCTCGATTTACGTCGATGTTCCCCATGTCCCTCGAAGTCCCTCGATTTACGTCGATGTTCCCCATGTCCCTCGAAGTCCCCATGTCCGTCGATGTCCCCATGTCCGTCGATGTCCCCATGTCCGTCGAAGTCCCCATGTCCGTCGAAGTCCCCATGTCCGTCGAAGTCCCCGAATGTTTCTACAACCATCCCCGAATGTCGAGCAAAAAAGTCGTGCGAAATGGAGGGCCGAGTTTCACGCATGCGAGAACCGCAGCCGGTAGCTGCGCGGAGAGATGCCCTCGTACTTGGCGAAGCAGGAGGCGAAGTAGGCCGCCTGGTTGAAGCCGACCTCCTCCGCGACGCGTGCGACAGGATAGTCGGTGCGCAGAAGCAGCAGCTTGGCTTGTCCGATCCGGTAGCGGAGCAGATATTCCTTCGGCGAGCAGCCGAACTCTTTTTGCATGCAGCGGGCGATATAGACGGAGTGGAAATTGAGGCTGTCGGCCATCTCGCGGGCGCTGATCTCCTCGGCGTAATGCTGGCGCAGATAGGCGGCCGCCTGTGTGGCGCAAGCGGCCGAAGGCGAGGTGGAGCGGGCGTCGATGGCTGCCGACAGCTGCTGCAGCAGCTCCTGGAACAGGATCTGCTGGCGCCAGAGAGCGCCGCCCATATGGCCGCTCTGCGTGATGGCGGTCAGCTGCTCCAGCAGCTCGAAGGCCTGCTCCGGCTGGAGCAGCACCGAATGCTGCGGAACTTGGACGGAGAAGGGCGGGGCGGTCATCTTCCAGGCCGCGCTGGCGGAGGAATCGGCCGTATCCCGCTGGCTCTGGTAGAGCGGTAGCCGCTCGTCGGTCGCCGTCCAATGGCCCTGATGGCCGAAGTGCATCCAGTAATACTCGGTCGTCTCCGTGCAAGGGGAGGTGCCGAAGTGATGGGCGTCGGGACGGAGGATGAGCGCCTCTCCTGCGCCGAGGGCATAACGGCGGTCCTCTTCCGCGATGTGCAGCGTCCCTTGCCTGACGGCGAGCAGATCGAACACGCCGATATTGCGGCGATCGACATGGACCAGCCCCGGCCCATGGGTTTCATGGCCGCTGCTGATATAGAAGGGGAGCGGCGGAAGAGCGAACTGAAGCAGGTTCATGGGCTTTTCTGTCCTTTGACTTGGAATGAAAATGAAGTTGGAATTTTGAAAGTTAAGGTTGCATCCTTGATACCTCAGAGCGAGTATAGCACTTATAATTTGGTTTGACTAATGAGCTCCATACTCACTTGTAATCCGCATCATCCTTAATAAGTTAGGTTGTTAGGCGGCTTGGGCGAAGTAAGGGCTTTCATCAGCCCGGTGCGGGGCATCCGTGCCAGGGTTATATGGGGTGGAGGTTGCATAAATGAAAAACCGTAATTATTCCCTGTGGGCGCTCTCGTGGCCGATCTTCATCGAGCTGTTCCTGCAGTTTCTTCTGGGGGCCGCCGATACGCTGATGGTCAGCAAAGTGTCCGATGACGCCGTAGCGGTCGTCGGCTTCTCCAATCAGCTGTTCAATGCCATGACGGTCCTGTTCACGGTCATCGCCAGCGGCGCCGGCATCCTGATCGCGCAGAAGCTGGGCGCAAGGAAAGAGGAGGAGGCCCGGACGATCTCCATCATCGCGCTCAAGGCGACGGTTCTGATCGGCGCGGCGCTGAGCGCGGTGCTGATCCTGTTCCCGGCGCCGATCGCACGGGTGCTGCAGATGCCGGAAGAACTGGTTCCGATGGCGGTCCGCTACATCTCCATCGTCGGCGGCGGCATGATCCTGATCGCCGTCATGAGCACGCTGAGCACGGCGATCCGCAACACCGGCAACACGCGGGGACCGATGTATACGGCCGTAGGCATGAACGTCATCCACATCATCTTGAACTATGGCTTCATCTTCGGCGCTTTCGGCCTGCCGCAGTGGGGACTGACGGGAGTCGCCGTCAGCACGCTGGTCAGCCGCCTGCTCGCTTCGGCGCTGCTCTTCTACATGTTCCTGTTCGCCTTCGAGCGCCGCATCTGGTGGGGCGACATCAAGGTCTGGAGCCGCGGCTTGTTCTCCGAGGTCATGAAGATCGGCTGGCCGCTCGGCGTATACTCGGCCAACTGGGTGTTCTCCCAGCTCGTCATCTTCACGTTCATCGGATCGCTCGGAGCCAAGGAGCTGTCGGCGCGCACATACATGAACACGCTGGAGTCGTTCTGCTTCCTGATCGGCTTCTCGATCGCTCTTGCCACTCAGATCCGGGTCGCCCATTTGTTCGGAGGCGGACGTATGCGGGAGGCCTACAAGGGCGCCTATACCGGTCTCTGGATCGGCCAGCTGGTCGTCATCGGCAACGCGCTGCTCGTGTTCCTGTTCGGCAAGCAGATGCTGGGGCTGTTCACCTCGGACAGCGAAATACTGGCCATCTGCGCTTCCCTGCTCGGTCTCAATCTGCTGCTGCAGCCGGGCAAGATGCTCAACATGACGATAGCCGACTCCCTCAATGCGGTCGGCGATACCCGCTTCACGATGGTCATCTCCACGGTCAGCATGTGGGGCGTATCGGTAGCCGTCGCCTATTACTTCAGCATCCATCTCGGCTGGGGGCTGGTCGCGATCTACGCCTGCATGATCGCGGACGAATACTTGCGCGGCTTCGTCTGCTGGCTGCGGTGGCGCAGCCGCAAGTGGGCCACGCGCGGCGCGGTCCAGGAAGCTCCGGCTGTCGCGAGCGGCACCGCTGCGGAGATGTGAGCCCGCCGCAATATACAGCGTCAAAAAGGATGTCCGAAAAGGCGCGAGCCTCAAGGACATCCTTTTTTCTTTCCGGACAGAGATCCCGTCAGCCTGCGAGGCCGGCCGGCTTGCCGTCGAGGTTCCAGGCGGACTGGAGCGGAATGCCGAGGTAGGAAAGCGCCGTGGCCATGACGTCGGTCTGGTTGACCGTGCCGGCGATCGGCCCTTTTGTCGTGCCGGGGCCGCTGGCCAAGTAGAAGATCGTGCGCTCTTCGGCGCTGCTGCCTCCATGGCTCGTGCCTTTGCCGCCGTGATCGGTGGAGACGAGGATGAGCCACTGCTCGCCGGAATAAGTGCTGCGGTTCTTGACCGCATCGAGGATAGAGCCGATTTGTCCGTCTACGGCATGGATGGCATCTCCATACTGCGGAACGGACGGGCTGAACCCGTACGTATGGCCGGCATGGTCGACATCGTCGAATTGAAGGAACATGAGGTCGGGACTGCCGTTCTTGATCTGGCCGATGGCCGCGGCGGCTACTTCGGCATCCGTGGAGACGCTGATCTCCTGATCGATGCCGTCGACCAGATTCGTGTTGATCGGCGACCAGTGAACGATCGAAGAGGTGTTCAGCGCAGGCTTGGCTTGCTCGGCTCTCTTCATGAGAGACGGGTACGCGCCGAACTGGCTGCCCGTCCACGAGTTGTCCTTGACGCCGTGCTTGCCGTACCAGACGCCGGTATGCATCGTCGACCAGCCGGTGGCGCTCCAGGTGTTGCTGCCGTTCGCCTGGGCGTTCCAGGAGTAAGCTCCCGCAGCCGCCAGGGAATGGAGATTGGGGGCATCTGCCGCCTGGACGGCATCCGGACGGGCTCCATCGATGCCGATCACAAGCACTTTGCGGGACGATCCGCCTTGGACAGGGGGAGCCGCGTTGTACAGGGCGAGCACTTCCTCCGCGCTTAGAGAACGCTTGAACAGCTGCAGCTCGTCCAGCTTGGCCCTGAGCACGGAGCCGTAGCTGCCCGTGGCATCCTGAGCGATCCGTGTGCTGTAGGCCGTGTCGATGCTGCCCGTCTTGGAGGCGATGTCCGCGCTTGCGGCGATGGTGCCGTCCTTATAGAGCCTGGCGCTTCCGTCGCGGTCATGCGTGACGGTGACAAGATGCCACTGGCCGTCCGCGGCGCCGGGAATATAGGCGTCGGAGCGGCTCTGGCCTGCCGGTGTGTAATTCCATTTGATGGAGCCGTTCGCCTGAAGGGCGATGACCCACCCGGCATTGGCTCCGGTCGACCAGTTCTTGTTGCCGATGATGACCGGATCGCCGGTTACGGATCCGCTCGCCTGCAGCCAGAACGAGACGCTGTAATCGGTCGCGCTGCCGAAGGTCGTGGAGGCGCTCCGGCCAAGATCGACATATTGGCCCGCGGAGCTGAATTCCAGCGCCTGGCCGATCCGGCCGGCTGTGTACGACGGGCTGCCGGCCACAGCGACGGAAACGTTGTTTCCGGAGGAATCCGCAGCGCTGCCGTCAAATTTCAGCTGCAGCACCGCATCCGGCGGAGCTCCGGCGGCCTCTGCCGGAACGGAGGGCAGCAGAGCGCTTGCTATCAGCGCCGCGGCTCCGGCTTGCTTCAACCTTTTGTTCACATGATTTCTCTCCTTTGGAATCGATTGGCGGGCAACCGCGCAGTCGGAGCGGGGATTTGCCGCGTCATGCTGCGGATTGTCCTGCAAGTCCAGTTTGAGGTTGGATTGTTCGCTGGAAGTAATCGGAAGCTGAAGATGGCTTAAAGAGATCCGCTTTTTTATGGTAAAATCATGAAAGCTTAATGATTGTCCATTTCTCGTCATCATCAGGAGGTCTTTTTTTTGCAGGCTGCATGGGCTGTCGCTATTTTTCTGCTTACCTACGCGTTCATCGTTTCCGAAAAAATCCACCGTACCATCGCCGCCATGCTGGGCGCTCTCATCGTCGTGGCCGCAGGCCTCGTCGAGCAGCATAAGGCGGTCGAGCATATCGACTTCAATACCCTCGGCCTGCTGATCGGCATGATGATCATCGTGCATGTCACCGCCGAGACCGGCATATTCGCCTACGCGGCGATAAAGGCCGCCAAGCTGGCCAAGGGAGAGCCGATACGCATTCTCGTCGCGCTGGCGCTCGTCACGGCTCTGGGTTCCGCCTTCCTCGACAACGTGACGACGATCCTGCTCATCGTCCCGGTCACGTTCAGCATTACGCGCCGGCTCAAGGTCAGCCCGATTCCATTCCTGATCACTCAGGTGATCGCCTCCAACGTAGGCGGAACCGCGACGCTGATCGGCGATCCTCCGAACATCATGATCGGAAGCGCAGTCAAGGAGCTGACCTTTCTTGCCTTCATCGAAAATCTGGCGCCGATCATCGTCATCATCATGGCGGTCTATGTGCCGATCTTCATGCTCATCTTCCGCAAGCAGCTGCGCACGACGCCGGAGCTGAAGGCGAGACTGATGGAGATGGAGGAGGAAGGCCTGCTGCATGACCGGAAGCTGCTCATCAAGTCGCTGTCGGTGCTTGGACTTACGATCGCGGGCTTTTTCCTGCATCAAGCTCTGCATCTGGAATCCGCGACCGTGGCGCTGACAGGAGCGTTCATCCTGCTGCTGCTCACCGGAGAGCGCATGCTGGAGGCATCCCTCGCCGCGGTGGAATGGCCGACGCTGTTCTTCTTCATCGGCTTGTTCGTCCTTGTGGGCGGGCTGGTCGACACGGGCGTCATCGGCCGTTTGGCGGAAAACGCCGTGGATCTGACCGGCGGCGACATGAAATCCGCGTCCATGCTGATTTTATGGCTCAGTGCGATCGCCTCTGCCTTTCTGGACAATATCCCGTTCGTCGCCACGATGATTCCGCTTATCCAGGACATGGGGAGCATGGGAATCGACAACCTGGAGCCGCTCTGGTGGAGCCTGGCGCTCGGGGCTTGCCTGGGCGGCAACGGCACCTTGATCGGGGCGAGCGCCAATCTCGTGGCGGCGGGAATCTCGGCCCGGGAGGGATATCCGATCCGGTTCCTGACGTTTTTGAAATACGGCTTCCCGCTCATGCTGCTCTCGGTCGCGCTGTCGAGCATCTACGTATACTTGAGGTATCTGCTCTAAGAGAAACAGACCAACAGGAGGAATGGATATGGGGCTGAGGCCGAATTTGTTTGAAGGAGAGCTTATCCGGCTAGCCGCTCCAAGGCCGGAGGATGTCGCGACGATGGCGCTGTGGATGGAGGACTCCGATTATTTGAGAAATGTCGATACGGAGCACGCGGTGCCGGCTACGGAAAAGCAGATGGAATCGGAGTCGGAGCCCGGCTCCAAGGAAGTCTATTTCCGACTGCGGGAGCTTGAAGGCGACGAGCTGATCGGGTTCGCGGCCATCCACAGCATCGAATGGAACAACCGCGCCGGGATGCTGGCGATCGGCATCGGGGAGGCCATGAACCGTAACCGCGGATACGGCTCGGACGCGCTGCGGGTCATTTTGCGCTATGCCTTCCACGAGCTCAACCTGCACCGTGTCGGCCTGGATGTGATCGAATACAACGCAGGCGGCATCCGAGCCTACGAAAAGGCGGGCTTCCGCCACGAAGGCAGAGCCCGAGAGGCCGTCTGGCGGGACGGACGCCTCTATGACCGGATCAGCATGGGCATTCTAAGCCGGGAATGGGAAGCGGAGTCGAACAGCTAGAGGACAGTCTATGGATCGATCGATTTCCGCAGAAGTCCGGTTCATAGATTGCCAGAGGGACATACCCTGTTCTTAACTTCAAAAGAAAGAGGGTAGTCCAAATGGCGATTACGGTTCCGGTTCCAACGCTAGGCAATGTCATTGTTCTTACGGAGGTGGGCGACACCGCCAAAGGAGGCTGCGCGTTCCCCGGCGACGGCAGCATCGGCACGAAAATCTTCAACGTCGCTCCAGGCCAGCTCTATATCGTCGGCTGCAACGGCTTCCCCGCAGGCGGCGGCACGGTAGCCTTCATCGCGGATGCGGGCGACATCGACCTTGCCGATCTCATCACGACCATACTCGGGCTTGCGGTCGTACAAGCCCAGGGCTCCACGATCAACGTGTTCAGAGCGGTTCCGCGCATAGGATAAGGACAAGCAGGCCAAAAAGACCCGGGACAAGCTCCCGGGTCTTTTTTGGCGTTGTTCGAGGATCAGGAATGAGTTCGATGCGAAAAACCAAGCGTTATGATCTCCGCAGGACCGGCCGGAAGCTCGGCGCGGCGTCCGGCGTCCAATTCGGACGCGGCTGCGGCCTGCTCGAGCACGCCGCTCTTGTACCAGCCGGTAGATCCGGCCGGAGCCTGGACGGCAAGCTTCGCGGGCTCGCGCTTCAAATTGTACCAGCGGGCCATGACGTCGCCGACGGCGTTGATTTTGAAGGCGGAGAAAGCCAGAGCTTCGCCGTCCCATGCCAGGGCGGCATCGACAGGCCGAAGCGTGCCCGGATGGATGCCGGTCTGAGCCGTCGTCCAAGGGGTCTCGAACTGGTAGGCCTCGGCATACGCACCCTCGGCGGCTCCATCGCCGCCATGCGGAATCAGCGCCAAGCGCGCTTCATGCGGACCGATGCACTGGGCTTCGGGAGTAGGGAACCATCCCCAATCGCCGAGCTCTCCGGTCGAGCGGAGCAGCGTGACCGCAATCGTATTGCGGCCGTCGCGGAGCACCTCATACTCGTTCAGCCCGCTGTTGGCCACCGCAAGTCCGGCGCGCGCGCCGTCCGCGGCCAGGCCGCTGACATCGGCGAAGGCCATCTGATGCTGCGTGTTGCTCGGGTTGGTCCATTCGGCGGAAGGCTCGTTGTCCCGCAAGGCGGCTTCGAAGATGGAGTCGGCCGTGTGCACGGACGTCTCGAGATCCGTCGGGAACAGCATGCGTACCCGGTGGTCCTTGGCTTGATTGTCGAAGGAGGAGACGATGTCCAGCCGTCTGCTTCCCTGCTCCAGCGACAAGGTCGTCGTCAGGCGGAGCTTGACCGTATGCTCGGAGCGGCCTGCCTGGCGTTCCGGATAATAGACGATTTCCCGCTGCTCGCGCTCCAGAAGCTCGTCTGCCGATGAGGGCACATCCCATTCGTGGACGATTTCCAATGCGGCCCGGTAAGGAGCGTCCTCGACGATGCGGACGGAAGCCTGCAGGCCCTTCGTGGTCAGCGGCTCAACGCCCTTCGGCGCCATGAACATGTACTCGTTGCCAATGTCGCCGCTGTCCTCATATACCCCGAGATCGGCATATACCCGACCGGTGCCGAGATCCGTCAAGGCGAAGCTGCCGTCCTCGGCGACTTCGGCGCGAAGAAGGCCGTTGTCCAGCACGGCGCTTCCTTGAAGAAGGGAAGGCTGCCGCTCGGGAGCCTGCTCGCTTTTTACCCAGGCGTAGGCACGGTGGCCGAGCGCCGGAACGGCGTCAGCGCGGAAGGTCAGGCGCACCCGGCGGGCCTGGTAAGGCTGGCGGAATGCATCGTCCGGCAGGTCATAGCCGAATTGCAGGCCAAGATCCTCCATCGTGCACGGAACAGGATTCCCCTGATCGTCTACGAGTATCCGGCCTTCCAGTCCGAGCTCGCGGATGCAGGCGTTCATCTCCGGAATCGGAATGCCGTCCCGGAAGTAAATCCGTGCCGCGTCGAGCTCTACGGATACGGTGCCGCCGCGCCTCCATCCCGTCGTATTGTTCACGACGAACGG
The DNA here is from genome assembly GCF_002243345.2 of Paenibacillus sp. RUD330. Taxonomy (NCBI): domain Bacteria; kingdom Bacillati; phylum Bacillota; class Bacilli; order Caryophanales; family Paenibacillaceae; genus Paenibacillus; species Paenibacillus sp. RUD330. The sequence continues at coordinate 563,249 of NZ_CP022655.2, forward strand.
CAGGGCATCGGAGCCATAGGTGCCGAAAACCCGGGTATCCACCGCGTCGGCCAGGAATCGAGCCGTCTCGTCGAGAATGGTTTCCGCCACATGGCGGCTCTTGTCGAAGCGGGAGACCATCTCCCGATGGACCTCGTCCACGCTGCAGCCGCAAATGCTGTCATGCGGATGGTTCTGCATGAGCTGCTTCCAGCCGTACGTGAACAGATGATGCGGGTAATCCTTGCCGTGCAGATGTCCGTAGGCCGCGAGCGGCTCGGCAGCGCGCTCCAGCAGAGCTTGGCCGCGGGCGTTCATCTGCTTGAGGTAGACGCGGGAGGAGGCGGTGTTGACGAGCGTCCCCCAGCCGTCCGTGCGCTGGCTCCGCAGCTCGCCCTGCACGACCGACAGAGGCCGCTCGCCCGCCGACTCGCGGACGGCTTGCAGATAGTCCGGGAAGTTGGAGTGGATGAAGGTCACATCGGGCTCTACCGCGCCTGCCATGCGGATCGCCTCGGCCAGGTCGGTCTGGATCGGCTGGTGGTCGCAGCCGTTCATGAAGAGCAGATGCGGCGTCGAAGCGTATTTGCCGGCGTCGGCGAGCTTGCGCTGCCAGTAGGCGCGGGCTTCTTCGGCTTGCACCGGAACCTCGTTGCCGTTGGAATACCAGTTGGCGAACAGGATGCCGAGCACGCGGGAGCCGTCCGGCCCTTCCCAGATGAGCTCGGAGAAGGAGCTTTCAAAGGCGGTCGACTCTCCGACCTCGTTGTTGAAGCCGGTCGGCTTGACGCCGCGTCCGAAGAGCGCGTTGTCGATGCCGGCCTGCGCCATCAGCTGCGGCGTCTGGCCGACGAGGCCGAAGGTGTCGGGGAAGTAGCCGATCTTGGATACCGGACCCCAGCGGGCGGCATCCTCATGGCCGATCTGCAGGTTGCGGATATTGGCTTCGCCGCTCGTGAGGAAGGCATCCTGCAGAATGTACCAGGGACCGATCCCGATGCGGCCGGCGGTAATCAACGCTTGGAGGCGTTCGCGGTTCTCCGGCCGGACCTGGAGATAGTCCTCCAGGATGATCGTCTGGCCGTCGAGGAAGAAGCTGCGGTAGCCGGGATCGTTCTCCAGCGTGTCCAGCAGGGTGTCGACGAGCTGGACGAGACGGACATGATGCTTCTCGTAGGGGAGGTACCATTCCCGGTCCCAGTGCGTATGCGAGATCAGATGCGCGGTGCGCTTGCTCATGGGGAGCACGTCCTTTCGTTGCGAAGTGGAGTGACGGCACGAGGGCCGGAATAGCGGCAATCGGTTCAGGCGTCCAGCAAGCCGTCCTTCATCGCCCGGTATACGAGCTGAGAGAAAAGGCTGTTGGACCAGGCGAACCAGCTGCGTGTGTATACAGCAGGATCGTCGGAGTGGAAGCCTTCATGCATGAACCCGGTGTCCGCGTCGGTGGACTCCAGCATGTCGATCATGGCGAGCTTTTCCTCGGCCGATACAGCTGTAATGCCTTGCATGGAAAGAGCCATATGCCAGATGTAGCCCGAAGGCGTATGGGGGCTGCCGATGCCTTTGGCCTTGGCGCCTTCGTAATAAAACGGATTTTCCTTGCTCAGCGCGAAGCGGCGCGTGTTGAGATAGATCGGATCGTCCTCGGACGTATAGCCGACGTAAGGAATCGACATCAGGCCCGGCGTGCCGGCATCGTCCATCAGGCAGTAGTTGCCGAAGCCGTCGGTCTCATACGCATAGATAGGACCGAATTCGGGATGGCGGTAGACTCCGTACAGCTGGATGCCGTGGTTCACGTCCGCTTCGAGGTCTGCCAGCTCCTGCACCATCGCCATGTCGCGGAATACCCATTCCGCGATCTCACGCATCTGCCTCAGCGTGACGACGGCGAACATGTTGGCCGGGATGTTGTAATGGAAGTCGCAGGCATCGTCGCTCGGGCGGAAGCCCGACCAGATCATGCCCGTATAGTTGACCGGCATGCCGAGGCCGCTGTTGCGCAGCGAATCGGTGGGAATGCCGTTGTTCCGGGTGAAGCGGTATGGAGACTGCTCGAAATGCCGCTGCTCCGTTTTCCACAGATCGATCGCCGTCCTCATTGCAAGCTTGAAGTCCGTATCGAAGATGGCGGTATGCTTCGTCTCGTTCCAGTAGGCGTAGGCGAGGCGGAACGAGAAGCAGATGGAATCGAGCTCGAACTTGCGCTCCCATACCCAAGGTCCCATGTCGGTCACGTCGATCGTGTTCCAATGCCAGTCGTTGCTGGTTTCGTTGAAGGCGTTGGCGTAAGGGTCGATCCGGATCATGTTCATGTGGCGCTTGATCAGGCCCTCAATGATCCGTTGAAGGTCGGGATCCTCCTTGGCCAGAGGAACGTACTGGATGACCTGTTCGACGGAGTCGCGCAGCCACATGGCCGGGATGTCTCCGGTGATGACGAAGGTGGTGCTGTCAGCCATCAGCTTGGTCGTCGTATCCAGCGTGTTAGGGAAGCAGTTGCGGAAAAGCTCGAGCAGCTTCGGCCGATGCGCGAGGCGCTGGCCGGCTTCCTCCAGGACAGCCTGCACGGCGGCAGGCGTCTCCAGCTTCGGCATCGGGATTTTGGGAAGGCGGAATTGTTCCATGGAATGATCAGGCTCCTTGTCGGGGTGGAATCGGTAATGGCGATCGTGCAGGTTGTTCGGCTTCTTCGCAGCGAGCTTACTCTTTGACCGCTCCGATCGTCAATCCTTGCACGAAATAACGCTGGAAGAACGGGTAGGCGAGGATGATCGGGCCGGTGGCGAGCACGACCATCGCCATGCGGGAAGTATCCTGCGGCATGTTCTGGAGATTGGACGCCAGGGAGGAATTGCTCGACGCCTGCGTCAACAGGAACTGCATGTTGGTCTCGATCCGCATGAGCATCGACTGCAGCGGCACGAGGTTGGGATTCTCGATGTACAGCAGGGCGTTGAACCAGTCGTTCCAGTAGCCGAGCGTGCTGAACAAGGCGATCGTGGCAAGTCCGGGCAGAGCCAGCGGCAGGACGAGCTTCCAGAAGATCTGGAATTCGCCGGCGCCGTCGATCTTGCCGGATTCGATGATGGCGTCGGGAACCATCGTGCTGAAGAACGTCCTCATGATCAGGATGTAGAAGGCGTTGACCATCAGAGGCAGAATCATCGCCCAGACGGAGTCCTTGAGGCCGAGCATCTGCGTCACGACGATGTAGGTCGGAACGAGGCCGCCGTTGAACAGCATCGTGAAGAAAGCGAAGAAGCCGAAGAAATTCCGGTATTTGAACGTCTTGCGCGAAATGCCGTATGCGTACAGCGTGACGACGAGCAGCGCGAGCACGGTGCCGACGACCGTCACGAGAATGGTGACGCCATAGGAGCGGAGCAGCGCGTCGCCGTTCTGGAAGACATAGCGGTAAGCTTCCAGGCTCCAATGCTCGGGAATGATCTGGTAGCCGTTCTCAGCGAGGCTGGATTCCTTGGTGAACGAGATGATGACGATGAAGACGAACGGGAACACGCAGGCCAGGGCGAAAACGGCGGCAATGATGTTGAAGACGACATTCCAGCCGGCCGACAGCTTCTGGAAGTCCCGGGGTTTCCGGACGGGCATTGCTTTGGCCATGATGGGGGAAACTCCTTTCGTGCCGCTTGGAGGGCGGCTTGTTGGTTGCTTGGTGGTGCGGGTAGATCGGGCAAAGGCAAAGGCAAAGGCAAAGGCAAAGGCAAAGGCAAAGGCAAAGGCAAAGGCAAAGGCAAAGGCAAAGGCAAAGGCAAAGGCAAAGGCAAAGGCAAAGGCAAAACACCTTCAAACCCCATCCGCTCCGCCGGCAGATCATTCCTCCGATCCCTGTTGAACCCCGGATGCTCTTCATCTCCCTACCCCTTGTCAGGGTCAGCATCCGGTCTTCAAAGGGGAACGCTTCGCCATCTCCCACCCGCACCCCATCTCCGATGGGCGCCAAGGTCGCCGGCAAAGCTTCTGCAGAACGATTCTGCCCGCTCCGCTCCCCGGTTTGAAAACCCCAACCGCCGCCCTCCCCCTTATTAATAGGGTGGCCGCCTTCCGAGTTCATGGAAGGCGGGGGCTGGCAGGGTAGAAAGGGCCGTAGCCTAGTCGACGAAGACTGGACAGCCAAGCTCGACGCCGCAACCTGGTGAGTCGGAACTGGAATGCAATGCCCGCACAGCGAAGCGGGTGAATCCGAAGGGCAGACAGGCGAAGCCTGCACAACCTGCGGCTTAAGCCCGAACAGGCTGCTTCAGACAGTCAAGCCTGTGGTGCAAAGCGGCTGTCTGAGGGGCGGAGTCGCAATGCCGGCGAAGCTGGGATGGAGAGGCAATGCCGGCAAAGCTGGGACGGAGAGGCCAAAGCCGGCGAAAGCCGCAATTCGTAAGCTGGAGAGCCGTCTGCGGCGCTCCGTTGCAAAGGCAGGCCTGGCCTCAAGTCCGCATGAGGACGGAGAAGGCGGCGGGATTCTGGAGAAGCGGAGCGTTCGCATTTGCCCCCGGGTTAGCACCGCCAACTCCTCGATCAACTAACCTGGGGGCAAGAGCGATCGGAAGAACCCGCAGCCTTCGAAGTCATCCTTCATGCAGCAACCGGCGAAGCCGCATTCCAGCAGTCATCCTCATGCGCGGCAACCGGTGAAGCCGCATTTTAGAACAGAGAGTTGTCCTTGTCGAAGCGGCGGACGACCCAATTGGACAGCAGCACGAGAGTGAAGCCGACAAAGCTCTGGTAGAGGCCGGCAGCCGTGACCATGCCGAACTCGCCGGTCGTTTTCAGGCCGCGGTAGACATAGGTGTCGATGACGTTGGTGACGGAGTACAGCGTGCCGGAATCGCGAGGCACCTGGTAGAACAGGCCGAAGTCGGCGTAAAAGATCTTGCCGATGGCCAGCAGAGTCAGAATCGTCATGAGCGGCTTCAGCATCGGAATCGTGACGTTGCGGATCTGCTGCCACTTGTTCGCGCCGTCGATCATCGCAGCCTCGTAGAGGGAGCGGTCGATGCCCATGATGGACGCCAGATACACGACGCTGTTGTAGCCGATTCCCTTCCACAGGCTGATGAAGACAAGAATGAACGGCCAATAGGCCGGGTTGTTGTACCAGTTGACCGGGTCGATTCCGATGGAGGAAAGGATCTGGTTGAGCAGGCCTTTGTCCAGGCTGAGGAAGCTGAAGGCGAAGTAGCCGACGATGACCCAGGAGAGGAAGTAGGGCAGGAACATGCCGGTCTGGTACAGCTTGGACAGGCGTTTGTTGACGATCTCGGAGAGTACGATCGCCATGGCGACCGAGGCGATGAGGCCGAGGACGATGAAGACGATGTTGTAGAGCAGCGTGTTGCGGGTGATGACCCAGGCGTCGCTGGTGCTGAACAGGAACTTGAAGTTCGACAGTCCGACCCAGTCGCTGTCGAGGACGCTCCGGAGGAAGCCGTGGCGGCTGATCCGGTACTCCTTGAAGGCCAGGATGGTTCCGGCCATCGGAATGTAGGAGAAGATGAGGAACCATAGCGCTCCCGGCAGCACCATCAGCAGAATCGCTTTGTTGCGGCCCAGGTCGCGGAAGAAGCCGGCCAATCCTTTCATGGGGTTGCCTCCTTTTCATGCGTGCGTTTTCAGGCAAAAGAAAACGGGCGAAGAAACTGCCTTCGCCCGGAGTGGTTGCGTTCTTACTTGTTCGAAGCTTTCCAGGCGTCCAGCTGGGCTTGGGCTTCGGCGATGATCTTGTCGAGGCCGGCCGCTTTCAGCTTTTCGTTGGCGCGCGGCAGGTAGCCGGCAGGGTCGACGGTGCCGGTCATGAGCGGAGCCCATACCTCGGCTTTGACGTTCTGCAGAGCGGCGATTTCGTTCGCGACCTTGGAGGTGTCGAAGTTGAAGCCGAGCGTAGGAGCGTTTTTGCCTTCGTCGTTGAATTTCTTGAACTCGTCCCACTTGTTGTCCGGGTCGCCCGGGTTTAGGTACGTGAGCATGACGTTGCCGAGCGAGAAGGTCGGCATGTCGTAGTTTTTGGCTTCAGGAAGGTTCTCCATCCGGTTGTCGCCGGTCATCTTGTAGTGCGTGCCCTCGATGCCGGAGTCGACCATGTTGCGCAGCTTGGCGTCGGTGTTGAGCAGGTTCAGGAACTGCATCGCTTTCTCCGGATATTCGGAGTTGGCCGAGATCGCCTGCATGGACCCCATGACGGACCAGTTGTAGATGATGGACGGGCCGGCCGGCGTCGATTCGATCGGGTAGCCGAGGCTGGCGCTCCAGGTGTTGTCGGCGAGCGGCTGGGTCGTCGCGAGGTCGATCAGCCATTTGCCGGTTTTCTCGACATCGTTGGTCGAGGTGGTCGTGGCCGCTTCAGGCGAGATGTAGCCTGCTTTGTAGTAGCTGTGCATCGTCGTCAGAGCCTGCTTCATCTCCGGCGTGTCGAGCACGTTGACGATCTTGCTGTTGTCGCCGTCGAGCGCGACAGCCATCGGCAGGCCTTGGATGATGTAGTCGTAAGGAACGAACGGAGTGAAGTTGTTGTCCATCTTCAGCCCGAGCACGCCTTGATTTTTTTCCTTGTTCGCCTTCAGGATCGGCTCGAGGTCCTCGAGCGTTTTCACGTTCTTGAAGTCCAGGCCGAGCTTGTCCAGGTTCTGCTTGTTGAAGCGGTAGACCGTCTGGGCCGGCAGCTCTTTGTTGGCCGGAATGCCGTAGTTGTGGCCGTCGACCTTGGAGCCTTCGAGGAAGGCCGGGTCCAGCGTGTCCACGATGCCTTTTCCATCCGATTTCAGCAGGTCGTCGATTTTGTAGAAGGCGCCTTTGCGGGCATTCTGCACGTAGTCGAAAGCCCAGGAAGAGGTGAACAGAATGTCCATCGGCTCGCCGGAAGCGGTCATGACGCCCATCTTCTGGCTGTAGTCGCCGAAGTCGATCTGCTTCAGGGTAACGGTCGCGCCGATTTTCTCGGCCGTGTATTTGTTGACTTCAGCCATGACCTTGTCGGTATCCTTCTGCGGAACGCCGATCGTGTACCAGATCAGGTTGACCGGTTTTTCTGCGGTTCCTTCCGCGGCGCCGCCGCTTTTGCCGCAGGCCGTTACGGTCAAGGCTGCGGTAAGGATGAGGGCGATCGCGCCCATGGCTTTCGGGGATCTCTTTTTCATGCCGGTGAATCCTCCCTTTGCTTCTGTCTGTGTTGAACTGCTTATCCTCACCTTACCGGATGAAAGCCGTTACAAATAGGCGACAAATTATGAATCCGGTGTCGAAACTAAAGAAAGAGAGCTGCTAATGCCGCAGCTCCCGATATTCGTTGGGCGAGATGCCCACATATTTTTTGAATTGCTTGTAAAAATATCCCGTTTCCACGTAACCGACCTCGCGGGAAATATCCGCCACCTTGTCGTCGGTATCCTTCAGCAGCTCCTTCGCCTTCTCGATCCGGTACTTGTTCAAATACTCGGAGAAGCCGGAGCCGGTTTCTTTGCTGAACAGCTGCCCCAGATAAGCCGGATGGATGCGGTGCGCGGCTCCGAGAGTTTTCAGCGACAGCGCCTCGCGGTAATGCCCGGCAATGTACTGGATGACCTGGTTCACGACCGGCACGCGGTCGCTGCGCTGCAGCTGCTCCATCGTGAAATGCGCGTAAGCCTTGACTGCATCCGTCAGCTCCTCCAGGGAGGAGGCTTTGCCGATCCGGTCCAGCGTTTTCTTGAACCGGAACAGCACCTCCTGCGCCTGCTCGCCGCCGCGCATATCCCGCAGCTCCAGGCGGAACGCGACGACCAGCTCGATCGCCGCGCTCTGGAGCAGCTCCGGCGTCGCGCCTTCAAGCCGCTGGAAACGGCGGAAATCCTCGTCGACGCGGCCATAGAGCGCGTCCGTATCGCGGGCGAGCAGCATGCGGGAGTAGTCGCCATTGCCGATCTCCAGCGCTTCGCCGCTTCCCGGCTGCTCGCGCAGGTCGGCGGCGTCCAGAATCGGACTGCCTTCATGCAGCAGATGATAATCCTGGGCTTTCTTCGCGAGCGCGTAGCTGCGCTGCTCCAGCGCGCCGATCCGCTCCGCCGTCCCGAGCGAGAGGCGCAGTCCTCCGGCTGCGGACAACAATTCCAGCGCGCTCCGGGCGGCTGCTCTTCCCGCATCCGCCGTATCCGACGGAAACAGCAGGACGAGGTCGCCGTCGAGGTCGGCGAAGCTGAGCGAGCGGGAATCGGCCGGCAGCAGGGTGCGGACCCGCTTCCTCAACGCGGAGACGCTCTCGCCGGTTCCGCGGACGACGGCCGACGTCAGCCACGGCCTGTCCAGCCGCAGGCCGAGCAGCTCCGCCCGCTGGGCGAGCTCGGCGGGATCGATCTCGCCGCGCATCCAGCGGTAGAGGATGCGGTCCTTGAGAATGCCGATCTCTTCCTCGGACAGTGAAAGCTCGGAAGGCTCCTCCTCCGCGTCCAGCTTGGCTGCCGTCGCAGCCAGCGTCGCCCGCAGCTCCTTGAAGTTGACGGGCTTCAGCAGGTAGTTCTCGATGCCGAGCGTCATGCCTTCCTTGAGATAGTCGAACTCGTTGTAGCCGCTCAGGATGACGGCTTTCATTCCGGGCACAATCGCCCGCGCTTCCCGAATCAGCTCGAGCCCGGACATGCCGGGCATCGTGATATCCGTGACGAGCAGATCGACGGGCTGCTTCTTCAGCAGCTCCAGCGCCGCCTTGCCGCTGCCCGCGACCGCGGCGATCTCCAGATCGAAGGCCGACCAGTCGATCGCATCCTGCAGGCCTTCCACAATAAAAGGCTCGTCATCGACGAGCATGACCCGATACATCAGCTTCTCTCCTCCTCGAGTTCGTCCGGGAACCGGATGATGACCGTCGTTCCTTGGCCAGGCTCGCCGGCGATGGACAGGCCGGCTTCGGGCCCATAGACAAGCCTCAGCCTCTCCGACACGCTGTGCAGGCCGAACGAGCCTTCGGCCTCGTCCGGAAGCGGAATCCGCAGGCTCCGCTGCACCTCTTCCAGCCGCTGCGGCTCCATGCCCCTGCCGTTGTCGACGAGCGTAATGACGATCATTCCGCGGACAGCTTCGGCCTTGATGGAAAACCGGTTGTCGCCGCGCTCCGGATCGAGCCCGTGCACAATGTAATTTTCGATGATCGGCTGCAGCGACAGCTTGATGACTCCGCGGCCCCCGATATGGCCCGACATCTCGATTCCATAGGAGAACCGGTCCTTGTAGCGGATCCGGAACAGCTCCAGGTACTGCCTCCCGAGCTCCAGCTCCTCCCGCAGCGGCACGATGCTCTGGCTGCTGACCATGCTGCGGAACAGCACGGACAGGCTGTAGATCATTTCCCCGGCGTCGTCCGCGCCTTGCGAGACGGCCCTCATCCGGATGACCTCCAGCGTATTGGAGAGGAAATGAGGATTGATGCGCGCCTGCAGGGCGGACAGCTCTGTATTCCGCTGCCTGATTTCCGCTTTGTATTCCTGTTCGATATGGCGGTCCAGCTGGTCGAGCATCCGGTTGAAGCCGCTGGCGATCTGGCCGAGCTCGTCTCCGCGGGGATCGTGGATGCGGCCGGCCATGTCGCCGGTCTCGACCCGTCTCATGAGTCGGACCAGGCTTCCCGTCCGCCGTGCGACGCTGAATACCGCGATCGAGGGAAGGGCGACCGCGAACAGGATGCACACCGCGCTTACGCCGAGCACGGTCCGCCGCATGCTTTCCGTCGCTTCGCTTATTTCAGACTTGGGAACGACGCTGACGACGTTGAAGCCTGCCGCGCTTTCGGGAAGCACCGATACGAGCGACGTTTCTTCCAGCTCCGCAGAGGGGGATAGGGCGCTGATGCGGGAAGCGTACGGATAGACCTTGCCGTAGTAGGCGCCCGAGGAGTCGAACACGACCTGTCCCTGCGGCGTCAGCACGAGAAGGTAGCCCTTGAGGACGTCCGCGTACGATGCCAGCGCCCGCTGGATGCCGTCGGAGCTGTAATAGACGAGCAGCTGTCCGATGTTCTGCAGCGTGGAGGAATCGTTGATCGCGGATCGGACCGCGTACAGCCGCTTGTCCTCCAGCGCGAGGCCGGAACGGACCCAGGGGCTTGGAAGGCTTACCGGCGGCGTCTCCAGCGCCATCGCGTCGGGAATGTAGGACAGCGCCGAGTTCAGCTGCAGCAGCTGGGGATTGCCCTCCCTCCGGTAGGCGTATAGATACTGGACGCCGGAGCTGTACAGCAGCAGGTCCCGGATGTCGGCGTCGCCTTCCGCTTTGCGCTGGAAGTAAGTCAGCGCATTGCCGAAGCCGGCGCGCGGCTCGTCCGCATAACGGTCGATGCGGAAGCGGAAGTAATCCGCGAACGGATGCTCCAGCAGATACGACACGTTTTGCGAGAGGGCCGTGTCCTGGTAAATGTCGGAGACCATGCGTTGGACCGAGTCGTTTTTGGCGGTCAGATAACCGCTGACGCTCTCCATGGCGCGCCGCTGGTTGCCGACAATGTCGCGCTCGATGGAGCCCGCCATCACCGCATAGAGCAGATAGGAGAGGGTCACGATCGCCAGCACCGCAATGGCCGAGAAGGTGGCGAGCAGCTTGGTGAACAGGTTGTTGCGGATATAGGTGCGGTAGAAGCTGCCGGCCTTCATGGCGGATGGCCCTCTCCTTTCTCCGGCCCTGTACGGGCGGCATGGTTTGAATGGGGCTAATTATAGCATAAGTCCGCCCGTTTCCCAGCCCCCGCGATGCCCGCCCTCCATGGAGGAAGCCTTCTCTGCTGCATGCCGTAGCGTCCCGGAATACTCTGTGGTATGCTAGCTGGGCAAGAAACACAACCGAAGACGAAGTCCGGGAAGGCGGCGCAGGCCGGCCACGCCCGGGAGAGGTTCGCGAACTCCCTCTATAAAAAACTACAAGGCGCACGATTCCCGCGGGGGATCCGTGTGTTTTGCGTTCGGCGGAAAGCAGCCTCTGTCATCAGGGGCATGCTTTCCGCCGTTTTCTTTGGTGCGACGCCGCCGGCGGTTGTTCGAATGGCAGAGCCGTACAGGTCGGGATCCAGAGATATGGAGTTGATCGCTGCTCTCTCTTCGGCCATCATGGAGAGGGGAAGTTGAAGCAAATGAACGGTTTGGAAAAAAGAAAAGGCAAAGCGGTCGTCGTGTTCAGCGGAGGCCAGGACAGCACGACCTGCCTGTTCTGGGCGCTGGAGCGTTACGAGGAAGTGGAGGCCATCACCTTCAGGTACGGACAGCGCCATGCGTTGGAGCTCCAATGCGCCGCATCCATAGCGGCGGAACTCGGCATCCGCCATCATATGCTGGACATGAGCCTGCTCGGACAGCTCGCTCCGAGCTCGCTGACAAGGGAGGACCTCGCGGTAGCGGACGCTCCCGCGACAGGAGGACTCCCGAATACGTTCGTGCCGGGACGCAACCTGATGTTCCTGTCGTTCGCCGCCGTGCTGGCCAAAGGAGTCGGAGCGGGCACGCTTGTCACCGGAGTGTGCGAGACGGACTTCAGCGGTTATCCGGATTGCCGGAACATTTTCATCCAGTCGCTGAACGTGACGCTCAACCTGGCGATGGAGGAGAATTTCGTCATCGAGACGCCGCTCATGTGGCTGGACAAGGAACAGGTGTGGGAGCTGTCGGACCGGCTGGGAGCTTTCGATTACGTCAGGGAAAAAACGCTGACCTGCTACAATGGCATCCCTTCCGACGGCTGCGGGGAATGCCCGGCGTGCAAGCTGCGCCGCAACGGGCTGGAGCGTTACCTGGCTCGGCGCGGA